>CAZHTM010000005.1:0-82456 GCA_964535735.1 uncultured bacterium
CCAGTTCTATTAAATATGACTTCTTTAGGTGTCCGTTAAAATGTAGCAAGTTCATTTTTCGGGTTTTTAATATCCCCTTAAATCCCCCTTTGACAAGGGGGACTTTCGGAGATGCCAAAGGTAATCCTTTTTGGGAAAAATGTTTTGAAATTGGTGAGACAAAAAAATCCCCCTTTCTTAAAGGGGGACACAGGGGGATTTCTAATATTCCAGCCTGTGGACCAAGGAGGATTTAATGCACAAATGAGTAAAACCACTGAGAGTCTTTTGAACTTTGCAACATCAACTTGCAGGGAAAATCCTGAGTAATCCTCTGTTAAAAAAAGGGACACACGGATTGATTGAGCGGTTGTAGAATTATCATTAAAAAATTGCACATAAAGGAACGCTAATATGGTCGATTTTCCTGAATCATTATCCTGCCCGGTGCCAATCATGGATCACGACACTATTCAACTGGCCCACGGCGCCGGTGGACGGTTATCGGCCCAACTTATCGAAACCCTCTTCCTACCCCGGTTCGGGAATGATATGTTGGACCGCCTGGAGGACCAAGCAACCCTGAACCTACCTCTCGGCCAAATTTCCTTCTCCACCGATACCTATGTGGTGGACCCCATTTTTTTTCCAGGTGGAAATATCGGCGAACTGGCAGTGAACGGCACCGTGAATGACGTCGCCATGAATGGAGCCACACCCCTTTACTTAAGCGTCGGCTTTGTCCTGGAAGAAGGATTGGCAATCGAAACTTTGCACCGCGTTGTGTTATCCATGGAATCAGCCGCCAAAAAGGCCGGTGTGCGGATCGTCACCGGGGATACAAAAGTGGTCAATAAAGGTTCTTGTGATAAACTGTATATCAATACATCTGGTATCGGGGTCATTCCCGAAGGTATACAGATTTCGGCGTCGCATTGTCAGCCGGGAGATCAGGTGTTGCTCTCCGGAACCATTGCCGATCACGGCATGGCGGTTCTCACCAGCCGGAAAGGGCTCTCCTTCCAATCCCGGGTCAAGAGCGATACGGCGGCCTTAAATGGACTAGTAAAAACCATGTTGGATGTCACCCAAAACATTCACGCCCTCCGGGACCCAACCCGTGGCGGCGTGGCTACCACCCTGAATGAATTCGCTTCCAGTTCCGGCGTAGGCATTCGGTTGGACGGGAACACCATCCCGGTAAAACCGGATGTGCAGGGAGCCTGTGAAATCCTGGGGATCGATCCTCTCTACGTAGCCAACGAAGGAAAACTGATCGCCATTGTTCCTCAACCGGACGCGGAGGCCGTCTTAGAGGCCATGCGATCTACAGACGTGGGTCGAGATGCGTGTATCATCGGCGAGGTAGTGGCGGAGCATCCCAGGACGGTTACAATAACTACCGGTCTGGGAGGACAACGAATCGTGGATATGCCCGTGGGTGAGCAACTGCCACGGATTTGTTAGACGAAAATTAAAATCTGATTGATAACTGAAATTTTAAACCGCACCGGACTCCCGGGAAGCAATTAGAATCGGGAGAACCCGTTCCAGCGCTTTTATTTTTTGATAGATGGACCGGGCATAGGAACGAGCCTGATCGGACTTGTAATATTTCCCCGCATTATACGAAGCCCACACATCCATCCAATTCCCGTTCCGGCGGACTTTCCAATGCTCCAGATCGGAAATGGCAATGGAAGCGGCAAATTCCATATCGTTGATGAGCTTCTGAGCCATCATATTGATCTGCAATCCGTTCTGAGGTGTTTCCGGATGTTCCGCTAGGGCATTGTAGATATTCTTATGCCAGAGCCCGGCTGACGGGTCCTGAAGATTGATCGGGACTATCCGGTCTCCCACAAACGATTCTTGCCAAGCGATGGCCGCCAAGGTGTAGCCCAAATCATAGGGCGCCCCCAATTCGTAGGCCCTAACCAAGATGGATTTCTGCTGTTCCGTCAGGCGACTGAATTGCTCTTCCACTGGTGTTCCGGTTACGGTGATCACCGATGTTAAAAATAGAGGGATGATGAAAAAATTCTTGAATGGTTTTCCCATTCAGGTGTTCCTCCTGGTTGTTCGAAAATCCCTACTTAGAGTATTGTACTCTAAAATAGTGACGGAATTTTTAACTATAGCAACTCCCACCCTATGAACCAGGTCACAGATATTTCGCCCTTTATTCTCCGGTTACCAAGTCGCGGAGTGAAGACCAGGGAGGAATTTTTACGTTGAGGGGGTGTTCAGGTGTTTAGGTGTTGAGGTGTTAAAGTGGAAAATAATCCATTACTCCAATACACCATCACCCCAACGCATCAAACTTCAATCAATTTCTTCATCTTCGGTGTACGCTGCGGCTAATGAGATCAAACATGGAAATCCTTGATAATCCAACCCAATTTCAGGAATTTTCCAGGTGTTTTTTATCTAATGAGGGCGAAGCATTATGTTGAAACCTGCTACGTTGAAATTGGTATCCGGACCTGTGCTAGGGGTGCTGGTGATGCTCTTCTTTCGAATGGACCCTGAACATCCCGAGGCGGTAAGGACCGCGGGGATTGCGGTCTGGATGGCGATCTGGTGGATGACGGAAGCAGTGCCCCTGGCAGTGACGGCCCTCCTTCCAGTGGCCTTTTTCCCCCTCCTGGGCATCATGGATGGGAAAGCGGTTGCACCGATCTATTTCAATCATATCATTTTTTTATTCATCGGGGGATTTTTAGTGGCTCTCGCCATGGAGCGGTGGAATCTTCATCGTCGGATTGCCCTTTCTATTCTAACCCGGGTGGGCGCCCGACCGGAAAATATCCTCCTGGGGTTTATGGCCTCCACCGCGTTTCTATCCATGTGGATTTCCAACACCGCCACAACGATGATGATGGTTCCGATTGGATTGGCTATTATCCTCAATCTGGAAGATCATCTTTCCCCAGAGCAATTAAAGCCCTACTCCACCGCCATTTTTCTGGGTATTGCCTATAGCGCTACAATTGGCGGCATTTCCACGTTAGTGGGTACCCCTCCCAATCTGGTTCTGGCGCGAATGGTTCAAATCTTATTTCCCGCTATTCCGGAAATTAATTTTGTCTCCTGGATGATATTTGCAACTCCCATATCTCTGGTCTTTTTGGGAATTACCTGGTTTGTTTTACAGCGTCGCTACTGCCGGAATGCCCACATCCTGAAGATCGATACCGACACGTTTAAACGTCAGTTCCGTGAAATGGGACCCATCAGTTTTGAACAAAAGGTGGTGCTCGTTGATTTTATTCTTTTAGCCTTACTTTGGATTACCCGTTCGGATCTTAATCTGGGTGGCATCACTTTTCCGGGCTGGTCCCGGTGGTTTTCCCATCCCACGTATATCAACGACGGAACCGTAGCCATTTTCATGTCGCTTCTGTTATTCATGATTCCCTCCCGCGGAAAAGACAAATCCCGTATTCTGGATTGGAATACCGCCAAACGGATTCCCTGGAATATCGTGCTCTTATTTGGCGGAGGGTTTGCCCTGGCCAGCGGTTTTAAGGAATCCGGGTTGGCGGCCTGGTTGGGGCATCATTTTACGTCACTCAGCGACTTTCCCGTCGTTGCGATTCTTATACTCCTGGCATTATTCGTCACCTTCCTAACGGAACTCACCTCTAACACGGCCACGGCGCAGATATTAATTCCCATTGTGGCCAGTCTGGCGTTGGACATCAATCTGAACCCGCTTTTTCTCCTTTTCCCAGCCACCCTTTCCTGTTCCTTTGCTTTCATGTTTCCGGTGGCCACACCACCCAACGCCATAATTTTCGGAACCCACCGAGTGGATATCCAGGATATGGTGAAAACAGGAATTTGGCTCAACTTTATCGGAGCCGGATTGATTACTCTGGCCATTTTCCTGTTGGGTGGTATTGTGTTTGGAATTGATTTAACGCAGATGCCCGTCTGGGCCGGTACCCCTTAACCGGGAAAGAATCGCCAATAGATATAGACCAGGGCAAAGCCGGTCAGGAAGATCAAGCCAACCCAGCTAAGGCGTTGCAAACCCGGTCCCGGCCGATAATCTGAGGGAAATTCTGGACTGAAGAGTACCTTATAATTGAACCAAGCTAGAACAGGGGCTGTCAGAAAAGACAATGTAGTGGCCACATCTACCATAAAGGTCATGGTGGATCTGAGACCCGTGAGTAACAATAACGCCCCTGCCATGACCACCGCCATCGCGCCCCAATAGATAGTTGTAGGACGACCCGACGCATTACTGGATCGAAATTCTATCCAGGCCTGACTCAAAACTCGGGGATAGGCATCCGCCACGGTAAGGGTAGTACTGAACATGGTAGTAAACGCCGCCAGTAGGATGATGAGATGACTCCAGGAACCTAAAGTTTTGGTGTACAGTTCCACCAATTGCCCAGCAAACGCTCCTCCCGATTTAGCAAACACTTCTCCTGTGCCAAACATGACCAGCGCACCCAAACTGAGAAAACCCAAGGCCATGACACCCGTTCCATAATACCCGATATCAAAATCCAGGCGGACATTTTTATACACCGGCGTCACGCCGGTTTGTTTTTTCCGTTCCAGAGTCCACAGAGAATGCCAGACCGATACATCGATGGGACAGGGCATCCATCCCAGCAAGCCCACCATAAAGGAAATACCTGTGAGCGTCCAAAGGGAAGGACTCACAACTCCCGGCTGCCCCGCCGGTCCATGAATAACGGCCGCCACCACCGCCACAAGGGTTGACAGGGATAAGACCACGATAATCACTTTAATGGCGGAATCCAAGAAGGCATATTGCCCAAACATCAAAATAAGGGCGCAGATGCCCAGTAAAATCGCGCTCCACAGCAGGGGGCTGAGCCCGAATGGAAACAATTGGGTGGCCAACCCGGCAGTGACAACGGTTACGGCAGCCATGACCGCAAACATGGTGCCCACGGTCATAAAAATAAACACGCCCAACGCCCAGGGACTCCATTTATAATACCCTCGCAAGAGACTGTCTCCAGTGGCGGCAGCGTATCGAGGTCCGAATTCAAAAAATGGATATTTCATCACCATTGCCAGAATTACAAGCCAGACTAAATTGAAGTTATAGGTGGCTCCTGCCCGTGTAGACTGGACCAAATGACTGACCCCTATCGAAGCCCCGGCCCAAAGCAACCCCGGTCCCAGAGCTTTCCAGAAATCGTTTCCCGATGTGGATTGTGTTTCCATGAATACCTCTGTCTAATCAGCTCATTTTACGGTTAAGAAAATTGAGTTTTCAAGGATTGATTGGGGTTGATTCTTTTATAAGCCACCGAGGGCACAGATATCGTAGAGATTAGGAAGATAAGATCAATTAATTATTAATAGCTGTTTATCACCTGGTAGTTTATTCAACCCGTTTCGGGTTGTGACAGGGTGGGAATTCTATGCTATTCATATTGAACCCCTTCGGAGTTCCATAATGAGCTAGAATACCTCGATAATCAACAACTTCCCCGAAGGGGAATAATTTGAATAGAAGAAAACGAAAGAGAAAAGGAGACCCTGAAAGGGTCGAATAGAGGTTATAACAAATATTTTTCCTCGAATTCAACACTCCATTCCACAAGCAGTTTTTTAAGTTCCTCTTTGTATGTTGTTTTTCTGTGATGTTCCTTTTGATTTTTTACATAGTCGATCAGTCTGTCTTTATCACGAAATGAGAAGGTGAAAGCAGCGTATCCTTCCTGCCAAGCCTCAAAATGTGGGAATATTTTCTCTCGTTTAATCCAATCGTGAGATGCCACCTTAATATCTTTCACGAAATCGGAAAGAGCGATGGCAGGCCGTACATCTGTCGCAATGTGAATATGATCTTCCATACCGTTAATTCGGTATAAATGGCATTTCTTATTTTGGATAATCCCCCAGATATATTTGTATAAATCCGCTTGCCTTTTTTCTGTAAGAGAACATATCCTATTCCGGGTAGAAAATACGATATGATATATTAATTGCGTGTAGGTTGACATTTTAATTTTCCTGATTATTCTACGATAATTGATAGGCAACAATACTATTCTGATCCATTTATATTCAACCCGCTTCGGGGTTGCTATTCATATTTATTCTTCAGGGCTATTCACATTAAACCCTTCCGGGGTTTAATGACCTATTGGGAAGATATTAAGCTTTTAAATTTTCCTGATTCAACGGTGACTAAACAATCAACCCATCACTATAGATTTCTTGAAAAAATTTAATGTGAATACAAAAAAATAAATAGACACCTCTGAAAGCAAATATTACTACCGATTTGTAGAATTGAATATAAAACTACCCAATGATTCAACCCCTCTGGGGTTGTGACAAGAAGGGAATTCTATGCTATTCATATTGAACCCCTTCGGAGTTCCATAATGAGCTAGAATACCTCGATAATCAACAACTTCCCCGAAAGGGAAGAATGTGAATAGAAGAAAACGAAAGAGAAAAGGAGACCCTGAAAGGGTCGAATAAAGATTATAATAAATATTTTTCATCGAATTCAATACTCCGTGGTAACATATGAATTTCATCCCATTCCCAGTTCAACCGATGTAATTTTCGCCCCCTTTTTAACCATGAGTCCGCGTATGCCATCCAAACCACAGCTCTCCCGGGAACTGCCGGTATCCCGTCATTTTCGGAATCGATCCGGATTTACAGGTTCCCTCTTTCCAATGGAAAATAAACCGAGCCGGTCATCCTATTCCCAATCCGTTCAAACGCAGACACAACTGGCAGAGTTAGAGCCCTCCCTTCAATCGATTTCGCCAGGCGAATTCTACGCCCTCAACGTTTGGACGCAGGTGTATCGGAAAATGCTGGAGGCGGCCCTGGCCCAATCCAAGGTTACCCTGGATAAATTGGTCACCCAATCAGGGACATCAGCTTCATTCCTGGCTTCGTTATTAGAAACCTTCCCAACAGCGGATATTTTCGCCTCCGGAACCTCTCTGGATGTCCATAATCTTTCGCCGGATTCTCGGGCCATTGTGGTCGAGAACGGCCTCATTCAGACGTTATGTCAAAACAATGAAGCTGCCAAATTTATCCAAAAGGTGTTTGAGTATCCCGAATCCAAATCAGAGACTTCAACCACCTTGCTTGATCTTCTAGATACGGTTGATTTTCAGGGAACATCCTTAAAAGATTGGCTATTGGCACCGTTAAACGCTCACCCTGACTCTCTTTCCCAACAACTGCAGTATATCCGTGACCATTGGGCGCCCTATCTGGGCGCGTGGTTAGACCATCTGGTGATGGGTCTGGATATCCTAGCAGAGGAATCGACCTTCCGTGGCGTTGGTCCGGGACCGATTGAAGTCCCGGAATACCAGGAATCTCTGGACCCGGATTACAGTCCTGACCGCGATTGGATGCCCAATGTGGTAATGGTTGCGAAAAATACCTTAGTGTGGCTGGACCAACTATCGCGGGAGTTTGGGCGGGAAATTTCCCGTCTGGATCAGATTCCCGATGAAGTGCTGGATCAATTGAAAGAGCGGGGATTTACGGCCCTGTGGTTGATCGGGATTTGGGAGCGAAGCGATGTTTCCCGCACCATCAAGCAGTGGATGGGTCAATCAGATGCGGAAGCGTCGGCCTATTCCTTGAAACGATACCAGGTTGCCCAGGACATCGGAGGAGACGTGGCCCTGGCCAATTTGCGGGAACGAGCCCGGCAACGTGGTATTCGCCTGGCCAGTGATATGGTGCCGAATCATACCGGACTGGATTCAGACTGGGTGGTAGATCATCCAGACTATTTTATCTCCACGTCGGAACCACCGTTTTCATCCTACACATTTCAGAGTGGTAACTTATCCTCAGATCCTCGTATATCGATCCAAATCGAAGACCATTATTACGATCACAGCGATGCGGCGGTAGTCTTTAAAGCGGTGTACCGGGATCGGAACGAGACCCGCTACATCTATCACGGCAATGACGGGACATCCATGCCCTGGAACGATACGGCGCAACTGGATTACCTCAATCCGGAAGTCCGGGAAGCAGTGATACAGACCATTCTCCATGTGGCACGGCAGACGCCAATCATCCGTTTTGACGCTGCCATGACCCTGGCCCGAAAACATATTCGTCGATTATGGTATCCTCGCCCCGGCGAAGGCGGAGCCATTCCTTCCCGTGCACTTGCCAGCATGGATGATCAGGAATTCAACCGCCGACTGCCCACCGAATTTTGGCGTGAGGTGGTGAATCGTGTGGCGGAGGAAGTCCCTGATACCTTGCTCCTGGCGGAAGCCTTTTGGATGATGGAGGGATATTTTGTCCGCACCTTGGGCATGCACCGGGTATATAACAGCGCTTTTATGAATATGCTTAAGATGGAGGAAAACCAAGCCTACCGCCAGTTGATAAAAAACACCCTGGAGTTTGATCCCCAAATCCTGAAGCGCTATGTTAATTTTTTGAATAATCCCGACGAGGAAACGGCGGTGGTCCAATTTGGAGATGGCGACAAATATTTTGCCGTAACAACCCTTATGTCCACCCTTCCCGGTTTGCCCCTGTTCGGTCACGGTCAATGGGAAGGGTTCCATGAAAAGTACGGCATGGAATTCCGTCGGGCCCAGTGGCAGGAAACACCGAATGAAGCCCTGATGCACCGTCATGACCAGGACATTACGCCCCTTTTGAAAAAACGATGGTTATTTGCCCACGTGGAGCGGTTTTATCTATATGACCTATTTACAGATGGGGGTCAGGTTAATGAAAATGTCATTGTTTACAGCAATTACGTCGGAGGAGAACGAACGCTGGTGGCTGTGAACAACGCGTACGAATCCACTCAGGGGTGGATTCATCGTTCCGTGGCCTTTCGGCGGGAAGCGCAGGATGATTTGCAACAGGTGACGTTATGGGAAGCCTGGGATTTACCTCCGGAAAACTCCCACTATCTCTGCCTGCAGGAACAGCGCTCCGGATTGTGGTTTCTGCGCCGGGTGGAAGACATTCGGACTCAGGGAATCCAGCTCCAGCTTCAGGGATATAAATCTCAGGTGTATTGGAATATTCACCTCCGAGAGGCAGATCCGGAAGGCGTTTTATCTGAACTGGCAAACCAACTTCAAGGTTCCGGCATTCCCGATTTGGAAGCGGCCCTGGAAAACCTTCGGAGAGCCAAAGTCATAGAATCTTGGACTCAACACCTCAAAGAATACCTTGCTGGTGAAGACGGTTCTGCTGCTGAATCCCTGTTACAACCTTTGGTGACCCTCAGCGGCGAAACGTCCGTAAAACGAGAAAAAATTGCTGAACTTCAGGCTTTTCTTGACACCGAGTGGAAGGACGTGGATTCCAAAGAAAAATCAACGGAAAAATCTCTGACCTCCCTCCTTAATCGGATACGGCGCTGGTGGGAAGAGACGTTGGATATCCCCTGGCCATTATCGCCAGGGGAAGAAGAGAAGATTCGTCTCAAAACTGACGAATTAACCCAATAGATAAAACAGTTCCTAGTTATAACACTGAACTCAAATTCGTATTTTCTTTAACCAAGGTTCCCAGCAGCTCCATTTTCTCTGTGTCGTTTTTCCCAAGCAGTGGCACCAAGGCATCAATTTTCTTCGCCGTTTGGTAGGTGTCAAACTGAACCTGAATTAAGGGCACCTGAGCTTCATTGGCCCGAGCGATCACATTAGGCGGAGGCAAAATGTTGTTTGTCAGGATAATGCCGGCGCTCTCCGTGTCCACCGCAGCCAGCACCATATCGGATCGGTCTCCGCTGGTAATCACCAGTTTATCTTTGACTCGAAAGCGTTGCAGCCGCATCACAGCGTCCCCGGACATGGCGCCCACAAAAGTTTGTTTTACCAGGCGATTGAGATTCGATTCCCCGGTGATAATTTTTCCAAACAACGCATCGGCGATGTACTGCACATTGGGATAGGTCAAATCTTCCACATAGGGTAGAATTCCCAAAACCGGAATATTTAACGATTGGAATAAATCACCGTAGGCCATTTGAAAATCTTCCGGATCCTGAATCTTATTTAAAATGACACCCAGTAATTTTCCTTCGCGCAAGCGTACGTGATTATTCAGGAAAACGGCATCATCGGCAATTTGATCTTTATGTCCGGATAAAACCACAATCAGGCGAGCATCCAAGGTGCGGCACACGGATAATGCATCCAAATGAACGGAGATGCCCCTAATCATGTCTGATCCGCCTTCAATTAGCAGCACATCTTTCCCGGGAGCCAGATCTTCTGCCATAGCGTTCAATTTGGCTTTGGTCTGAGATTTATCATACATGAACCTCAGTTTGGAGTGATCAAACCCCAGGCTCATGTTTTCCGGCGATTCCTGAACGCCCATGGCTTCCAAAGCCACGGCCGAATCATAATCCCATAGGCGTTTTTTCCGGTATAATAACCGATCGCCAAACGGTTTTATATATCCAAAAGAACGATCATAGGCCTTGGCCAGTCCCACAATAAAGCTGGTTTTCCCTGCATCTTTGCGCATGGATGAGATGACAATTTTTTTCATGATTTATCTCCTTCACTGGCTCGAATCAACACACGGACATCCACGGCTTTCACTCCGCTGCCCTGAGGATAGACCATGAGCGGGTTGATTTCAAAATCGGTAATCCGGGGACAACGCTGGAGGACAGCGCCCACGCGGGCCAGGGCGTCTTCAATCCCTTCAATGTCCCGACGCGATTCACCGCGCACTCCCAATAATAACGGATAGGATTTAATGTCCTTGATCATGGTCATCAGTTCTTTGCGGGTCACGGGAAGCGCACGAAAAGCCACGTCTTTCATGACCTCCACATAAATACCCCCTAACCCAAACATAAGGACCGGACCAAAGGATTTATCTCGGCGAGCTCCTAAAATAACTTCGGTTCCCGGAGGTATGTGGCTGACCACCTCCACACCCTCGATGCGGGCATTAGGAACGTGTGTTTTGCAATTGTGAATAATGGTTTGATAGGCATCGATCACTTCTTCACGGGAAACCAAATTTAAAAGTACGCCTCCCGCATCACTTTTATGGAGAATATCCCGGGATACCACTTTCATAACCACTGGATATCCAATGGAATCCGCCAACGTTACAGCCGCTTCCAGAGATTTGGCCACACCGCCGGACGGTCCCTCTAACCCCGCCGCTTTCAACAGAGCCTGGCCCTCATGTGCCAGGAGAAAATGGCGACCATTGGCCAACGCCTCATCAATAATGGCGTCGATAGTTCCACAATCCAATTCCGGCTCCACCGGGGGCTCCACTTCCCGGCTTAGATTATCGCCGTGAGCATGGAGAACACCCAGGCAGGACACAGCTTCATAGACATCCCGATAGACCGGAATGTTCTCCTTTGTTAGTCGGGCAATGGCTTGCTCTGTTAAATCGCCGCCAAATATGGAAAACACAACGGGCTTTCCCGCATCCCGATAGCGAGCATAGGTATTGCGCATCATGTCGGTCAGTTGATCGATATCCATAACCGCCGTTTCGCAATAAAGACTAATGACTGAATGAATTTCCGGGTCTCTCAAGGCTTCCAAAAGCGCCTTTTCGTAATCTTGACGGGTCGCTTCTCCGGTGAGATCGATGGGATTTTTCGTTGAGCCGAATCCATGTGTCACCGATTCAAAGGTGAGTCTTAAACGCTCCGCATCGTCATAGAGATGGAGGCGATATTTTTCGCAGGCATCCGTGGCCATAACGCCCACGCCGCCACCATTGGTAATGATCACCGTATTGTGTCCACGGGGTGCCGGGGCGTGGGATAAATATTTACACCAGTCCAAGGCGTCCTGAATGCTTTCAGCACGGAAAACACCGCATTGCTTCATAATGGCATCGAATATTTCATCGGCACCCGCCAGTGAACCGGTATGGGAAGCCGCTGCCTGAGCGCCACGCTTGGAGCGCCCGGATTTGATGACAATCACCGGTTTGATCCGTGTTGCGGCTTTCAAAGTCTGCACCAACCGATCGCCTTGATGAATCCCTTCGATATACATGAGAATAATCTTGGTTTCAGCCTGTTGAATAAGATATTCGATTAAATCGTTTTCATCGATATCGGTCTTATTCCCCACGGAAATAATGGCCGAGAGCCCAATATTCTGAACGGCCGTTTTGCCAATCATGGCAATCCCCAAAGCGCCGCTCTGGGTGATAATGGCCACGTTCCCGGGATGAATGTCACGGGGACCGAAAGTGGCATTCAACGATACTTTGGCGGAATAATGACCAAAAATATTGGGTCCCAGAATGCGCATTCCGTGCTCCCGGGCGTAGGTGACAATTTTTTGTTCCTCCTCCACATTCCCCACTTCCGAAAATCCTGAGGAGATGATCGACAAATGTTTAACCTTTTTCTTTCCACAAGCCACCACCGTGTCATACACCCATCGCGCGGGAATCGCCAACACGGCCACGTCAATCTCCCCGTCGATCGCCTCCACTGAGGGATAAACCGGATATCCTAAGATGGTTCCTCCCTTGGGGTTGACAGGATAGATTTTCCCCTGATATCCCACATCAACAATATTCTGCAGGATTTTATACCCAATCTTGGTGGGGACCGAACTGGCTCCAATGATGGCAATGGATCGGGGTTCAAATAAGTAGTGTATATCCGACTTTGCTGTGATCAACTTTCACTCCTGAACATCATTTTGATTTCATAAACCCCTTCCGACGTACGTTTCTGAATATCGAATCCCCGGCTTTCAAACAGATGCAGCATGGCCAAATTTTCCATGAGCACATCGGCGGTGAAACCCAGCAGTCCTTGACGTTTCGCCAATACGGTAAGGTAGGCTAGTAATTCGCGACCGATACCCAAATTTTGGTGGTCATCCCGAATAACAAACGCCACATCGGCGGTATGGGTGGACTCAATAATGGCGTATTGTCCCAACCCGACAATGGTGGGTCTCTTTTTTATTTTCCGTAAAGCCAGGATGATCATCTCGGTGGAATAATCGATAACGGTGAAATCCTGAAGCCGTTCGTGGGGGATATCTTTTCGATGGGACAAAAATCTCCGGTATAAACTGTTGTCGGAGAGGGAGTAAAAAAATTCTTTCAGCAACGGTTCGTCGCTTATTTTTACCGGCCGGAGGAATATTTCCAGCCCGGTTTTGGTGGTCCGGAAGGTTTCCAACTCTGCGGGATATTCGCCGCCTTTCCCTGGGATGATGGCCTGATCCGAATAGATAAGATGCCGCTCTTTAGCCTTCTGGATCAGTTCCGGACGAAATTTGGGATGGGCTATGGCTATCAATTCCATGGCTCGCTCCCGGATATTTTTTCCGTGAAGATAGGCAATGCCATATTCCGTAACTACATACTGAATATCACCCCGATTCAGGGTCACACCGGCGCCCTCTTTCAAAAAGGGAACAATGCGTGAGACAGTACCATTCTCGGCAGTAGACGGTAAAGTTAGAATGGTTTTTCCCCGACGAGCCTGTACGGCTCCGCGCATGAAATCGGCCTGCCCCCCAATGCCACTATAAAAATATTCTCCCAGCGATTCCGCCGTGGATTGACCCGTGAGATCAATCTCCAGCGCGGAGTTGATGGCGGTCATGCGGTCGTGTTCGGCAATGACCCTGGGATCATTCGTGTAATCTACAGCTTTAAATTCAATCCCCGGATTGTCATGGAGATACGTGTAGGTCTCCCGTGACCCCATGCAGAAACTGGCAATCGTTTTACCCGTATTGATGGTCTTTCGGGAATTGTCAATGACACCCCGTTTCATCAAATCCACGATTCCATCGCCTAGTAATTCGGTATGAACCCCCAGGTGGCGTTTATCCCGCAAGTTTTTCAGAATGGCGTTGGGTAAACTGCCATATCCAACCTGGATGGTATCGCCGTCCTCAATCAGACTGGCGACATGATGGCCAATTTTTTGAGCCAGGTCACTGTCAGGAAATTCCTGGTATTCCAACAGCGGTTCATCATGCGGAATGATGTAATCCACTTCCCGAATGTGAAGAAAACCGTCTCCATGAATGCGAGGCATGTTGTGGTTTACCTGTGCTATGACGAGACGGGCATTTTCAGTCGCGGATTTAACAATATCCACGCTGATTCCCAAACTCATATATCCGTGGCGATCGGGACACGATGTTTGAATCAGGGCTACATCAATGGGAATCAGGTTGTCCCGAAAGAGGTCGGGAACCTTTGATAAAAATATCGGGGTGTAATCCGCCAGTCCACGATTTACTGCTTCCCGAGTGGTATTACCAATAAAAAAGGAATTATACCGGAAGTTTCGTTGGTATTTGGGATTGGTGTACGGGGCTACACCCAGAGACCAGACATGGAAAACTTCGGAATCAAAAATGGACTTGGGATTGTGTTCCACATATTCCACCAGAGCGTTGACCAGAAATTGGGGCTCGCCACACCCGGTATGAATGAAAATACGATCACCGCGATGAATCTTGGCGAATACATCTGCAACCGGAAGAAATTTGGGGGCCATCTGAGTCCGAAGATGGTCCAATTGACATGGTGTTTCTTTGGGTCTATCCATTGACCTTTGCATCCCCCGGAATTGAACTATATGGTACGATTAACAGACGTGAAATTAGGGACCTTTACCCCAAGACTACACGACAATAAATTTAAAAGTAAGGTTATTTTTCTTTGGGAGGAAGGGTCTTGAATTCCAGTGTGAACGTGGTTCCCACCCCTTTTTCACTGGTCACGCCGATGGTCCCGCCATTCAGATCCACATACCGCTTTGCCAAGGATAGCCCCAGACCAATGCCCTGGTACTTTTTGGTGTAGCCCTGACTTTCCTGGGAAAAAGTGTCAAAAACTTTCTCCAAATATTCCCGACTCATTCCGATACCTGTATCCTGGATAATAACCTGTGCTTTATGACGTCGAGAGAGCAGGGTTATGTCCACTCGGCCCCGGTCCGTATATTTGATACCGTTTCCTACCAGATTGGAAACTGCCTGATAAACGGAGTACCGATCCGCACGGATGAATAACGGTTCCGATTGTTGATGTAATTGGTATACAAGGCCCTTGTCTTTCGCCTGAGGCCGATGTTCCCGATAAACTTCGTTAACCAGCTCCGTCAAATTCAAACGGACAGGTTTAATCTGAAATGTTCCGGCTTCAATTTGCGAGATATCTAATATTTCATGAACGGTATTCATAAGCCGTTCACTGCTCATTTCAATAATGTTAAAATGATCCTTTTGATCGGGTGTCAAAAATGAATCTACCTCCTGTTTCACAACCTGGATAAATCCAAGTATCGAATTCAGCGGTGTCCGAATTTCATGGGACATGTTCGCCAAAAATAATGTTTTTACTTTTTCCGATTGTTCCGCTTTCTCTTTGGCAACGCGTAATGCTTTATTCAATCGTATTAAATCTTTAACATAAAGTGTTCCAACGAATTCCCTTCTGAAAAAAAATGCAGCTAAAATAGAGGCCAATTCACAGATAATAAGTAGAAGAACTTCATCACCAAGATTTTCATTAATAAACGGAATGAGTAATAAAATAATGGACGTAATCAGGTTCAGTACATATTGTTCTTTCCAAAACCGATTATAAAAAAACGTGATAAAAAATATAGCCATGAGATTGGCGATAAAAACGGTATTGTGAGCCGGACCTGTCGTGGTGGTCAACCAGTACAAATAAATACCAATGAAGACAATTCCCGGAAGGAGTAAAATTGGAAAGACGCCCTCGCTTAAGCGGTCAAGATCGCGGATTTTCCAGACGCTAAGACCGTAGAGATTAAGTGTGAGCAGAACAATGACAAAAATCCGGATTCGAGAAAAGGTGTAACCATCTTCAAACAATAAAAAGTCAAATGGGATTAATAACGCCATAAATACAATTGACAGGATGGAAAAATATTTTGCGTAGTTAAGTTTATTTTCACGTAACCATATACGATAAATGCCCACGAGATTTTCGCGGTCAGCGGCGGGTTGGAAATACTTTTGTTCGTTCAAGGAAATTGAAGAAAGAGAGAGGGTTCGCGTGTAACGAAAATTATATAGTAATTAAATCATAAACAAAAAATTTAGACAATAATTACCCAAAAAATTTGTGAACAAGATCACAAATTCAGGGAGATATTTATGAATTGTAAGGGTTTAAGAGTCCAGTCGAATTACCAGCGCTTGCCCATTCACCGTCACCCTATTTTCCACAGATGAATCGGCTGTGATCATAAATTGTTTGGGCCGGAGTTCAATCACAGATTTGATTTTTAATAGATGTCGAATATGTTGGTGTTTGGTGATCAATTTAGGCATCGAAATATCCAGCTGTGTTGGCCAAACTTTCAGTAGTTCAGGTCCAAATGGATCATATTTTATCCCACAATAGTGGCACATATAGACATAGAGCATTTTTTGTAAGTGTACCAGAATTGTGAGGAAAATCAGGTGGTTGGGACTTTTTTCCATCGTGCTGAAATATTCACGATCGAATTCGGCTTCAATGGCATCATCCCAGACCCGATATTGCCGCATCTTTAATTTTTCCTGGACCGGCCTATTGGGCAACACATTGAAAGAAATGGTGTTTTCAACTGTATCCTCGATGATCAGCCCTTCCGATCCGGATAAAAAAGCCCCGGGTTGCTGATAAGAATACAAGTTCTTATTTGGATATAATCCCGGCTGGGGTATAGATAGCTGTTGTGGTTCCATAAATTGTCCTTCGAAAGAATGTAGACATCGGGTTCCCGAACCCGACGTCGTTTATCTAATTAATGACTGACCTGTTTTTTATATTCGTTTCTAAACCAGATCCGATAACTGGGAAACAGCATATTTGTCCGAGCAACATATTCCCGATAGGCTGGGAACCGTTGTCGTAGTGCAGTTTCTTCTTCCTGGGCAGATCGAATATAATAGATCGTAAGCACAACCAGATTAAGGGCAATCCAGAGAGAACCTGTGGATATGAACATTCCGGTCAACAATAAAATATTTGACATATAGATTGGATGCCGAATATACCGATATAACCCCTCCTGGATTATATCTTTGGGCATGTAGGAGTCAAAGCACGGACTGTAATGTTCTCCTAAATTGAGCTTGGCTGTAACGAATAACGCAATCGCAATTGCGGCCACCGCCAATCCCAGGTAAAACAACATTAAGCTCTGATGGACAAGCAGAAAAATGGAACCGTGAGTTAGGTACGTCCCTATGGATGCAACGATAGTGGTAAGTTGGATGTAGCGATATACAAACCGGAAACTGGCCGGAGAGTGGATTCGCTCATGTTTCCCCTTGGCGTAGCGACCATCTTTATGATTATAGAAATGAGCAGATATGAAAGCCATGGTCAATGCAAACAGCGTTCCAATCAAACCATCCACTCCTACGTAACTCACCAATGATTTTAAGGACGCAAAGGGTGTCACCTGGACCATGGCCTCTTCTGTTTCAGCCAAAGCGATGCCACTGGTAAATAATACCAGTAACACCCAAGCAAACAAGAATCGCATAAGGATTCGTTGGGTTTTAGAATACATAATGCCCTCCATGCTATTATGTATAAAATTGTGAATCAGGAACTGGATCCGGTTTCTTCGAAGGTCGTCCGTTCCGAATCTTCCAGATACCCACGATCAACCATCCAGTCTTCGACAATTTTCAAGAATTGATTATTCAATGACCGATAATTCCGATTGGCCAACTTCCGCGTGATTGTCCATATCCTCGACGGTAATCGAATGGAATGAACCTTCATTTCATTGGTCTTTTTCATTACCGGTCGTCTAATATAACATAATTTAACATTATGAAACAGTATTTATCATATTTGTTTTCATTATGACGTGAGATGAGCTTGAACTAATCCGAAAAACCACGCATTGGAGTTGTGATTTCTACGTGAGTATTTCTCTGATCAGTCGGGGAAGTTTAAAACGAAAGTATAACTGATTGGAACGAAATTAAACATTAGTTAACAGTTTTATTTGATCAATCAGGGAATCTTATTTTTTCTTGCGGTTTTCTCCTTGTTCTTATTCTGCGCACTACTTTGATTAATCAAATTCTGTGCTTTCTGCAAATCGTAATCGTTTGGATCAATTTCTTCCAGCTGTTTTTTTAATACATCCATGGTGGGGTTTTCAGTTCCTCCCATGAATTGTTGAATCTGTTTCAAAGACTCTTCCTGGGCTTCGGTTCCACTTACTCCACTCATTTTGGTTAACGAACCCATGGAAGGAAAACTTTCTTTCAATTTTGCGGCAAATGATTTCGATCCAGGAAAGATACGCCCCAATACATTATACACTTGTGGTGCGAATCCATTTAAATAATGATACGCCAATGATTGACGACGAATTTCTTTCACGTGGGGCACCGAGTCCGGCATAATGGCCAGAAGTGGCATAAGAGAACTGATAATTAAGGCTCCTTTGATTCCTCCCAAGAGGGTCCCTCCTGAGTGATCCAACCAGCCAAGCAGTACTAACTTCATTATTTTTTTAACAAAACTGGCGATAATAAATGACAATAACATGACACCTATAAAAACCAGAATAAATCCCAACGCTTTCTCTCCATTGGCTCCGATGGGATAAATCTGATGAATTAATCCTGAAGAGGATGGAATAGTTTGCAACCCAAGAATCAATCCAGCTACCACGCCGATTATTTTAAATAACTCGGTAATAAGCCCCTTTCGCAGACCGTTGAATGCAAAAAAGCCAATCACAACAAGTGCAACGATATCAAAGGCAATCAATGGTTACTCCTTTCAGTCTCCAGGTCTCAGGTACCTGGTTGGTACAGCATCCAAAATCAGGATAGAAATTGGATCAGGACGATCAATTTTGCCACACCAAATTCATTAGAAAATTTATATTTGACTTAATACAGATATAATTGTATACTACTCAACCGAGGTAAGGTTATGAATCTTAGTTATCTTCATTCAAACGTGGGAGTTGTGTACCCAAAACCACTCAATGGTTGTACACCTTACTCTATAACCATTGAGTTAACGACACTGTCTACCATCCTATGACTACGTATCTAATCGGCGATTTAGCCATGAAAACCGGATTATCACTCCATACCCTCAATTACTATCTCCGAATAGGACTGATTAAAGAAGTGGGGCGTAGCGAAAGCAGTAATTATCGATATTTTAATGACCAGACCGTTGAAGAATTAACGCGGATTATTGACCTGCGCCTCAAGCATGTCCCTCTCCGTGAAATCAAATGGAGAAAAGAAAATGGAATATTATGAACATTTGGGGCTAACCAAAGAACCTTTCTCCAATACTCCCGACCCGGAGTTTTTCTACCATTCCCATGAACATCAAGAAGCATTATATCGGTTAGAGATTGCTATTCGCATGCGGCGGGGGTTGAGCGTAATTCTGGGCGCGGTTGGCACTGGAAAAACCACCTTGTCACGCATTCTTCTACAGCAATTTGATGGAGATCGCGACAAATTTGTGTTTCGGTTGATCTTAGATCCTAACTTTCAGTCCGAATACGAATTTATCAAAGCGATCATGGAAGTTTTCGATATTCGGTCAATTCCCAATTCTACTATTGAATGTAAAAATGTGCTTCAGAATCATTTATATAAAATTTCATTGATCGAGGAACGAAATCCTGTACTAATCCTGGACGAAGGACAAATGTTAACGCCTACGTTTATGGAAGTATTACGCAATCTTTTGAATTACGAAACCAATAAACAAAAATTGTTACAGGTGGTCATTTTTGCCCAACCGGAGTTTCTGCTCAAATTAAAAAAGAAACCCAATTTCAATGATCGCATCGCATTGGGATATTCCATCAATCCTCTAAATCAAGAAGAGACGGACGAATTAATTCGATTTCGATTGCAACAGGCTGGTGCAAACGGGAAAACAATCTTTAATGAAGAGGCTATTGAACACATTTATTTTTATACCAAAGGATCACCACGTCAGATTATCAATGTATGCCATGAGGCGCTCATCACCATGATCCGCAACGATAAATCCTTGGTGGACGGCCCAGTGATTCAAGGTATTATTAAGCAAAGAGAAAAGTGGGACGCCCTTGTCTGACTTTCAGGAAAATGCTACCAATCGACTTCTGGAAATCCTGAGAAAACAAGGGACGAAGTCACGGAAAAAGCCGAAACCGGCAGAACCGGATCCGAGTCCCAAAACGAAATCGGAGAGTCCAGAATCACAGTCCACCTCAATATCTTCTGCACAGGTCCATAAAGATCATGTGATAGACTTCCTACTAAGTGATCTGGAATTGGAACCAGCGGTTGAGGACTCCATTCCTGAAAAGGAATCTGTCGATGTTCCCGAAATACCGATAGAACCAATTGAGGAGCCTCGAGACACTGCACCTGAGATAACCATCGACGAATCGCCTGAAGATGACGCGGCCGAACTGGTATTTCAAGCTGAACAACCGGAGCAGATTGAACCGGATGTTGCCTCCAGTTCACCGGCCGATGAAGACGACCAAGAATTAACATTTATCCCGGATGATGAAGAAGGCGTGGGACCTCCCAAATTTGATGAATCTTCACCGCCCTCTGAAACCGGCGAAAAAGATGATCAAGAGGACTTCTCACTCACGTTCAGGGATGAACAGGGCGTCGAACCGGCTGTTACAGAGGGCGACAGCGAAACAGCGGAACTCCCCTCGACGGAAGACTCTGAATTAAATCTGGAATTAGAGCCCTCACCTGCACCCTCTTCCTTAAAGGAGGAAGCGCCAGCAACAGATTTATCTCCGGATAGTGAAGATTCTGTCCTTGAATCCGATGAATTATTTGACGAGACACTCGATTCCGCAGACACTCCACCGGAGAAAGACACACCTGTAGAAGAAGTACAAACATCAACTGAGGCTGAAACCACCCCTGAAGCGTCGGAACCGGCACCTGAATCAGATTCCCCCGAGGGAACTGACGATATTGAATTTGATTTTGAAGCGTTAACCGAATCCTTAAAAGCAAACAAAAAACAAGCCCCCCCAGAGGGTTCGACAGATTTTGATTTTAGTCCGCTGGAATCCACAGAACCGGCCGTCATCGAAGATACTTCTGATGCTGAGCCGGAGTCTTTACCGGACGAGGAGCCAAAAGCAGAGGTGCCCACCAGCACAAGTGAAGAATCGCCAGAAGCAGAAGAACCGGACCAAAAACAAACGGTGGAGCCAACTGACAGTGAAGAGGATCCGTTTGCCAATGTAGATTTTGGCGGTCGTGAGCCTATTTCAACGGAGGAGCAGGAATCGGATACAACGACGGAAATCCCCGTTGAAACCGAGGAACCGGAAGAAGATGTTTTGGCGGAAAAAGAGGAACAGGAAGAACCGACTCCGGACGAAGAAGATAATTTTGATGACTTTGATGATGATCTGGAAGAATCGGACACGGTCACGTTTTTCTATCAGAAAGAAAAGAAATTTTCCGTTAAATATCTCTTGTCGAAAATTCGTCCAAATCGTTCCCGAATCGGTCTGGACATTGGCAGCTATGCCATTAAATATGTTCTGGCCAATGATATTAGTGGAGAAATCTCAATTGAAGATTTCGGTTATGTAAAAATACCCAGCAATATTCGGGGGAATAAAAAAGAAACAGCCACATTTATAAAAAATACCGTTCGGTCTATTCTAAGTGAAAACGAACTTAAAAAATCCAAGATCAACTTACTAATTAGCGGATCAGACATTGGAATTAAGAATATTCAGATGCCCAAAGTTGGGAAAAAGGAGCTACAGGAAGCCGTAAGATGGTCAACAAAAAAGCACCTTTCCTTTTCCGCTGACGAATCGGTTCTGGACTTTAAGGTTTTAAAAGAGACCGTTGTTGATGGCGTTCCCAAATTAGATATTTTAGTGGTAGCGGCTTTGGAATCACTGGTGGAAGATCAGATCAGTTTTCTTTCAGGTCTGAAAATACCCAGTAAAATTCTTCCCACCCCGCTGGCCATGTGGCGGTATTATGTGGGTCATTACCCTACCGAGAATCTGCAGAATGTGATGGTGATAGACATTGGACATGAAACGACCATGATCAATGTGATTCATGATCAGGAATTGCGGTTTGCTCGGGAAATCGGCGTATCCGGAAAAGATTTAACGGAAGCCTTAATCGGATCTATGACCACTTCGCGGGGAGAACGCGTTAATGTAGAAGAAGACCAGGCCGAATTCTTCAAAATCAAATACGGGTTTCCACTAAAAGAAACTGAAAATCGAGTTACGGATGAAGATATTCCTCTGGTGCAACTCTCGTCCCGGCTCCGATCTCCCTTAGAAAAACTCGCGAACGAAATCCAACGATCCATTCAATATTACGCGAAGGAATTCTCCTTCGGTCCTATTGATAAAATCTACCTTTGCGGTGGCACCGCTAGTATGATGAATTTAGTGGATTTTCTGTCTGATTATTTAAATATGGACGTTCAGGTCAGTGATCCTTTGAGGATTTGGACCATTGAAAAATCGTTATCAAACCTGGAACTCCTGGAAGATAATTCAACCGCTTTAGCGACGCCGGCTGGCATCTCCATCGATATTTCGCCAGAACTCAACCTTCTTCCACAAAAATACGTTCAGGAAACTCAGACACGGACGTTAAAAACAGTATTTCGTCTCTTTCTGTTAGCAGCGGTTGTATCGGTAGTAAGTTTATCAACCACAGTCTCCATGAAAGGGAAAACCTATACATCTGAACTGGAATCTTTAAAACAACGGGTCGGCCAGATGTCCTCCCTTGAGAAGCAAGTTGTCCAATTACAGGAAACAAAAAAAGACGCACAAAAGAAAGTGGGTGTGCTGAAAAAAATGTTTAATGAACCCACATTCAACGTTCAAGTTTTACGCATCATCAGCAATTTGCTACCAGAAAATGTATCGTTGGAGTCGCTGGAAAACATCGGTCATATCACATCATCTTCGCAGGCACAAATCCGCTTAGTCGGATATATTGAAACCACAAAATATGACGCCAATGTTCGGTTAGCAGAACTGGTTATGCGGTTGGAAAATTCAGGATACATGACAAATGTGGTCTTAAAAAATTCCCAACCCGTGGAGAATGATTATTTCACCGGATTGCAATTCGAAATTCAATGTCAGGTAAATGGTTATGAAGGTTAATCCACGCCAAATTATCCTCATTGGATTCGCTGCTATTATTTCAGGCCTCGTAGCTTGGTATTTTTTCATGTATCAGGGACAATTGGATAAAATCAAACAGGTCCAGGCGGAGATTAGTCGACTAAACGGACAGCTTAGCCGAGGAAAGATGTCTATAAACAATTTGCCAAAATTGAAATCTTCGGTTAATGAATTGGTAATGGAATTCGATTCCCTTTCAATGAAACTGCCCACAAAAGACCAGGTTTCCGCCATGACCAATGATATTGTGGAGGCTGCGCTGGCTCAGGATTTAACGATTGATAAAATCCAGCCCTCGATTGACGCCATGCTTAAATCTCCTGATTATTTTGTGAAAGTACCTATTGAAATTGTGCTTAGCGGAAGTTTTCTGAAATTTGGGGCTTTTCTGGAATCGCTGTATCAATTGCCTTTCAAAATATATGTCACTGATCTGTCTCTGAAACGTAAAGCTGACGCCATGTCCATTTCTGCTGAACTTAACGCTTATTTTTATGTTATCAATCCCGGAGGGAAAATTTAAGCAATGGCCGAACGATCCAAATCCCAGATAATTTTGCTGATCATACTGGTCGTCTCGTTATCCTATCTGGTTTATGACATGATGTTCAATAAAACGCCATCCACGAAAGAACTGATTCAAAAAATTAATTCGGAAGCTTCTCCTCCACCTCCGCAAACACAACCGGCAACGAATGCTTCGATACCTGCAATACGTCCCAAACAAATTCAACGGGCCAAAACTGAAAAAATTCCCTCGTATGCTATGGTATGGGGACGAGATCCTTTTGTGGGATTAATCAGCGAGGTCCCGGCCGGGACAAACGAAGAAGAAAACGTGGTGGAAGAAGAACCAGTGTATATCGAAGACTATATTTTATCCGCTATCTCTTTCCGCGGGGACCGTCCGGCTGTTTTAATTAATGAATCCATTCTCAAAGTGGGAGATAAAATTGATGGACTGGTTTTAAAAGAAGTTCGTCCCGCCTCGGTGGTATTAGCATCTGCCAGCGGAAAGGAATATATTCTAAACCTACAAACCACGTCGGAACAGTGAAATCATTTGCATCCATTGCCACGTCGATTCTGATGATCTTATGCCTCGGTTTCAGCCAGGACGGCTCATCGTCGCAATCCAAGCCGACCACCGCTCGGTCAAAAGAACTGTTGACAATGGATTTTGTCAACGCAGATCTTCAGGGTGTACTACGGCTATTAGCGGAACAGAACAATATCAATTTGGTCGTCAATGAAAACATTAGCGGTACCGTGACGGTTCATTTCGTTAATGTCACTCTCAAAGGAGCTTTGGATGCCATTTTAAAATCCAATGGATTTGATTACATCATTCAGGATAACATTTTAATTGTAAAACCGATTGATACTGAAATGGAAGGAGAAACGGACACCCGTGTTTTTCAGTTGGATTATATTTCAGCCAATGATGCTATCGGCCCTCTAGAGGATATCCTGACCCCGAAGGGAGCGATTCAGGTTTTTCAGCGCTCATCTGAATTATCTCAAGGTGGCGATACCGAGTCCTCCACTCGGGCCGATGAACTGGTAATCACAGATATTCCCTCTAATTTTGATCGAATCGAGTCCTTAATCAAACAACTGGATGTACCGGTTCCTCAAGTGATGATTAGCGTAAAGTTTATTGAAACAATTCTATCAGATAATGAAAACATGGGCATCGATTGGACAGCCAAGGCTACCGTGCAAGGTGGTCCGGTACAGGCTACTTCAACCGGTTTGGTATCCGCCGGAGGTGCTACTGGAACGGCTGGCACGACGGGTGGAACCACTGGGGGTAGCGCGCTCTCGGGCCTGGGAATTGGTAAATTTAAGCAACTGAATTTGGCTATATTAACATTTCAGGAGTTTCAGGTTGTCTTGGACTATCTTAAATCTAAAGGAAATTCCAAGATTTTATCGGATCCCCGAATTACAACGCTGGACAACCATCGGGCTCAATTTACTACTGAGACAGAATTAACCGTAATCGTTCCCACGGTCGCCCAGGGCGCCACGGGAGCTTTGGCTACTGAGACCGCTGAAAAATACACTATCAAAATTGAATTGGTGGTCCTGCCTCACGTGCATAACAATGGCCAAATCACAATGGTTGTGGAACCGACTGTGGAAGGCATAACAGGATACTCGGGTCCAAATCTGGACCAACCGATAATTTCCCGACGGAATGCTCAGACGCAAGTCAGAGTTAATAATGGTGAGACAATCGCTATGGGTGGTTTGATTAAGGAAGATGTGCGGGAGTTGGAACGCAAAGTACCGTTTTTAGGAAATATTCCGCTAATCGGGAAATTGTTTACATATCGTTCGAATGAAACCCAAAAAAGCGATTTGTTGATTTTCATTACTCCTCACCTGGTTTATTCAGATAGAAAAACGGAGTAAAGACCTATGGCATTGAATCTCATTAAACTTCTTACAGCTGTATCCCGGAGCGGTGCTTCTGATTTCCACCTCAGTTCCGGTTATCCTCCGATCATCCGTAAAAATGGTGAAACACGTTGGTTGGATCAACCCGCCCTAACACCTCAAGAAGCCCACGATGCGATTTATGGGATTCTGACTGAGCGTCAAATCGCCATCTTTGAGGAATTTCATGAAGTCGATTTAGGTTGGCATATTAAAGGTGTAGGCCGATTTCGTGTGAATGTATACAGTTTTGCCAATGGAATTGGGGCCGCCTTTCGGGTTATTCCGGATAAAATTTGGACCCTGGATGATATAAACGCGCCTCCCGCATTACAAAAACTCGCAAAAGCCCGTAAAGGTCTTATTTTGGTCACTGGCGCTACGGGTAGTGGGAAATCCACAACGCTAGCGGCGATTGTGGATTATATCAACAGTACTCGGCGGGGCCATATTTTAACCATTGAAGACCCAATTGAGTTTGTGCATAAAAGTAAAAAATGTTTAATCACTCAGCGGGAAATCGGTACGCATAGCCATTCTTTCGCTAATGCCCTCCGGGCGGCTTTACGGGAAGACCCGGATGTCATTTTGGTTGGTGAAATGCGTGATCTCGACACCATCTCCCTGGCCTTAACGGCTGCCGAAACCGGGCACCTTGTTCTGGCAACATTGCATACTGGTAGTGCACCGGAAGCCGCTGACCGGGTCATTGATGTGTTTCCCTCCAGTCAACACAACCAGATTCGAGCGATTTTCTCCAGCACATTGGAAGGCGTAGTAGCCCAAAAACTGGTACGAACCAAACACGGTGACGGACGGGTAGCCGCCATGGAAATCATGTTGGGAACCAATAGTATAAAAAACCTGATTCGGGAACGGAAATCACACCAGTTGCGGTCCGCCATTCAAACGTCCACCGAAGACGGGATGCAGACGAGCGATCAAGCCTTGATCCGATTACTGGACGAAGACGTCATTACTCTTGAAGAAGCCCAAATGTATGCTGAAGAACTTCGGCCATTTGAAGAATGGGCCGGAAGTATCCGAAACGTCCTTCATTCCAAACGGAGAGCAAAGTCCACTATATGATTAAGCTCCTTCCCATCCTCGTCCTATCCGGGCTATTTGCTTCTAACAACGGCATGCCGGAGGATCGGAATGCCACCATCATTGGTCGCGTCTTTTATGAAACCAAAGGTAAGGCCTACGTGGTAAAACAATGCACGGTACGGGTTAATGGACCGGAAGAAGTTCTGCTAGATTACACGGATGATGAAGGCCGTTTTGCAATTCCCATTGAAATTACCAGTGACTTTCAGGCGTATAAGCTTCTATTCAATTTCGAATTCTCTCGCCGGATTACACCGACAAGTATTGCCCGCGCCACTCGCAATGTGAATCCTCGGGCAGTGAAAGATTCGGTTTATAACCTGGGCAACATCTACCTAATCGCCAAGAAACCTCCACCCCGTCAATGGACAATATGGGATTTATTGGAAGATTCGTTGCAAGCCCTTTATTTCCAAAAACAGGCATTGGTCCAAGATTTAGATCAGATGCAGTTAAAACTAAGCGTCCTTCAACAGCGAAATCAAGATTACATGAATAAATTGAAGGGACTGGAAGATAAAAATACGGATTACTATGCCCGGATTGAAGAATTGGAGCAACAAAACACCGATTTTGAAGCCGAATTGATTCGCCTACGAAAGGATTTGAAGAAGCAAAAAATTTCCGGAAAGTTGTTCGATAATTTTTATCTCAATGAATATTTAAATTTGATCCAAATCCGCGACTCACTCCTGGCCATCCTTGATGATAGTGTAGCGGTTATGCATAATCAGCTTCCCAATCTGGATATGATGCTGAAACAGCGTGATTTTTTCTTTTTCCGGTTGGACCTTTTTGCCAAGCATGTGGGACAGAAAGATACCAATGTTATATCCTATCAGGATTGGATTGATGACCGGGATTCCGTACTTCTAAAGCAATCTTTACTACTATATACAACGCCGTTTGGCGAATTACAGCGGGATCTCTATCAGAAACTTACCCTCCAGCGTAATACCATTTTGGATACCCAGGACAGTCTTGTATTTTATGAATTAGCTGGATATAATGCTTTCCGTTATCATCTGGTAGTTCCCGGTGAACACCTCTGGAATATTGCTACCCAGGCTCCTGAATTGAAGAACCCGTACAGTTGGCGAATTCTATATTTGGCCAATAAAGACCAAATTGAAAATCCGGATTCCATTTATCCCGGACAAATAATAAAAATTCCGATCAGGAAAGAATCTTCGGATATTGAAAAACCATGACATTGACTAAAGAAATGATCTTCTGGGCTGCCGTCATGTTTGTCATGTTCCTGGCATTCTTCCTTAGCTGGCGGTTCTTTTTCTCTACCGAAGATGACACTTATCGGAGTAGGGTTCGGAAGTGTGCCAATTGTTCAAAATTCCAATCTACCCAATCGTTTTTTGATGGATATTGTCGGGTGTGGAAACGAAAGGTCATAAAAAAAAGCATTTGCAAACATTACTATCCTAATAATTTCTGGGTATCATTCCTTGAAAAAATGGGTTTCTAATAAATTGAGGTTACGATGTCAAAACGTGTCTTAGTCGTTGATGACGATCCCAATATTGTCAATCTTATCCGCGCATTTTTAACCAAAATTGGTTTTGAGGTTTTGGAAGCCAATGATGGCCTGGATGGTCTTCAAAAAGCCCGATCTGAAAATCCGGATCTGATTATTTTGGACGTGATGCTACCTAAATTGGATGGTTTTAAATTCAGTCGCTTACTGAAATTCGATGAATCCCACCGCAATATTCCCATCCTTATGTTAACAGCTAAATCCGATGAAAAAGATGAAAAAATCGGACTAGCGATGGGAGCCGATGCTTACCTAACGAAACCATTTAAAAACCAGGAATTAATAGACCAGGTGAAAGCCCTTGTTGCCTGATTCACTTTGGATAGTTCTGGCGATCATCCTGGGATTGATTGTTGGTTCTTTTCTCAATGTTGTCATTGCTCGTCTTCCTAAGGGCGAGTCCATTGTCTCTCCCCCGTCGCATTGCCCGGCATGTGAAACACCATTACGTTGGTGGCAAAACATTCCTGTCTTGAGTTTTTTTCTCCTGGGACGAAAGTGTTATTTCTGTCACGAACCCATTTCTTGGCGATACCCCTTAATTGAAAGTTTAACAGCTATCCTTTTTGGCTTGACGGCTGCACGTTATGGCTTTTCTGTGCAAACTCTTAGCACTTTTATTTTTATTGGCTACCTAATCCCGATTGCACTTATTGATTACGAACACTTTTTAATCTTCGACGCCATGTCTTATTCAGGAATGGGGTTGGGTCTCATTATAGCAGCGATTCCCCACCAATATCCTCTTCTGTTCCCGGCGATTCTGGGAGGTGTAGTAGGGGCCGGCAGTTTATTCGTCATTCGAGGATTAGGAAATCTCCTGTTTCATAAGGAATCCATGGGACTGGGAGATATTAAACTGGCAGGATTGATCGGTATTTTTTTAGGGTGGCAACTGACACTGATGAGCTTTTTTTCCGCCGCCGTCTTGATTGTTTTGGTCTATATAGTAAAAGCCGTGATCCGATCACAACCGCGCCCTGATGAGCGCTATCCTTTCGGATTTTATTTTTCGGTGGTTGCTGCCGGGATGCTATTTTGGGGTAACAATCTCCTGGAAATCTATCTAAATTATCTACACATGCGATAACGTATCACATTATGGCCAAGAAACGAATAGGTGAAATGCTGATTGATGCTGGTGTGCTAACACCGGAGCAGTTGCATGAAGGTTTAAAAAAGCAAAAAGAAACTGGCGAACCTCTTGGTAAAGTCATCACCAAACTGGGATTTCTTACCGAACATGATTTTATTATCGCCCTGAGTCAGCAACTTGATCTTCCTTATCTTTTTCTCAACAATTATAATTTTGATCCAGAAGTAAAATCGTTAATTCCGGAAGAATACGCCCGACATAATAAAATTATTCCACTCTTTAAAATTGGCTCAACTCTGATGATCGGTATTTCCGATCCCACCAATATTGACATTTTTGATGAATTATCGCGCATGACCAAAATGGAAATTGAGCCCACCCTCTGCGCTGAAAGTGAAATTTTAGAATCTCTGGATGAAATATACGGGACGTCCCGTGATATGGACTCGGTCTTGCAGAAAATACGCACCATGGATCGGGATAAAAAACAACGGCCGGACGAAGAATCCCCCATGATCAAGCTGGTGGAATTGATGTTCGAACAAGCGGTAAAAATGAAAGCCAGTGACATCCATATTGAGCCGGAAGAATCCCTCCTGAGAGTTCGATACAGAATTGACGGTGTGATGCAAACCGTTTATGAACATCCTGCAGATTTACAGGATGAAATCATTTCTCGCGTTAAGGTGATGTCAAATTTAAACATCACTGAAAAACGCACGCCTCAGGATGGTCGATTCAACATGGTTATTAGCGAAAAACCCTTTGATTTCCGGGTATCTACGCTCCCAACAGTCTATGGAGAAAATGTGGTGATCCGTATTTTGGATCAAAGTAGCATTCAAATGAAACTGGCCGATTTGGGTATGGCACCGGAAATGTTAAAGGCGTTTAACCAGGCGCTCCATGAACCGAATGGCATTATTTTGGTCACCGGGCCTACCGGGTCTGGAAAATCCACAACACTATATGCTTCCCTGAATACTATTAATTCACCGGATAAAAATATCATTACGATTGAGGATCCGGTGGAATATCGGCTGCCTTTAATCCGGCAATCCAATGTCAATCCTAAGATCGGTCTCTCATTCGCCGCAGGATTGCGCTCCATTCTCCGGCAGGATCCAGATATTATAATGGTGGGTGAAATTCGTGACTCGGAAACCGCGACCGTTGCTGTGCAGGCGGCTATGACCGGTCACTTGGTTCTCAGTACCTTGCACACCAACGACACTGTCAGTTCGGCAACTCGGTTAATTGATATGGGTGTGGAACCATTTTTAGTGGCATCTTCTACAAAAGCCATACTGGCTCAACGACTGGTTCGAAAAATCTGTAATCGGTGTAAAATGGCCTATGAGCCAGAAAAAGAAATTCTAGAAGAGTTGAATCTGGCCAACATTAAACAAAAAATAAAATTCTATAAAGGTAAGGGATGTAAAAACTGTCGGCACACCGGTTATAAAGGTCGAGTTGGACTTTATGAGATTTTGCTTATTACCGAAGGGGTACGACGATTAATTGTCGCGAAAGCCGGATATGATAACCTTTTAGATAAAGCCTTGGAAGAAGGCCTGATTCAGTTAAAATATGATGGAATTCGAAAAGTTATCCAGGGAATAACCACTCTGGATGAAGTTTTGAGGGTATCGTCCTGAGTTCCAGTAGGTCTTCAAAATCAGCCGATTCTTCCCCTAAAAATCTGCTGATTGTCGGAAAAGAAATAAAAGCCATTCAGACTCTACTTCAGTCTTTGGATCATCCACCCGTTCGGATTCAAAAGGTTGATACGGGTTATGACGCCTTGAATTATTTACAATTGAATTCCGTGGATGGCGTAATCGTGACCGATAAACTGGACCTGATTTCTCCTGTCGATACTATTAAGCGGCTTACAGCGCATCCTCATCGGTTTCCCATCTGGTTATGGATCACCCAACCCACCATTCAAACTTTAAGTAATTATCTTAAGGCTGGTTGTGACCGCTGGTTATTGTCATCCTCATCAAAGGACATATTAATACAACTGATTAAAACCGGATTAAACCAATTCGGGTCCTATTCAATTGTAGACCAGAAGCGCTTTCAAATACAAAAAATATACGGAATCAATAACCTGATCGGTTCGTCTGCCGTGATGATGGACTTGTATTACGCTCTGGAACGAATCATCAATACCGAAATATCGGTTTTAATCCAGGGAGAAAGTGGCTCCGGGAAAGAACTTGTAGCCCGGTTAATCCATTTAATAAGTCCCCGTGCCGACGAAAAAATGGTGAGTTTAAATTGCGCTGCTGTTCCTAGTAATCTCATGGAAAGTGAATTGTTCGGTTTCGAAAAAGGCGCTTTTACCGGCGCGAATACACAAAAAAAGGGGAAATTCGAATTTGCCCACAAAGGAACCCTGTTTTTAGATGAAATCGCCGACATGGACCTTTTGATGCAAAGTAAAATCCTCCGTGTGCTGGAACTTCAAGAGTTCGAACGTATTGGAAGTAATGAGCCAAGGAAAGCCGATGTCCGCATCATTTCCGCCACCAATAAAAACCTAGATAAAGCCATTCAAAAAAATCGATTCAGGTTAGATTTGTTTTACCGAATAAACAGCTTCACAATCTCCATACCACCTCTTCGTGAACGGTACGGGGATTTTTTACCCTTAATGGTATATTTTCTCCAGCAGTCCAACAAAAAAAACCATCGAAACATACAGACTTTCGACTCGGATGTACTATCCGTTCTCTATTCATATTCGTGGCCTGGTAATATTAGACAGTTTGAAAGTTTTTTGATCCGCGCGGCATTGTTTTCCGACGGACCCCATTTGAAAGCGGAGACCGTAGCCTCATTAATCAAGCCGCTTAAGAAAGCAAACTTTACAACCGGGCATATATCTTCAACAGAACGAAAGCCATCCGTATCGACCATAGAAGAGATGGAGCGGACAGCAATATTAAATGCCTTAAAAGAAGTGGGCGGAAATGTGACTGCTGCCGCTAAGAAATTAGGGTTGAGCCGTGTCACTGTTTGGCGTAAAATGGAACGCTATAAGATTAAAAACGAAGGACCACGAGCTTAGCAATGCCCACTTATACCTATAAAGCTATCGATGAATCCGGCCTTTTAGTTACTGGTGATTTTGAAGCTTCCAATTATGGCGAGGCTCTGGACTATTTGCAACATAGTCTGGAATACACCCCCATTAAGGTTAAGCAGAAAAAGGAATCGGCAATCCTTTCCTTCCTGCAACGGTTTCAAAAAGTTCCGGTTCAAGAAGTAATGAATTTCACGAAACAGCTTCATACATTGGAACATGCGGGTGTACCGGTGCTCACATCCATCAGCGCATTGCGAGAACAAGCTGAGACAGCCGCCTTTAAAGCTGTTTTGGATTCAGTATACCACGATCTTGAGGGCGGATTGAGTTTTTCAGAGGCGCTATCAAAACATCCAGATGTTTTTCCTGAATTTTATATTCATAGTGTCAGAGCCGGTGAAGAGGCTGGTGCCATGGAAGAAGTACTACTCAAGTTGAATGATCAACTTGGCCGACAAGATGACATTCAACGCCGAATTAAAAAAGCGCTCCGCTATCCGATGATGGTTATGACGGCCATTGTCATCGCATTTGTGATTATCATTACTTTTGTGCTTCCAAACTTCATTAAAATGTTTGCCATGGGTGGACAGGCAGCTTTACCACTGCCTACACGAATTCTTATCGGCATTAGTTATGTCTTTAAAAATTATTGGTATATGATATTCGGCGGGATTTTAGCAATTGGCTTTCTATTCAATTATTACATCCATACCGAACAAGGACGGTATAACTGGGACCGATTTAAGCTGCACGTTGTTGTTTTTGGTAAACTATTTCATATGGTTTCTATCGCACGGTTTACATCCACCTTGCAAACATTGAATAAAAGTGGATTACCTATTCTCCAATCACTTGAAATTGGTGCGAAGTCGACTGGGAATAGGGTTGTTGAAAAAGCAATCAATGAAATTGCTGTTGGTGTTAAGCAGGGACAGGGATTAACGATACCTTTCCGAAAAAGTAAAATGTTTCCACCATTAGTCATCCAAATGATTTCGGTAGGTGAAGAATCAGGTTCTTTGGATGAAATGCTTGTGAATGTATCGGAACATTACGACAGTTTGGTTAATGATGCCGTTGACGGGTTGATGACAGCCTTAGAACCTATTATGACTGTGATAATCGGAAGTTTAGTGGCTCTCCTAGCAGCAGGAATGTTCTTGCCCATGTGGGGTATGATAGAAGCTTTCCAAGGGGCTCCCGGGGGTTAACATTTGCCTGTAACACTGTTTCATTATGAAACGATGTTCGGTTTTTTCGCAAACTTATCCGACGGAGATAATATTTGGCACAGTTATTGAGATAAGTTAAATTAGAATTAGATAAAATTTGCTAAACAAGACACAACCAGGAGAATACATAATGAAACGCAACCAAGAAGGATTCACCCTGATTGAATTGGTCATGGTGATTGTGATTCTGGGTATCTTAGCCGCCGTGGCAATTCCGAAATTTGCTAATCTGACAACTCAGGCGAATGAAGCCGCTGAAGATGGTGTAATTGGAGGACTGAGATCCGGAGTATATACGTACAGTGTCAATCAAATGGCTGCAGGATTTGGTCAATCATATCCTACGGATCCATTTGACGGTCTTGATCAAAAACCCACTGGATATACATCTACTTCCCCCACTCCCGCCGCTAACAATACCTGGGGCTTTAATTCAACAAGCAATTATATATACCACCAACGAAGTAATGGTGACAAATATTATTGGTCCTATTCTTCCGGCACGGGAACTATTGGAACGCGGACAACTACTGCTCCATAATTAGTATTTAAATCTAGAAAAAAGCCCACAGTGCTGTGGGCTTTTTTTTATAGTTCTTCGTCAGCGTTGACCGGGACAATCAATCAAGATCACGTTTCGGGCAACTCTCCGTTGATCAAAGCCTTAATTTCGGCTCCATTTAAAGCTCGACTATAGATAAAAACGTCATCAATTATTCCAATAAAACTTTCACCTCCAATTCCAATAGCTCTTCCAATAGCCGGCTGACTATATAATCGGAAATTTTTCGGTTTTTTCATATGGAATTTTCCGGGAGCGGATTTAAGTCCAATTCGTTGACCGTTGAGGAATAAAGCCAGGTTTTGCCCGTCAAATGATAAAGCCACATGATACCATTGGTTTATTCTTAAACCCGTCGAACTTTCCAAATAGATGGATTGCCCATTATCTAAATAAACCTCACCAAGCAATAATCCCCGATAAATACCTAATACCCATTTGCCATCATGGGACACAATCCCTCGTGGGCCACCATACGCCGATAAATTTATCCACGCCATAGCAGTAACGCCATCTTTAATCTGTTGAAAACTGGGACTATTCTTTATCTCAATAAACGTATTGCGTGCGAACTGATAAGCATTGTCGGGATTTCCAAATCTATCTCTAGTTAATTTTACACCAATTAATCGACCATCATTTTTGTTCCGGGAGGCATCTTGGGGATTTTCCATAAAAGGGTAAAAAGCCACCAAGCCATTGGATAAATTTTTTGGTTCATTTACATAAGGCTGAATTATAGTTTTTTGAGTGGTCTTTTGTGTGTCGGCACTGGCTGATATTAATTGGGTTTCCGTCTTTTCTTTCCATTTCTCTATGTATTCTTCTCTTTGGAAATACAGGATCAAAATTGACATTGTGGTAAATAAAATAACCAGACGCGGAAGTAACCTATATTTTGTAGCCATAGTTTTATTATTTCCTCATAGCCTTACAGTGATTTGTCCTATGTACTAATGAGCATTTTTCCGAGCCACCTATGAGTCGGTAACACTTTTACCGGTGGATTTTACCTTTTAAATACCATGGAAGAAACTCTAATATTTCATTAGCTTAAATTACCATCCGTAGCGACTATGAATTCCAAACTCAACCATATCTCTGAAAAGATTCTCTTTCTGGCTCTTCTATTCTTTGGCTTTATCGTCAGCTACCATCGTATTCAAACCGGAGATATCTGGTGGAGTATGGCTGAAGGACGGTATATTTTTGAAAACGGGTATCTCCCGCAAGCAAATATCTTCTCTTATACAAATCCTGATGCCCCCTGGTCAACACCGCAATGGTTATTTTCACTATCTGCTTTTTTAATCTACCAATTGGGTGGAATTCCATTATTCATCATTTTGCGGATAATCCTTGTCGAAACAATTGTATTAACACTTTTCAAGACATTCCAAAATGAATTCAAAACTGTTTTATTGTCTGTTATAGGAATTGTTTGGGTTCTATTTGCTATCAATTTTAGACTTTTATTCAGAGCGCATTTATTTTCCGTGGTTTTTTTCACTTTGACAGTCTATTTTGTTTCTCGACCTGTTAAGAAAACCTCATACATAATATTATTTTTTATATTTCTCATCTGGAGCAATATTCATGCGGGTGTCTTATTCGGTTTATTCTTAATCCTATTTGTCTCGGTAGAAAACATAGCGAAAAATTTTCTTTTTAAACATATGACTTTTTATGAGTCCATTTTAAAGTCAAAATCTCTATTGATATTATTTTCAGTTTGTTTTCTTGGTGCTTTAGTCAACCCTCATCTTATTCAATTTATTACGTATCCCTATTCCCATCTCAATGTGAACGATCTCATATTGATCTCAGAATATATGCCCCCCAGTTATTTTGGATTTGATAAGATGTTGTATTATTGGCTGACGATACCCATTTTTTTCTTATCCCTAGTGTTTTATGGAGTGAAAAAAAAGCAACTACCACCTTTTTTGTTATCAGCACTTTTTTTCCTTTTTCTCTCAATAAAATACAATCGGATAATCCCATATTTCGAAATCGTGGCAATAGGAATCATCCTGAAAACACCTACTCAAGGGATTCTCCAGCGTTGGCACAATTTCCGATTTCAATGGATTTTGCATTTAGTTGCCATATATGCCCTGGTTATCGGTCCCTTAAACTTAATCAGTGGCGATAACAGAATCATGCCCACCTATAATTTTGGTATTGGTATTGACCCAACCGAGCTCCCTGTCCATGCAGTTCGCTTTTTAAATCAGCACCCGGCACCTGATCCATATTTCAACGATTTTTTCTGGGGTGGATATTTAATCTGGAATAGTTATCCCGAAAAGAAAGTATTTATTGATGGTCGCATTCCCGCCTATCCTTCTGATTTTATCCATCTATACGAGGGCATGTCGTGGAATAAACAGATATTCGAAGCGGTTGATAGTTTATATAATTTTCAAACTCTTGTTATTATTAACCCATATTCATTTCATTGGATGGACACCAGTCCCTTGGATAGAAACAATTGGGCATTAGTCTTTTGGAATAGTTACCAACACTCTGTCTATGTTAAACGCAATGAACAAAATCGGGCTTATATTAAAGAATTCGAATATAAACTTTACGATAAACCGTACACACCAGCAGGCTTGGCTCCCCTCATTCGTACAAAAGAAGACACCTTACTTGCAATACAGGAAATCAAGCGACATAACTATTGGGCTCCTGATCCTATCGATAGATACTTGTTAAAATTATTGGACAATCCCCAGGCATCTGATGATTAGAAATTTAGTGTCAATTCTTTGGGTGGGATTATTAATCATCCTACCCTTCGACCGGGGACCCGACACTCTGGGATTTAATACATTTTTAGTCTGTAGTGCGGCAGGTTTTTTATGGGTTTATTATATCGTAAGCATCAAGAAGACACACTACACAATCAGACAAGGATCAACCCTTTTAGCGTTTGGACTTTTTATTACTTGGATTTTGCTTTCCAACCTATGGACAATTGATGCATTTTCAACATATTACAAATCGCTGACCTACCTTTCAGCATTTATCATATTTTTTGTTACTATAAACTTACCAAAGTCGGACGTATCTGAATCATTCCTTATAAATACAGTTGTAGTCATCTTTGTAATAGAATTAGTCCACGGAGGAGTTCAATTTTTCTTCTCTGAAACAGGAGTCCCAATACAAGGTAGCGCCTTTCTTCGATCTCATGGAATTTTTGTCTGGCCCAACACTTTTGCCGGCTTCTTAGTCCTCATCTGGCCACTGGTTTTTTGGATATTCCTGGAGTCAAAAAATAAAATAAAATCTGTCATCCTATATTTCGTTTTAATCACGGGAGTTTTCGTACTCGGTACCACATATTCGCGTGGTGGTTGGTTAGCATTTTTTCTGTCATCCGGAGTCGTGAATCTTGTAATTATAATCTATTCCGGTCGATTCCGTTACTTTCTTAACAAATTAAGGTGGGTAGGTTTCGGAATTGTCGTCGTTTTAATTTTGTTTAGTTTAATTCCAAACAGTCAGGTTGGCTCACGAATAACTTCATTCTCTGATTTGGAATCTTTCGGTAGACTGGAAATATGGCAAAATACATTAACATTGGCGCTTGAAAAGATCTGGACCGGGTATGGTTTTCGCACCTTTCACATCACCAATACACAATGGTTACCACCAGGAATACGCTTCGATTTTGCTCATAATGATTATCTCCAATTCCTTCTTGAATTGGGTGTCATTGGATTGGGACTATTCCTGGCTTTCCTGGCACTTCTGTCTTGGAAGGGGTGGACCTGGATCATATCACCAAACCAAAGCAATCTGAAATTCGCAACGATTACCGGCATGGGTGTAGGGGCATTAGGATTGTTGTTTCATACTTTTGTGGATTATCATCTATATATTCCAGGGAATCTGATGATCTTCCTCCTATTTATCGCCCTATTCCTTAAAAATCATCCACAAACCACTACCCGGAAGTTTCCCATCACAGGAGAACATTTGTCCATCCCCTCTCAAAAATTTCTTGTAGCATTAACAATCATTATTCTTATCATCCTAAGCTTGGTCCAACCGATCTCAAAATATTTTACTTCACTGGGTTTGCACGCGAAACAACTTCATCAATATGATCAGGCTTTGGAATATTACCGGTACGCCTCCGCATTGGAACCACGTGTTGGCGACAATGCGGTTCATATTGGATCGGTTTACAGTACCCAAGCATTGTTAGAAGCTGATCACTTTACCAAGTGGAAATGGATGAATCTAGCGGAAAAGGAATTTCGCCACGCCACAACATTGGGTCCATTAACCTGGAATTACTGGCAGGCCCGGGGTGAGTTTTATAAACGCCATTTATTGCAGTTTATCGCCAACGGTTTTCCATTGGAAAAACTTACGGTCCTTGATACCACTATGCCCGGCTGGGAGGACATGTGGCTCACTGTTCCAAAAATGAATCGTTTTTTTCAGAAAGCGCTAAAATTATATCCCAATAATCCAGATTTGTGGATCGACCGCGCAGAAACGTGGCTCCAGTTTGAGCAACCGGAATCATCACTCGTTTGGTTTGATAAATACATCGCACAAATGCCAAACGATTTATCGGCTAAGGTGGCCTACAGTGAAGCTCTATTGCAAATCGGGTGTTGGAAACAATCTCTGAGTACGTTAAACAAGGTCATTGCAATCGATTCCTCTTACGGATATGCCTGGTATCTAAGAGGGCAAAATTTTTACCACCTTAATCAACTCGATTCTGCCCTGTTAAGTTTTAAATATGCAAAAAAAATTAATCCTGATGCACAACACATCACTTCATGGTTAGATTCTATTCTACTTAAAGGAATTTATTGAATCGCTTATTTAACTTAATATGCCACAAAAGCTAAATAGATTTGAACGATATTTAAGTTCCAATTTAGGGTATGGGTCATCTTCTTTTACTTATAAAGAACTATTATTATTTAATGAAAAACTATTAGCTCAAATCCGGGCAGGCCAAATTCTCTCGGATGCACTTGAAGCTGTATTTGATACCACGGGAAATCGCGTCCAGAGGATGGTGCTATTCAGTATTACAAACGCCGTAAAAGCCGGTGCCCCTCTCTCCCAGGCTATGCTTACATTTAAAGATATTTTCCCTAATTTTTATATTGCCATGATTATGGCGACGGAAAGAAGTGGAAAAATGATTCAGGGTCTGGAAGCCATGAGCTTACACCTGAAGAACGAAAATAAATTGTTCGATTATTACAATGTCTCTATGTTTTACCTGAGACTTCTGATTTATCTATTTTTAGCGGGAATGGTCTATTTATTTGTACGCTTGGGGATTTTAACTCTCTCTCTTGACAGCATTCTCTACTCCACCGGCACATTAGCCTTTCTTGCTTTAATAGGTAGTTGGGTTAGTCGTATTCTACAGAAAAATGAAGTACTGAAAGAAAATATATTAAACATTATACCATTTGCCGGAAAGATTCATAACTTGGCCTTGATCAGCAGTTATTGTTTTCTTTTTAATGTTTTTCATAGATCAGGTGTCCCCATTTCCCAGATCAATGGTTTACTTGTCAATTATATTGGCGGAGCTCATTTAGCTCAGGATATCCAACGACTAGGAGAATTGAGCCAGTCCAATCCCGACCCCGATCGTTTACCTAAATATTTCACAGTTCTTCCGGATACTCTGGCGCGTGAAATTATTCTCTTTGAACATGGTAAGACTAAGTTCAATACCATTCAAAATTATTCTCAGTTTGTCAGCATTGAAATCGATGACATTGCTGCTCAGATTCTTAGCTTGGAAAAACGAATTTTAATGGGCTCTTTAAGTATTGGCGCTTTAGTTATTTATTTGTCCTTGATCTATTAACAATCAAAATGGGGAATAGAAATATTCCCGATTCCATTCTATATTTATTCTTATGAAACTTACTACGGACAGCCGATTTCTACTCAAACTCAACCCACTATATTTAGACAAGAGGACTTAACATGGTCGATATTCTGGAATTGTTGAGATTTACTATTTCTTCCGGCGCTTCAGACCTCCATTTAAATGCGGGAGCCCCGCCCATGGTGAGAGTTGACGGAATGATGAAAAAAATTGATGTTCCTGATCTGCTACCAGAAGATATCCATCGTCTGATTTATGATATCATGACTGACCAAGAACGAAAACGTTTTGAAGAAAATTGGGAATTGGATTTTTCTCGCGAAATCGGGTCCATAGGACGTTTTCGTGTAAATGTTTATTACCAGAATGATGGAAAGGCTGCTGTCTTTCGTACCATTCCTACCAAAATTTTAACCATGGAAGAACTCAATTTACCCGATGTGATTAGAAAATTATGCAATTTGGAGAAAGGGCTGGTCTTGGTTACCGGTCCAACCGGTAGTGGTAAATCCACAACCCTGGCAGCCATGGTAGACTATATCAATTCCGTTCAACGATCCCATATCATTACTATTGAAGATCCGATTGAATTTGTTCATAAAAGTCGGTCTTGTCTAATTAGCCAACGGGAAGTGGGCCGCGATACTAAATCTTTTTCAAATGCTCTGCGGAGCGCATTGCGGGAAGATCCGGATGTAATCCTGGTAGGTGAAATGCGAGATCTGGAAACAATTGCATTGGCTATCAGCGCTGCGGAAACCGGACATCTTGTATTTGGAACGCTACACACCAATAGCGTGGCAAAAACCGTGGATCGAATCGTTGATGTATTTCCCACGAATCAGCAAGGACAAATCCGATCTATGTTTGCCGATTCTATTGAGGGTATCATTTCACAAATACTTTTACGTCGGAAAGAAGGGAAAGGTCGGGTGGCCGCTTTAGAAATATTAGTGGGAACAAATGCGATTCGAAGTTTGATCCGGGAAAATAAAACATACCAGATTGAATCAGCACTACAGACGGGATCATCCCTGGGTATGTGTACCATGGAACAAGCCCTTCGAAAGCTACTACAGGATGGAGCTATATCACGTGAAGCGGCCCAAGAAATTATTCCTAAAATGGACGTAACCTGATTTCACCCACGGGAGGTAACCATGAATTTTAGCGATCTGATGAAATTAATGGTGGAAAAAGATGCCACCGACCTTTACATCTCAGTCGGAAATCCACCGATGTATCGAATTGGGCATGAAATCTATCCTGTAAGTTCTACCAAGCTTACTCCCGCTATGACCGAAAAAATTGCATATTCATTTTTAGATGAAAAACAGGCCAGGGAATTTCAAGAACATCATGAGATCGATATAGCCTATTCGGTACCGGGAGTTGGTCGGGTGCGGATAAATATTTTCCTGCAACGTGGATCAGTTGGATTAGTATTGAGACATATCAAGTCGGAAATCCGCACTCTGGAAGACCTGGGCATGCCGGCTATTATCAGTAAAATTTGTGATACACCTCGTGGACTTGTTCTCATCACCGGTGCCACCGGCAGTGGTAAATCCACAACGTTGGCAGCCATGATCGACCACATCAATTCAACCCGTACGGGGCACATCGTTACCATCGAAGACCCCATGGAATTTTTACATTACCATAAAAAATGTATTGTCACCCAACGTGAAGTGGGAATGGACACCGAATCCTATGCCGTCGCATTGAAAAGTGCCTTACGTCAGACACCGGATGTTCTACTGATAGGAGAAATTCGAGATCGGGAGACCATGAAGGCGGCTTTAACTTTTGCAGAAACCGGTCATTTAGTTTTCAGTACCTTACATTCAGTCAATGCATCACAAACACTTGAACGGATCATGAATTTCTTTCCCGTTGATAATCACCCAATGATTCGTCAACACCTTTCATTAAACTTACGCGCGATCATCTCTCAGCGACTCGTCACTCGCAAGGATGGTTCCGGGATGGTAGCTGCCCTGGAGATTCTGGTGAATACATCACGAATTAGTGACTTGATGTATAAAGGTCTCATTGATGAAGTAAAAACAACCATTGGCGCATCCCGTGAGTCGGGAATGCAAACTTTTGATCAACATCTTTTTGACCTTTACAAGGAAGGGATAATTTCCATGGATGATGCCCTCACAGCAGCAGACAGCGCCAATGATTTGAAACTACATATGAAAATGGAAGGTGCCGAAGTGGAAGCCGATCGTAATATGATGAATGAAACCATTACGTTTCGCGATGATTGATCATGATTTCGATTATTATTATCGCCGTATTAGTGTTAGTCGTGGGTATGGCCTACTTACTTTTCCCCCAGTCGCTTTTCAAGTGGAACCAGTGGGCAAACCGGGTCATCTTCAAGGACGATATCTTCATCCGGAAAAACAGGGTTACAGGCGCCGGTCTGATCATAGCGGGTCTCTGGCTCCTGTGGATTTACTTCCACAGTCTCACCTAAATAACGCTGTGATTTTGGTCACAATACCCCAACCGCAGATAGTATAGGCTTATGATGAAGAAAACAGGTAATCACGTGCAACAAAGATCATCAAAATCCGGATTCACCTTAATCGAACTAGTTATGGTCATTCTTTTATTAGGAATTTTATCCACTATTGCCATTCCCAAAGTAACAGACATTATACAAACTGCCCGATTGAAAGCTACAAAAGGTGAGATGACGGAATTAAAAAAGGCCATTATGGGAGATCCATCTTCTGTGGCTGGTGGCGTCTTAATTGATAAGGGATTTAATGGCGATATTGGGCATCTTCCCGTAACTTTAGATGATCTTGTGAATCAGGGATCCTATCCCAATTGGAATCGATTTACCCAATCTGGATGGAACGGACCTTATATTTCTGAAGATTTTTCATCCGACAATGAATGGAAAATAGATGCCTGGGGAAACACATACGAAATATTTAGTCCTGCCGCCGGAGATACCAGCCTGCTCAGCTATGGTCCGGATGGCACCAAAGGAACCAGTGATGATCTGAGCCTTCATCTTAAATAAAGGGGTCTCATCATGGAAAAACATCACTTGATAAACACACCCAAAAAAGCATCTGGGTTTACCCTTTTTCAGCTCGTTGCACTGATTGTCGTGCTGGGAATCTTGGCAGCTACAGCTATCCAGGTAGTGGTGATACTGACCCCGTCAAGTTGGGAAGCCGAAGCATTAGCGGAAATGGAAAAAATACGTTGTGGGATTGTTGGATGTACCGAAGGCGACTGCGGCTTTATTGGCGATAATGGAGCCATTCCATCTCAACTACAGGATTTACTGGAGGACCCGGGTTCTGGTCAATATTGTAACTGGCTAGGCCCCTATTTGGATGTAACCTTCGTTGACAACCCCTATGATTATCTCTATGATCCGTGGGGGAACCCTTATATCTGGGACACACAAAACTTAACGCTAACTTCGACCTCTGGAGGAAATGGCGCCGAACCCCTAACCATTTCACTGGCCAATGAAGTTACCGATCTATTAAGTAATACCGTTCAATATCAATTCACTGATGCCAATGGTTTGCCATTAGATTCATCATCCATTGATGTCTATGTGAATTACGGTTGTGGAGACATTAAACTTGACTATAGCGCTTCCCTTGGTTTTTATGGAGAAGGATTTCCAACGTGTGGACTGGAAGTCGTTGTCGTGTCTGGTGTCGATACGCTTCATCCACCTGCTTGTCCTGACCCGCCCTGTGATCCAGCGCCAATAACTTGTGATTACGGAACGATACAATATTCAGGATCAGCAGCCTTAAGCGGAACCATGAATGACGTCATCTCTTTTCAGGCCAGCGCCACAGGAGATTGTCAGTTCGATATTAAGAGTTTGTCCTTCGAATGGTCAGGTTCCAACTGGTGTAACCAAACACCTTATTTAGAAACATTTAAAGTAGGTGGTAGCACTTATTGGGATTATCAAGTCGATAACAACGGCGTTCGCGCTGTGTCTGGTCAAGAGATGGTCTTGAGAAGTACTCTTATTGCAAACCCCGGCACTACATTGAATATTACTGAAGTAAAATATGCCGATGCTCGCACCGGGTCAGCAAATCCCATTCAATTAGATGGGACCACATTCAATTTCTTTCTTTATTCTGATTTAGCGCCCACTCAGTTGATTTCTTTCACCGCACCGGGGACTCCCCCGACGGCCGGTTCTTTGATCTATTCGAGTGGGACGCTTGAAACTTCCGGGAGTGACCGCCAAAATATTTCCTTCGATATTACTAATCCAGGTGAATGTTGCGTCACAATCAGTGGAATGATCGTTTCTTGGGACACAACATCCACAATTTCCTATCTGGAAGAAATTAAAATCGGAGGAACTACGTATTGGAAAGATAAGGAATGCAGAATTGCCTCCGGTCAATATTTAGCATTGGATGATATTGTCACTATTTGTGATGCCACCAAAACTATAGAATTAAAAAGTTTCACTACCGATCGTGGTTCAGATTGGGGGGACTATTATTCCGATCCCACAAGCACCTCTACAGTAAGCGGGTCAATTAACATCAATCCTAATAATAGCACATATAATCAATTCTATCTTGTGAAAACTGATGGTAGTCTGATTACCCGGGATGATTTAACCCAATCGGCTTCTGATTTCCAGGGAAGCGCTATCTGGGTTCATGTTAAACCCAAAGGAAATGGTAACCAGAACGGCCTCACGGTCAATGGATCATCCTATGCCGTGGATAACGGAAAACAATATGATATTTCTTCCAGCAATATGACCGTGAATCTCTACAACGATAATCGTTCCGGGGGACTGGCATTAGGTCAGTGGTGGATCGATATAACCGCCACCGACGCCGTTATCGCTGAAAATGGCCATGGCTATTACTTGGATGATGAATCCAATTCATATTCAGAATACATCCATCGATATGCGTGTGAAAATCTGGAGGGCGGCGGCGGCGACCATGGGGATCATAATGACCATGGAGATCATGATGATCATGATGATCATGGGGATCATAACGACCATGGAGATCACGACGACCACGGTGATCACAATGATCATGGGGATCATAGTGGTAGTTCCGGTTCATATTATTCACCTCCTGATTGTCCTGATGACGACGGAGATGGTAAAATTACCATAACGCATTATCCTTCCGGGGATACAGACCATCCTCAGGTTATCTGTATTTCAACCGATGCCTGGGACGCACATAAAGCCCATGGTGACGAGTGCGGAACACCGGCTCAAGAAGATAGCTATGAATGTTCAACAGAGAAAGATCATGTAAGCGGGAACGGAGATAAAGTGGATATGCGGGGACATCAAATTGAAGTCACCTTCATCGCTACAGATGGTACCCAGTATCCTTTTGTATTCAATACCGAATCCCGGAACGGACCTAATCTTGTTATTTACAATAACAATATCGATGTCTCCGGGTCTGGACATTATACTGTGGAATTCGACGTGAAAAACACAGGAGATAGCCCCTTACAAATCAAACAAATAACGGCATCGTGGGATAAATCCAATGCCTATGCCTCCAAATTCAAAGTTGGTAGTACAACCTACTGGAATGCGGGTAAAGATGAACGGTTATCCAGTGGTGGCGTTTTGGATCTTGATAATTATCTATATTTGGAAGCCAATAAACGCGTTACACTGAAGTACTATAAATTCAAAGACAGTCTAACCGGTGGAGACTATACAGACATGCGCGGTGTTGATTTCACGGTCATTTTTACAGGTGTTGGAGATGATAATGACTATACTCTTTCCTTCACAACACCCGGTACCAGTGGAGATGATCACAACGATCATGGGGACCACGATGACCATGGAGACCATGGTGACCACGATGATGATGATCATTAAATCCTAATCTATGTATCTTGTCCTGGTCGGGGAACATCTTCCTTGACCAGGATTATTCTATTCATGACATCCAAATCACATAGCATCGTGGCCTCCAACATCAAAAAATCCGGTTTTACTCTCATTGAACTTGTGATCGTAATCATTATCATGGGCATTCTAGCAGGCATTGCCGTGCGCACCACAACCCGGATTGCCCTGAATGCCAAATTCAATGAAACGTATGAAGAAATGCAATTGTTGGTAAAAGCCATTATTGGGGATTCCAATATTATTCAGAATGACGTTCGTACCAGCTTCGGTTATGTAGGCGACACTGGCGTGATGCCACCGACACTGGACGACTTAATGTCTAATGTATCAGGCAAAACAGGTTGGGCCGGGCCGTATATGGACGCGGGTTATACTCAAGATCCTGACTTTTATAAACGGGATGCCTTCGGAAAACAATACCGATATGTTTTACCCACTGTAGGTACCGAGGCTCCTAAGATTTGGACACCTACGGATGGTGATACAATTACTGTAAAGATTGCCACTAGTTTAAACGCCATTTTAAATAATACAATTAAATTGCGATTATACAGCGAAAATGGCGTCGAAATTAACGGGACAAATGGATCAGTGGCAGTTAGCTACAGTGGAGCCTGGCATCCCCTGACGTATAGTTCATCAACAGGATTTAAAATTAACACTGTTCCTATCGGATTGCGTCAACTCCGTGCAATTTCCGCGGGAGATACTGTCTATAAGACAATTTCAGTAGAAGAGGCAAACGGAACAACGGGAAATACTTTAACAATGACGGTATACCCTGATTATGGTAATTTGACATATGTTTCCGGATCGGCTTCTATCTCCGGCGCGGGAAATAACCAGGTTTCCTTTACGGTGACTAACACCGGAACGCCTACGTTTGATATTGATAGAATGACTATTACCTGGGAAGCATTACCAAACGATTGCTGGAATTGTAAAAAGGCTTACTTGGCCGAAGTCCAGAAAACCTCGACATACTGGAAATGGAATACCAATGGTCGGTCAGCTTTGGTTCCCAGTGGCGCTCAGATCGTTTTAGATGGTACTATGTCCCTCTATACCGGACCTAATTCCATCGGTCCACTCATATTTTTGGATGGCACCGATGGTACCACGGCCAATACTATCAATATGAACGCCACACGTTTTACGATCCGGTTTGAATCATCCACCGCTCCTTCACAGACAATCACCTTTGATAACGCAACAACGTGTGCTGCACCCAGTCTATCCCAAAATGGAGCCGCCACCCTGATCGACGGAGCGCGTTTATCGGTACCAGTACAAAATCCCGGTGTATTGCCCGTCACGATTACATCCATGACCGTATCCACTGATATTACCACATCGACCGCCTATCTGGATCGTATTCGTTTCGATGGCGCAGATGTCTGGCTGGCCAACGTAACCGCCTGTAGCAATGTGGCTCGTCCCACGGTAGCAAACAACGCTACGGGAACAGCCGATTTTCTCATTTGCACCTATGCCCTCCCGACAATTAACGCCGGATCAACCGCTACTGTAGAAATACGGCTAAGGAAAGATCCTACTGGAACAACAAATGTTCCTGTTGCTGTCGGTCAAAGTTATATCCTGGTGTTTAATCTCCAGTGTGGTAGCTCCCAAACGATTGCCTTCACGTTGTAATGAACACCCGTCGATATTCCCCTGTCCCCGGATTTACTCTGATAGAGCTGGTAATGGTTATCGTAATTATGGCCATTGTTAGTGCCGTGGGGATTCGTACGATTGCCCGAGTAAATGCAAACCGGAACTTCAATATTACCATGGAAAACATGCTTAATTTAAAGTATGCCATCGTAGGTAATCCCAAAATGGTAGAAAACGGTGTCAGGATTGATTACGGTTATGTAGGTGATACAGGCCAACTACCAACCAGTTTGAATGACCTTATGACTGACCCCGGCGTTGCCGGTTGGGATGGACCTTATGGGGACTATACCGGAATTCAAGAAGATCCTACTGCCATATTTCGGGATGGTTGGGGAAAGACCATCACGTATACTGTACCAAACAACAATACCGATCCCATTACACTGTCCAGTGCCGGAGGAGGATCACCTATTGAATTGATCGTCGCTAACAATAAAAATGAAATTTTAAACAACACTGTTGCCCTTCGGGTTAGAAATAAAGATGGATATCCGCTCAGAGGTGATGATGCTACTGTCCAAATCCAATACGGTGGCGGCACCTGGCAAACCCTATCGTACGCAACAACTTTAGGCTATTATATTGATACCGTTCCGATTGGCATGGCCACCTTACGGTTTATTGTGGCGGGCGATACGACCCTTCGCCAGCTCAGCGTGGGTCCCAACAATTCCACGACTAGCCCTAACGAAGGATTGGAATACACCGTAAATCCCGTTTTTGGAACACTAAACTACGTGGCCGGTTCCGCAAGTCTAGGAGGCACCAATAACTCGGAATTAACCTTTACAGTGAATAATTCTGGTAGTACGATTATGGAAATCGACCAAATCAGTGTTGGTTGGTCGAATTCATCCTGTTGGGAATGCGATTACGCTTATCTGGCGAACATCACGGTTAATGGAACCGATTATTGGCGCTGGAATACAACGAATCGTAATGCTTTGGCATCTACTGACGCTCGGTTGGTGTTGGACCAGAAACTCTCCCTTTCATCCGGAAATACAACCATTGGTCCCCTTGCTTTCCAGGATCTGGTAGATGGTACCGGTTCGCCCCAACCTATGAATGCGGTCACGTTTCAGATTACGTTTTTATCGGATCTGACGCCGAATCAAATTGTTAGTTTTTCTACGGGAGGCACCTGTTCGCCGGCAGTCATTTCCTATTCGAATTTATCCAAACCACTGAATTATCGCGTACGGTGTCAGCTGGATAATACGGGGAATGCTAAAGCCACCATCACCGGTATGAATATTAAGTGCGATGTGAGTCCTTCACCTTACCTAGATGTTATTTCTTTTGTAGACTTAACAAACATTTACTGGCAAGCCAATCAGTCCTGGTGTGGTAATCAATCCCGACAATTGGTTGATAATTTGAACGGAGCTGAGATCACATTCTGCAAAACACAACCGCCAGTAACGGTCCCAGGAGGGAGTTACATATTGTTAAATCGGATGGACTTTTATACGAGTGCTCAAGCGGATGATAACACTAAAGCAGATGTTACCGGTGGAAATTTCACGTTAACACTCCATTTCAAATGCGGATCTGATCAAACGATCTCTTTCACCATGCCTTAATGTTTTCCGTTTTTCCTCTAGTTATTTGTAATATGTTACTTCAAGATACCACACATAATGAATCCAATTAATTTCATTTTAATAATCGCTATCCTCGCCCTGGTCTTCGGTCTCTTATTGATGTTTAATCCCGAGTTTGTAAAAGAATTAAATGAACTGGGAAATAAGATTATTGCCACCGATGAACAAATGCTGGCACATCGCTACATTACTGGTGCTGTTTTAGTGATCTTGAGTCTGATTCTGATTGTTATTAGTTGGTGAACAACAGGAAACGGAAGACCCTGTAATTCATGCCCAGGGGGAACCATCCATCTGCACTAGACTCCTCCCTCACCCAACGTGAAATATATCTTCCGGTTTTAACCGGATTTCATTTTGGTCTAATCCAAGTATCCAGTTATTTCCTGTTTCAATGTTATTACACAGCCACATTTATGGGGTATTTTTTCTTGGGCGTGGCTTGGATTGTAGGCGTCTGGTTAAATCTTCGGTTTGGAAAACCATTAACATTACGACATAGTCTCTATTTATCTGCCGTATTCTATCTGCTCCTAGCTTTGGCTTTGGTTCGGGGAACTCCGAACGGATTTTTCATTCCTATTTACGAATTTCTGATTCTCGGAATAGCCGCACCTGCTGGAGCTCTTTTTCGGACACGGGCATCCACACAACCCACAGCCCACCTGTTTTTCCATGAAAACAACGGGTTTGTCATGGGATTTGTGGTTAGTCTTCTAGGATTTGTCCATTGGGGTGTCCGTTCACCGTTTATTCTTCCTGTAATCTCTTTTATTCTAATTCTACTTATATACCGTTATGGTTCTTTAAAATATCCATTAATCGTTCTGGGAACAGGAACAATCCTTTTACTTTCCCAAGGTCTCTTTGATATAGCATTTATGATAGGATTTTTTATCTTGATCCTGTTTTTCGCACGCAAATTCACAATCCCGGTTGTAAATCAGAATCAGGAAATTTCTGCTCCGGCTATTTCTGTTTCGGGAAAAAAAATGATTCTTTTTCTCTCCGGATTTAATTTAATCATACTTCAATTTTTTATAACCCGGGAATTTTCAACATTGTTATCCGCTTCTGAATTGTCAATACTCATCGTGGCTACAGCCTATTTCACAGGTTATTCCATCGGCTATCTCGTGGCTCCTCGTATCCCCGAAAAGTTGATTCCATTTTTAGGGTGGTTCATCCTCTTCCTCCATCTGGATATCTTTCTCTTCCTGCGATATTTTGCCGCTCTTTTAGTATATCTCGGGGCCGGATGGTGGGTGCTCATGGGACTATTGTTTATAACATCCCTTTTTACCTCAGCATTTTATTCCCTGTTTCTTCCGCGGTTGACCGATAACCGTACATTACACTTGAAATTAACTTCTACCTATTCACTGGAATTGGCAGGAGCAGTTGTAGGTACAATTTTCTTGGTCATTCACACTCTTTCGGGAGCCCGGTGGATTCAACCTGTATATTTTTTCATCCTGCTAAGCATCCTTTATCTTCTTCAACCTCGGGGCCGATGGAAGTTCACACCTCTGATTGGAGCGTTGGGTATACTCCCTTTTCTGATATTCTATGGCCCGAAATTAAACCAAACTGTCATCCGGGATTATTATGCCCTGCGGGGGTACAGTAATCCCACAATTTGCTATCAAACAAATAGCCTATATCATACCATCGAAATTTTAGACACCCACCCGCAGCCGGGCTTCCCTGCCGATGGTCGTTGGTCATTTATTAACGGTGTCCTGTACTTTGGGTACCAAACTGACACTTCCGGTGCTTTTATCCAGGAAACAGGATTATCTGAATTCACTTATTTTTTAGCAGAACTCCCTGCTCGTTACCAGGTCATAAGTACTGGTCGAAAACTCAACATTCTGATTTTAGGATGTGGATCGATGTATTCCATTGGTCGTGTGGGACCTTATGCCGATAAGATCCAAATGGTGGAAATTGACCCTGAAATCGTCCGGTCTGCTAAAGCTTGTTGGAGCCAACTGAATCAATATGATCAATGGCCCAATGCTCAAATCATCATTGATGACGCTAAGCACTTTATTCGTACCCAAGACACGGTTTACGATTTAATCATCATGGATATTTCAGCACCTTATACTCTGGGAACTTTACTTTTACACAATCAGGATTTTTTCCGAATCCTGAAGGATCGACTGGCTCCCGGTGGTTTGTTCGCCGAATCCACGCAAGGACGAGCCGATCCTGACTATCCCGAAAGCCAGGGGATGAAAATCCTAGCAGGTGTTGTCAATGAATATTCTGAAACTCTGGTACTAAATACCTATGGAAGTGGTCATGGTAACCATGGATTTGTCTATTCCTCCCAAGATGATTCTATCGATTGGAAACGCATGGATTCACTTCTTATCGCAGATAATATGCGATCCGGTGTTCGACTTGAAACAGACTGGGATACAAAAGTGGACTGGACCACAATCCGACCGTTTACCTATTCGAACATGGAAACACTTTTATCAGGAAACATCTGGCGCTTGACTGACCGGTTAGAACTGGATCGAACATTTCTGGACCTAGACTGGTTACGTCGACGTTGGTCGCGATTAGCTACCTTTCATTTACAATTACCCCAAGAACTCCGTCAGCTTTTCCGGTCCCCGTGGTTTTGGGTTTGGTTTGCTTCTTTTGGTGTGACGTTTATTTGGTCTTACGGACCTTTTACTTCTAAGCGCCAAAGCTGAAACTTTTTGCATCGCGCGCCCAAAACTGGACTCGCTTTTACTTTCAAACGTTCAAGAATCGAGAATGGCGGGCCAGGATCATTTGTTAGAAAAAACATCGGAACGCCTCTATCAACCATCGTTTTTAGTTCCGCCGTAGTTAATGGTGGTTTATAAATGGCCATACTCAGTTGACTTAACAAATACTGATTTCGTAAAACATCATTACTCTTGTCCAGATAAGTTATCACTATCGGAGTTGCCGTTGTATAAATCCTAAAATGATTCGCCAAGTGACGACGATCTACTAGTACAATGGCTTTATCAGGCAAAAACGAACGTAATCCCATGACTAAATTGGGATACGGTGTTCCCCGAAGATAATACCCGCTAAACCCCGTCATCTCTTTACTATGATAACGCCTGAAATTTGTATAAGGTATCACTGATTTATAGGCCTGGATATATTGATACCCATTAACAAAAATTAAAAATGTAAATACGGCGCCTAAAGTCAGAATTTTCCGTCGGCTCCCGTCTGTAAACCAGCCCAAGCCTACCAATACCATCCCGGCGAATATGGTAGGAATCCATTGCTCTGGATCCCAGGGAAGCCAGAAGAAAAAATGAAAAGAAATCAATCCTAAATACAGAGTAAAAAATGCGGTAATTCCCGGTCGTTTTTTCCAAGCCTTTTTAATAGTCATAATCATGAATACGGTTCCAAGGACCATTTCTCCCAACATCCAAGGTCCTTCACCGGTTTCACCGATCAACATACGCCGAAAGCCCGTCCATGCTTCTACAGCCTGGTCAAGAATATGTGGGGTCACTGAAAAAAATTCGCCAGTCACATGGTACTCAAAAAGCCATTGGAGTGCCCCCGCAACAGTGGTAATGCCATTGATCCCTACAATCAGAAATCCGAACCAAACCAAACCCGTCATCAGTGCCGAGACACCGATCAGCAGGAATTGCTTCCATGATAGTTTCCTTTTCAATACATGACCGCCTAAAACAGACACAATGGTTAAGACCATAATCCCGTTTTCGAGATGTGCCATAACGGAGAGGGCCAGGGTAAACCCCAATATTCCTTCTGGTCCATAGAATACATAGTGTCGGATATTGGGTAAGCCATGTTTTATCCATCCCAGATAAGCAAAGGTGAGGTAAACACAGATCTGTTGGAAAAAGAGCAGAATTTCTTTTTCTTCACCCTGAGTGGCAAACATCCAGCGACCATGAAAGATAATCGTTAGGGATGTTAACAGAAATGCTATGCGCTTAAGCTTCAGAATACGGTATAACCCCCAATACATGAGAGCTGAATTCAAAGCGGCAAAAATAATTTCCCGAATACTCACCACCACATGTGGATCCGTACCCGGAAGCATTAGACTAACCAATCGGGTTAATGGAAGCACCAGTGTATGGGCAAAAAAGAATATGACAGTAGAGGGCATCGTGGACCAGTCCTGCACAATGGTTGCCGACATAAGGCTGTCCCAACGACGAAATCCCGGCATTGGGAAAATCAAATATAGAATCGCTGTACAAAGCGCTAATACGAGAGCCGGGAATCCGGGACTAATATGAATATTCCTTGGTTTCATTTCCATTTCTCAACTCAAATTAAGTCATCTATGAACATGTTTAAGCCGAAAAAATATCCTTTGTTTAGCATGACTTGCAGGGTTGCGAAATAATACCGGGTGGTTTAGTTTCTGCAACATTCCCATGGTTACAATAACAAAATCCCATCGCCATCAATATTCGGGTTTTTCACTCATGGAACTCGTAATGGTCATGATCATTATCGCGATCCTTAGCGGCATTGGTGCTCGGTCGCTAATGCGTGTTTTTGACAATGCCAATGTGAACGGAACAATTGCTGAAATGCGTATTTTGGCCGAAGGGATCGTTGGAAATCCCGATATTATGGAAAATAATATTCGAACCAATTATGGATACGTTGGCGATACGGGTCAACTCCCCCCTACTCTTAGGGATTTGGTATCCAATGAATCCGGTGTCACAGGATGGGATGGTCCGTATATCGATGTCGGTTTTTCTGATGATCCTGATTATTACCTGACCGATGCCTGGGGTAATAATTATGTGTATGTTGTACCCTCTGACCCCACGCAACCTCCAATTATCTACACCCCTGCCGACGGGGATACCATCACTAAAAAAATCGGGAATAGTGTAAATGAACTGCTGAACAACACGATAAAAATCAGACTATTAACTTCGAAGGATGTGGAAATAGACGACTCATCGGGTAAGGTGGAAGTGAAATATGCAGGTTCTTACCATACATTGAGTTTTAATTCGACCGAAGGCAATTTCACGGGTTCGGTACCGATAGGAATTCATTTAATCCGGGCGATATCTGCCGGCGATACGGTGTATAAATCAGTATCCGTCTCACCGGGAAATCGAACCACCAACAACAGTATTGAAATCACAGTCTATGCCAGTTATGGTCATGTCACGTATGTTGATGGATCAGCTTCGGTGGAAACAACTACTCAAAACGAAGTGTACTTTGATGTGCATAATTCAGGAAGCACCACGATGCCCATCAATAAAATGACCCTCACCTGGGAAGCAGCCACCCAAAATTGCTGGAATTGTGCCACACCCTATTTGGAAGAAGTCAAAGTGGCAGGCACTTCTCACTGGAAATGGGATGTGAATAGTACCGCTTTATCCCCCAGCGATGCGCAAATAGTTCTGGGTGCCAAAATCCAAATCTATTCCGGCGATATGACCTTGGGTCCCTTTATTTTTAAAGATGCCGCCGATGGGACGGGCGCAGCCGTTGATATGCGGGGCACGACGTTTACCATTAAACTTCAGTCCCAGATCGCTCCAACTCAAACCATCATATTTACAACTGAAGGAGTGTGTTCTGACCCTAATCTTTCACTCTCTGGAACCGTCACTAGTGATACACGCAACGTGTATTTTCCTTTAAAAAACACGGGTTTTGTGACCACCGAATTGACCAGTATCCAAGTTAGTACAAATATTTCCGCCTCCACCGCCTACCTGGAAACCGTGTTTCTAGCGGGAAACACGGTGTGGCAAGCTGATAATGCCAATTGTGGTTCGGTCCCCCGCCAACGGATAGATAGCAATATACAGGCGACTATTCCGTTTTCTAGTTGTAGTTATACTAATCCCAGTTGGACTGCGGGCCAGTCACAAACTCTGCGTATGCGGATTTATGACGGCACTACTGGAACGGCCGCGGTGACCGGCGGCTTCTCAGGAATTGTCTTTGATATCACCTATAATTATGCCTGTGGTGCCTCACAGACAACATCCATTCCGATCCCATAACATCCCATTTATAGTGATCTTGACATCTCTTTATCAGATTTACATATTATTTATCACGATATAGAAAACAACAGCGTAGATTACGGTAATAAGAAGTAAAACCCAGAGCGGATATTTACGTTTAAATAATATTTCTTTCCAGAGTGGTTGAATGCTTTCCTGTCCCAAATTTTTCCTCCTAATTCTGTTTTTACCTTAAAGTGTACCTAGTAACAGGATCATTTGCAAGCATTGACTCGTGACATAGGATTCGTTGAAAGTCATCTATTTTTTACAGTAATATCAACAGGTATTAATATTACCTCAATAAAAAGTACAACACGTCATATCTCAGAGGTGCATCGTGGAAAATGATTATCTAAAAGATCCGGAATTCCAAGAACTTATAAGACAATATCTTGAATTTTTAAATAATGCCTTACCCGATGTCAAATCCAATCTCAGCAACAAAAACTTTTTAGAAGTCCAAAAATTTGGTCACAATATGAAAGGCAGCGGTGGTGGATACGGCCTGGATGAATTCTCAGAGTTTGGCGCTCAAATAGAAAAAGCCGCTATGGTTCAGGATCAACTCACCCTGGACAGCTTGTTGACTTCTTTTGAGAAAAAACTCAAAGAAACATTTGAGCGTTTCGCCGACTGATAAACTGTTTCGCTAAAACCGACAAAAACAGGAACGGGAATTCCATGCAAAAAACGGTCAAGGTTCTTATTCTCGAAGACGACCATTTTTTTATCGCCCCCATTCGCTACCACTTAGAAAAGGCGGGTTATAAGGTCTTTGTCCTGGATGTATTGGAAAATGCTGAATCTGCACAAGAACTGGTTTTTCAGCATTCACCCAACATCATTCTATGTGATATCCAAATGCGGCCCAATGGGTTTGAGATACTTAAGACGATTAAAAGTCATTCCCAATTACGACTGATTCCCTTCATTTTCATGACCGGGATTGAATCCCTGCCGGAACGAATCCGTGCCTATCTTGGTGGGGTGGATGATTTTATAATCAAACCCATTAACCGGGATGAAATGCTGGCAAAAATCAGTTCTATTTTGAAACGACAGGACGATTTAGAGCATGCGATTTATTTAGACCCGCTTACTCAAATTTACAACCGTCGGTTTTTCCAAAAAGAATTGGTGCGCCAGATCAAATTGCACCGCCGCCACGGAGATGGCTTTACCCTGGTGTTAATGGATTTGGACCATTTTAAATCCATTAACGACACTTACGGTCATTCCTGCGGAGACCAGGTACTCATTGCCTTTACCCGCTTTATCCAAAATAATATTCGGACAACGGATATTTTATCCCGGTGGGGCGGTGAAGAATTCTTCCTGATTATGGAGCGATCGGAAATTGATGGCGCTGTGAAAACAGTGGAACTTCTTCTTAAGAACCTCCAGGAACAAGTTAAAGTCCGCTGGAATGATCAGGTAATCAGTTTCACCTTTAGCGCCGGTGTCGCCCAATTTCCCACTCATGGTGAAGATCCCCAAGTGCTGATTGACACTGCTGACCGAGGGCTATACAAAGCCAAAGAATCTGGCCGTTGCCGTGTGGAAATCGGAACGCCGGAGCCTTAAGAGGCCCGACGTTCCGCCGCGTCTTTCAGATCTGGTTTAACGATAATCCGCCCTTCTTCCAGCGCGATCACCGCTCGATGCGCTTCCGGATACTCCAGCATTACCCGCGATAATTCCGCCAGAATCTCCCGTTTAATAAGTCGTTTCACTGGCCGGGCACCATATTCCGGATCATACCCATGTTCTGTCAGGTAATCCCGCACTTCATCGTTTATTACGATCTCCATGTTCGATTCTTTCACCTGTTTCAGCATACGGTTTAACTGAATATCCACAATTCCACGAATCACGGATTGATCCAAATCGTTGAACTGGATCAGTTCATCAATTCGATTCAGGAATTCCGGACGTAGAACCGATTTCAGGTTTTCCTGTGCCAGGTTGGATGTCATAATGATAATGGTATTCTTGAAATTCACGGTGCGACCCTTGGCATCCGTCAATCGACCGTCATCCAGAATCTGGAGCAGAATATTGAGCACATTGGGATGGGCTTTTTCAATTTCATCAAACAGGATTACGGCATAGGGCCGGCGCCGAATTTTTTCCGTGAGTTGGCCTCCTTCATCATAGCCCACATATCCCGGTGGTGCCCCAATTAATTTGGCCACGGAATGGAGTTCCATATATTCACTCATATCGACACGGATCAGGGCCCGCTCATCATCAAATAGGGCTTCCGCCAGGGCTTTAGCGCATTCTGTTTTTCCTACTCCCGTATTCCCAGTAAAGAGGAAGGAACCCAGCGGCCGATTCTGGTCCAACACACCCATCTTCGACATGCGAATCACATCGGCAACCTTGGTCAAGGCCAAATCATGTCCCACCACGCGGTTCCGGAGTTGATCCTCTAAATGGAGTAATTTTTCTTTCTCACCACTAAGCATTTTCGTGGTGGGGATTCCGGTCCATTTGGATACTATTTCGGCGATATCTTCTTCATCCACTTCCATTTTCAAGAAGTGGTGTTCCCGGGTGATCCGTTCGGTAGCCGCTTCAATCTCCCGTTCCAGTTTGGGTATTTCATCATAGAGAATGCGAGCTGACGTCTGGTAATCCCCGTTGCGTTGCGCCTGGTCACTTTGATTCTGGAGCTCTTCTACACGGGACTTCAACGATTGTATTTGATTGACCGTCTCTTTTTCCCGTTCCCAGATTTTAGTCAAACTTTCCAACTCAGCTTTCAAGGCTTTAATCTCTGATTTGACCTGTTCCAACCGTTCCCGGGATTTGGCATCCTTTTCTTTTTTCAGCGCTTCCCGCTCCACTTCTAATTGTAGAAGTTTCCGCCGTTTATCGTCAATTTCCGCCGGCGCCGAATTCATTTCAATTTTCAGTTTAGCAGCGGCTTCATCCACCAAATCCACGGCTTTATCCGGTAGAAACCGATCCGATATGTATCGGTCAGAAAGACTTGCTGCTGCAATTAGGGCCGAATCTTTAATATGGAGTCCGTGATGGATTTCGTATTTATCCTTGATTCCACGTAAAATAGTAATCGTGTCTTCAACGCCTGGTTCTGCTATGTATACCTGTTGGAACCGGCGTTCAAGCGCAGCATCTTTTTCGATATATTTTTGATACTCATTGAGAGTGGTGGCCCCAATCACCTTCATCCGGCCTCGGGCTAGCTCCGGCTTAATCATGTTGGATACATCCATTTGACCTTCACCACCTCCGGCACCTACAATCATATGTAATTCATCAATGAATAAAATGATTTCGCCATCACTTTCGACAATTTTTTTAACAAAATTTTTCAACCGTTCTTCAAACTGTCCACGATACATGGCCCCAGCAACCATAGCGCTGAGGTCCAATGCAATCAAGCGTTTACGTTTCAGGTTTTCCGGGACATCCCCTTCGATAATGCGACGGGCCAATCCTTCCACCACGGTAGTTTTTCCGGTTCCTGGTTCTCCAATCAGGACAGGATTATTTTTTGTCCGCCGCGTTAAAATTTGTATGATACGACGAATTTCATTTTCACGACCAATTACGGGATCCACCTTGCCTTGACGAGCCAATTCCGTAAGGTCAACGCCATATTTTTCCAGAGGGTTTACCCCTTCTTCAGGATTCATAGTTTGTTGCATATTCATATTGCCTCTCCTTTTTCGTCCTTCCACCTTGCCAAGGATATACCAAACCCGAATCTGCGACAGTCCGGTTCCGGTACTGGTCAGAGTGGCATCGTTCTAATGTAGGGGTGGCACATGTATCGCCAATCTGTCAGGGGATATTTAAATCAAAAACGAATAAAAAAAACTATGATCAAAAGAAACCTTTCACTTGTTCAATGCACCCAATATTGAGCATTTTCACCCGGTTTTTATTCATCTGAAACGTAAGAGAGACATCATGAAAAATTCCTATCGATTAACTTGTGTTTTAACAGTCCTGTGCATCACCAGTTTATTGGTGGGCAAACCAAAAACACTCAAACGTTCTGAAATTCCCGATAAGTATAAGTGGAATCTTACCGATATTTATTCTGATTGGACCGCCTGGGAGGCCGATTATCAACGTCTTCAGGATATTATGGACCAATATTCAGCTTTGAAAGGAACGTTGAATCAAGGCCCCGACGCTATTTTAAACGCTTATAAACTCTCCGATGAATTGGGCATCCTGGCTGAAAAAGTGTATAGCTACGCATCCTTAAATCGTGACGTGGACAGCCGGAATAATGACAACGCCGCAAAACTTCAACAGGTACAAATTCTCTTTTCCAAGTTTGGAACCGCAACGGCCTGGTTCGATCCTGAACTCCTGAGCATTCCCTGGGAAACCATGTCGACCTGGTTGGATCAAACGCCTGATCTGGCGCCCTATCGGTTCTCCATCGAAAACCTGTATCGTCAACAAAAACACGTTTTGGATGAAGAAGGTGAACGACTGCTCTCCTACTTTTCCCGTTTTAACAGCACGCCGCGGTCCATACATTCTGAATTATCCACATCTGACATCAAATTCCCGGATGTTGTATTGTCCACCGGAGATTCCGTTACCATCACCCCGGGTCAATATCGGTTGATCTTAAGCACCAACCGTAATCAGGATGACCGGCGTTTGGCCTTTGAAACCCGTAACGGACTCTATAATGCCAACATTAATACTTACGCGGCCATTTATAATGGGATTTGTCAGCGAGATTGGGCTGTGGCTCAGGCCCGTAATTACTCCTCCACACTGGAGGCCGCTTTAGACAATAACAATATTCCCATGGACGTCTATCTTAATCTGATTCAGGAAGTCAAGAAAGGAACCGAATCGCTGAGAAAATATCACCGGCTGCGAAAGCAGGCTCTGGGACTTGATGAATATCACCTTTATGACAGCAGCATTCCAGTAGTGGATTTCAACAAGACCTATGAATATGATGAAGTGGCAGACATCATTCAACACGGTGTTAAGATTCTGGGAAAAGATTATGGAAAGAAGCTAAAAGCAGCCTTTGAAGGCGGTTGGGTCGATGTCTATGAAAATGAGGGTAAACGAGGCGGCGCCTACTCATCCGGTGTCTATGGCGTTCATCCGTATATGCTTCTAAACTACAGCGACACCATGGATGATATGTTTACGGTCGCCCACGAAATGGGGCATTCCATGCACACCATGTATGCCAATGAAAATCAACCCTACGCCACAGCCGATTACACGATCTTCGTTGCGGAAGTGGCATCCACTCTTAACGAAGCGTTGCTTCTGGATTATCTTTTGGAAAAATCCAAAGACCCCAAAGAACGTATTGCACTTTTATCCTTAGCGATAGATAATATTGCAGGAACCTTTTTTACACAGGTCATGTTTGCTGATTTTGAATTACAAGCCCATAAACTGGCAGAAGAGGGAAAGCCTATTACAGCAGATGTTCTGAATGGCATTTATCGACAGCTTCTTCAAGAATATTATGGTGACGACGTGGCGCATGACGACCTCTATGACATCACCTGGGCCCGGATACCTCATTTCTATTTCGCACCCTACTATGTGTTCCAATACGCCACCTGTTTTGCATCCTCAGCAAAAATTGTCTCGGATATCAAGGCAGCAAAAGGTCGGAAGCGGAAAAAAGTCGTGGAACGCTACCTAAATCTTTTGAAATCCGGCGGCAACGACTATCCTATGGAACAGTTGAAAGCTGCGGGTGTCGATCTCAGCAAGCCAGAGACCATCCAAGCTGTGCTGAAGCAAATGGAGTCACTAGTAGATCAGTTTGAAAAAGAAGTCAGCCAACTCTGATACTTCGGACATTTCGTCCTATAGAAATAAGTAGTTAATACAGCGCTTTTTCGATCGATATGGCTGTATCGAGGAATTGGCGACAGAGCTTATCCTGGTTTTCTTCCTCTTTCCAGATTTGAGAGCCTAGCAGTACCGCACCGAACCAACCCTCTTTGTGCCAATGGCCGCCGGATGGTAATTCATCCTCAGGAGGAGTTTCAGGACGAGGATAAGGATTTACGTACCAGTAGGGCTCCGGGTACACCTCATCCCCCGGAGAAAGTCCTAGCCCAATCGATTGGGAAAAATCATAGGACTTTCCCATGGAAATCAACGCGCCGATATCAAAATGATGCGGCCAACACCTGGGATGGGTAGCGTCTTCTTCCCAATCTACGACTGATTCTAAGAGGGCAAATCCGTTGTGAAACCAGTGAGCCAATTCCTGTAGTGCTTCAGGATCAGAACGATCAAACGAAGCTCCATTACCCACTGGATGAGCTGGCATTTCATAATCCCGCAAAATGGGTTCACGCTCCATGGGTCGGCCTGTTAAGCGTTCTATAGCCCCCGCGACCCATTGAAGCGCTTCTTCGATCGATTTTCCAGCCAAAGGCAATGAGGCAAACTCTTTTCCGAAGGCATCCAAAAAACTAATGGTTAAATAGGGTATTTTTAGCGCCAGGTGAAAGCCATCCGGTGTCTCCTGACCCACTAAGGCTTCCAGATCGGCTCGCCATGACAAATTGGTATGACTGTCGTCTGGTTTAGGGGATATACATACATCCGCCACAGCTGATAAAATTTGGGTAGCCCAATGGCATTGCAAACGGGCATTGACCAATCGTTCCACCTCTATTTCGTCGACTGTTTTCCAGCTTACAGAGTCACTCATACGAGATTCCTTCCTGGTTTAGAACAACACCACCATAAGATACACCTGTTAAATACATCATTTCCCGTTTAAAGGTGGTCAAATCGTTGATGTTAAATTTTTTCAAAGCCTCATGACCACAGGCCCGGGCCAGAATTTTCATGAGCTCCACAGAGGAGCGAAAAAACCGATTCAGTCGTTCCGCCGCCTCCTGGACCGGAAGTCGAGCCCTCAAATCCTCTTTTTGAGTGGCGATTCCCACGGGGCAATTATTGGTATGACAGGCCCGCATCCCAATACATCCTATCGCCTGAAGGGCCGCGTTGGAAACGGCTATGCCATCAGCTCCCAGCGCCAAGGCTTTAGCAAAATCTGCCGGTGTTCGTAATCCACCGGTAATAATCAGCGTAACATCTTGACGTTGGCGTCGATCCAGATGTCGCCGGGCTCGTGCTAATGCCGGTATTGTTGGTACGGAGATATGATCCCTGAAAATCAGGGGCGCAGCACCGGTACCACCTCCCCGGCCGTCTAAAATGATATAGTCTACGCCGACTTCCAAAGCCGCATCCACGTCCTCTTCAATATGCTGGGCCGATAATTTGAATCCAATGGGTATACCTCCAGTCCGTTCCCGGACCTCGTCCGCAAAATCGCGGTAATCAGAAAGGTTTTCCCAGTCGGGAAACCGAGCGGGAGAAATAGCGGGCTCACCTTCCGGAAGTCCTCGTACCTGGGCAATTTTTCCCTGAACTTTCTCTCCTGGAAGATGTCCTCCGGTTCCGGTTTTTGCTCCCTGTCCACCTTTGAAATGAAAAGCCTGGACACGGGTCACTTTATCCCAACTCCATCCAAACCGACCTGATGCCAATTCATAGAAATATCGGGAATTGGCGGCCTGTTCTTCTGGAAGCATCCCTCCTTCCCCGGAACAAATCCCTGTACCCGCCAGTTCGGCGCCCGTTGCCAGGGCGATCTTGGCTTCTTCCGACAATGCGCCATAACTCATATCTGAGACAAACAAAGGAATCTCCAGACGGAGAGGTTTCCTAGCATTGGGACCAATCACCAACTCCGTAGCCACCGGTTCATCGTCTAGTCGGGGAAGGGTATGCAATTGCGCCACAACAAACTGCAAATCATCCCAGGAAGGTAATTCCTGGCGAGGAACACCCATAGCTTCCGTAGGGCCATGGTGACCGGTTCGGGAAAGCCCGTAGCCCGCTAACTCCCGGATCATTCCTACATGGGGTTCTACCTCCGTACCGTGAGGATCCTGAAACGCGCCTTGATACTCTTTCCGATTCCAGGATTGAGGATGACGAGATTGCCAGTCCACTATTTCTGTTTCATCCACCCACAAGGCGCCCTCTTCTACCCAGGAAGTAAACTTCTTTAATTGTTCCTGGTTGTTGTATTCACTGATCCCGGAATCGATGCGGTAATCCCAGCGATGGAGGCCGCAAATAAGGTTTCGGCCTTCGATAGTTCCATCGGATAATAGAGCGCCCCGATGTAAACACCGGCCATACAGAACATGAAATTGGTCGCCATCCCGAATAATGACCAAATCGACCTCGCCCACAATCGCATGTTGCGGCATCTGATTAGGTACATCCTGAACGTAACTTAACTTTATTGGTTTTTTCAAAACATCCTCTTCCTGGAGAGATACATAACCGGAAACCAGGATATGTTAATTATTTAATCGGTCACATGACTGTCATTTTTTCTGATGATACGATCAGGGAATCGAGAAAAGCTTCCAATTTCCAGACCATCGATGGGCTATGAGTATTGGAATTCGTGCCCATATCCAGATATTGGCCATTGGGGAGGAGGGTTTCCATGATCTCCAGGTTATTGGGCTCATGCAAAATATCTTGAGACCCACCCATGATAAGCACTGGACACGTGATGTCCGGAAGCCGATCCCATACTGTGTAATGTGCCAACTCTCGGGCAGCTTGTTTTAATCGTACTGGATCGGCTTCATCCAATGCAGCACAATATTTTTCATATTGAGTCCGGTCATGATCCACATCTAACCGGAATGTTCGGAGGTACCATTTCACAAAAGGTTTCATAATGAAATATAGAATCGGAGGAAAACAGGCAATCAAGGCTTGTCCCCAAAGAGGTATCCTAAATTCGGCATTCGGTCCTACCAATGCTAATGCTCGTGGCAACGAATCCAGATACTGCATGGCTTCCAGAATGGCCGTGGCTCCTAATGAGCTGCCAAACCAGACGGTTGTTTCCGGATTAAGATCCAAATGTCGGGCAACATTTATAAGGTCAGCAGCAATGGCTTCCACACCAAAAGAAACGTCGGATTTTACTACTGCCGATTGTTTCTCCCGTGTTTCCAGATAGATTACCGGCCAGATTGCGGTCATTTCCTGAAGGACAGTTTTCCAACCTTCTATCCTCGATATCCATCCAGGGATGAAGAAAATGGTAACAGGATTGGGCTGGGAAGGTGTAAAGCGATAGGCTCTCAATGTTATACCTTGGTCCACTGAAATGGATAATGTTTCCACAGTGGTACCCGGGGCACAATACGACTTCAGGTTCAGGGAATCTGTCATACAATCACCTTGAGCATTTTAGGAAGGATGGAATACCGGGCGGGCGTGGTTCCCGCGATTTGACCGTCGGCTTCGATTACCATGGGAACCTCGGTTTCAACCTTTACATTTTTAGTTTCACGGTAATACGCTTCCGGATAGTCCAACACCGTTCCAGTATACAGCGTGGGAATCAGTCGCATAAGCCGTCGGCGGGTTGCCGCTTCCAGCCAGGCCACCCCCAACTTTCCGTCATCTTGTTCCGGAGCGCGACCATATCTCATCCCACCACCAAAATAAGGCGTTTTATACACCGTGAGATTGGAAAAGGCCGCTACAGGATAAGATTGACCATCTAAGGTTAGCGTAACTTCCGTGGGAATATAGTTCCGAATTGCCTGAAGACCGGCTAAAATTGCGGCTCCATCTACAGTCAGACGTTTGAGCGTTAACTCCCAACCGGACATGGCATTGAATTTATCGTTGGCCAGGCTGATGACACCAATGCTGGAATTATTGGCAAAGTAGAATTCTTTCTGGTTTCCATTAGCATCATCCAGAATAATCCGCCCCACATCAATACGTCGCTCGTCTGTTCCCAGAACTTTATCAATAGACGATCGACCCGTAGTGAATTTTTTCTCGAAATCGCAACTGCTTCCAGCGGCTAAATAAAGCCATTGGCAATCGGGATTTGTTAAGGTTCCATCTGAGAAAGCGCCATTTAACGCTTCATTAAACGTGCCATCGCCTCCAACGATGCCTAAACGATCAATTCCGTGGGTCATCCACTCCCGGACAATATCGGTGGCATGTCCAGGGTATTCAGTTTTTCGAACTTCATAAGGAATTCCTCTGGCATCCAGGTGGTTTTTCAGATCTAACCACCGTTGTTCTCCCCGATATCCACCTGCAGCAGGATTCCAAAGGATCTTCAATGATCTAAATGGCAGATTCACGATTCAGGCAACCCTATTCACCCTAAATAGGATCATTTCCTGAGGTTATAAATGTGGTATTGAAGATCAGTCCTCCTGTGAACTTACTTGGCGGATTCGTTTCAGCAATGCGGCTTGTTTCACGGGTTTGGATAGATAATCAGTACAACCGGCCTTAATGCACTGTTCACGATCGGATACAAACGCATGGGCCGTAAGAGCAATCACGGGAATTGATTTCCATTCCTTGGATTTACGCATATCCCGAACCAAGTTTAGTCCATCTTCCTGTCCGGCTAAGGAAAGATCCAGTAGGACGACTTTGGGTTTAATTTTTTTCAAAACGTCTTTGGCTTCCTGGACACTGACTGCATAATACAAATTATACCGCGATTTCAGGAAATATTCCATGAGTAATTGAGATGAGGGATCGTCTTCAACCACCAGAATATCGTCTAAAATTTCCTCAGAGATCAATTCTTCCATCTGAACGCTATCCGAGGATGAAGGACGGGATGCGGTACTGTGAGTTACCGGAATAAATTCCAAACGAAACGTGGTTCCCACATCCTTTTCACTTTCCACAGAAATCTCTACAGAGTTCATATCCAGACATCGCTTTGTGATGGATAAGCCTAGACCCAACCCCTGATATTTTTTTGTAAAACCGGTGCTTTCTTGAGAAAAAACGTCGTACATATGTTTCATATATTCCCGGGAAATACCGATACCGGTATCCTTAATATATAGCGCGTAGCGATCCTTCTCGGATTTTAAATAAACTTGAATCGTCCCTGACGGTGTGTATTTAATCGCATTATCCACCAAATTGGAAATTGCTTTCAGGATACTTTCCTTATCCCCGTGTATGATGGGCTTGCGGACCTCTGAAAGATTTACCAATTCCAGATCGCGCATTTTGATGGTGGCGCTGTGCTCTTTAACCACCTGATTGATTATTTCGTTCAAATCCAGGTCTTCCGGATTAAGAGTAAACGTGCCGGCTTCAATTTGAGAAATATCTAATACTTCATGTACGGTGCGCATAAGACGCTCACCACTAGCCTGGATAATATCAATCACCTCATTACGTTCTTCGGGGGATTTAATGGCATCATCTTTCCGAAGTAAATCCACAAATCCCAGAACCGAATTCAGAGGAGTACGAATTTCATGGGACATATTAGCCAAGAACAGCGTTTTTACCCGTTCCCCCTCCTGGGCTTTTTCCAAGGCTTCTTCCAGGCGTTGTCGATCTTTTTCCCGTTCCGTGATGTCATGAATCAATCCTGAAAACACCGGGCTTTCCTGATCTTCCGTCTGAACCACCTTGGCCGTCATGAGACACGTCATGGCGCTTCCATCTTTTTTCTTTAATACCACTTTAAAATCCCGTACAAATCCCTCCTTTTCGATTTGCTCCATAAAGGCCTTCGTGGCTTCAGGATTTACGTAGAAATCGTGGATATTAAGCCTTAGTAATTCTTCCCGACTATATCCGAACAAAGCTTCACCGGCGGGATTAATATCCAGAATTTGTCCGTCGGGTGCACTGAGATAGATCGTATCAAGGGATTCTTCAAAAAGAGATCGGAATTTTGCTTCACTTTCTTCCAACTTGGCCAAGGTTTCCTTTTTCTCGGTAATATCTTCTTTGACGGCTAAAAAGTGCTGCGTTTTTCCTTGATCATCCACCACCGGCGATATAATGACACTTTCCCAGTATAAGCTGCCATCCTTCCGTTTATTACGAAATTCTCCTTGCCATATTTTCCCTGCTGAAATCGTGGTCCATAATTCCTGGTACTCTTCCTGAGTGGTATGTCCCGATTTCAATATATTGGCTTTTTTCCCAATCACTTCCTCACTTTTCCAACCAGTGACTTCCGTGAATTTGGGATTTACATATTCAATGTTGCCGTCCAAACCCGTTATCATTACAATCGAGGGGCTTTGTTGGACCGCTTTATTCAGAATTTGAATTTCGCTTTCTGCTTCTTTTAGCGCCGTAATATCTACGGCAATGACTTGATACGCCGTATCCCCTTTATATTGAATAGGGGTGGATGTCACCAGTGCATAGACCGTGTTCCCATCCCGTCGAAGGAGTTTTTCTTCCGCCAATACCAATGGTTTTCCGGTTTTTATCATGGATTCAATTCGCTTCAGTACAAAATCCCGGCTATCGGGATGCACCACATCCAATACCGACTGACCTACTAGTTCCTCGTAGGAGTCGTACCCCATCAATCGCACCGCCTCCTTATTGATAAAACGCCAAACACCCTTCGAATGAATACCGATTGCCACCGGCGCAAGATCTACTAATTTCCGGTAACGTGTTTCGCTTTCCATTAATCGGATTTCATCCTGTTTACGATCTTCGATATCCCGGGTAATGGATAAAATATGAGGCTCACCATTCATATTGATTATCCTGGCCGACATGAGCCCGGTATGAACCCTCCCATCTTTGAACCTGAATTTTGCTTCCAAATTGTTGCAGACTCTATTTTTCATTAGACCGGCCACCAATCGGTTCCGATCTTCAGGATTATACCACATATTTAATTCATCAGAGGTTTTACCTTCTACATCTTCCCATGTATAACCCGTTATAGCCGTAAATCCTTCATTAATTTCTACATACAGTCCGTCGGAAAGTCGGTTGATATTGACCGCATCCGGACTGGTTCTAAAAGCTATGCGGAACTTTTCTTCCGATTCTCGAATTTTCTCATAGGCTATCCGTCGCTCCAGTTCCGACCCTGCCCGGACCGCAAATACCTTTAACAACGATTCCACCAGCCATTCATTCTTCATGGCCTGACGGGACATAACCACGACAATTCCCAGGGGCTCATTTTGAGTGGAAAAAAGGGGCATGCCGTAGTAGCAAGCGATACCCATCTCGCGTAACAAGTGATCATCCGGAAACTGATCCTGCACATGATTCGAATAATGTTGATAGCATTGCCCCACCACATTCTCACATGGCGTATTCTTTAAATCATACACGAAATTAGGAGATAGTTTTCTGTCCTGCGCAAAAGCCACAGTCTGAATTTGTTCCGGTTCCTGATTGATGAGTTCCCCCACAAAGGCAAAGTCACAATTCAGAACAAGACTTAGCTCCAGTACTAAAGATTCGAAAAATGATTCTTCCGGTGTAACCGAGACACTTTCCGCTAGGTGTTTAAGCGCCGCATCGGATATATCTCGTTGAATGGAACTTCCCAGAAGATTAGCAGCGATTGTTAGGGATTCCACTTCGACTTCAGACCAGTGTCGGTCGGATCGCCCGTCGTCAAAACGTAATAACCCCCACCATTCAGAGCCCGTATAGATCGGAATAGCTAATAAGCTCTTTGATTTATTTTTCTTGAAATAGATTTGATCCTTGGGCGACATATCAGAGATTCGGGCAACTATTTTTTCTCCCTTTTCCAGCAGCCTTTCCCAACGATCAAGTCCTATATTTCGGAACGACTGGGCCTTCTTACGATCTTTGAATCCAAACCCCTTGGCAGCCCATTCCCCTCGTATCGTGGTCAACCGTTCACCAGATTCAGATATTTGATTTTCAAATAACGTAACTCGAGTGACCCCCACGGCTTCACCCAATTTGGCCAGCACCGGATCAACACAATCGGACCAGGATTCTGCCCGGAGTACTTGTTCGGCAGCCTCGGTGATGACCGAAAGAATCCGGTCACGTTGCCTTAATTCGGCTTCCACTCGTTTACGTTCAGTAATATCTCGATGAATCACTAAAATGCCATCTTCACCATTAGGCAAGGGGACTTTTACCTCGTGAAGTTCCAGAAAAACAGTGGATCCATCCCGTCGTTTATTCTCTACATCGTGGCGTAGGTATCCGGTTTTAAGAATAGCCTTGATATTAGCTCTGACTTTGGATCTGTTTTCAGGGGAGGTTAACTCCTGAACATTCATCCCCACCAATTCATCGGGATCAAACCCCAAAATCCGACAACTAGCAGGATTACAATCGATAATCGTTCCGTCTTTATTTTCGAGAATAAAACCATCCGGCGAAGCTTGAAATAATGTAGCATATCGTTTCTGTGTCTCTTCCAGATTTCGGGCTGTTTGAACTACTTCCGTTTCATCCCGGAAAAATCCTACTAATCCATATCTGGTCTCTGTTCGGAAAGTCGTTATTATTTGTTGGACGATCTTTTCTTCACCCTGCGCCGTCTTAATGGGAACTCTGATTGATTGTTCAACTGAAGTCAAATCTCCCGTTTCCAAAATAGATTGAATCCGGTTGGCAATCTGTTCCATTTTTGCCGAAGATTTTTTATTAGTGGTCATGAAATCCATTTGTACGTCCCAAATGGGTCGCCCAATGACATCGTCCGCGGGTACACCGGTAATCTCTTCCATGCCTTGGCTCCATTCCACCAGTTTCCCTGATTCATCCGTAACGATAATACCTTCCAGAGCCTGCTTTAGAACATTTCGGATCAGGCGGTCTTTTCGCACTAAATCCTGACTCAGGGTGACCATCTCGGTAATTTCGGTAATATATCCCACAAAAGATTTGATCTGGTCATGACGGTCCCGAACAATCATCGTCAAATCATGGACCCAATGTTCTTTACCACGAGCGTCTAAAATGCGGTACCGTTGACTGAAGTGGGTGGAGCCAGCTTTGATATAATCTTCAACTTCCTGAATCACCCGTTTGAAATCTTCCGGATGAATCAAGTCCGAATATGTGATTTCGCCCTCTATGAGTTGTTGTACCGAATATCCATAGAGCTGCGTCACATTGGGAGATACATATTTCACGGGTATGCGGTCCTCACCCGCCGCCCATTTAAATATTACTGTGGGTCCTGCCCGAAATAGTTGGCGTTCTTCCTGAAGCGCTTGACGGATTTTCCGCTCTCGGGTGATATCCTCTACCGTGCCTTCGAAGTAAAGAACTTCACCGGCGTGGTCCCGGACTAACGAGACACTTTCCCGAACATAAATCTCTTCACCATCTTTTCGCTTCCAAATAGCTTCCAACCCCTGAATATGACCTTCTTTTTTAAGCTTTTCAATAAACTCTGTTCGGTCATATTGAGGTTCATATTTCTCATCATTCAGATTCCGCCCAGCGATTTCCTCAAAAGAATCATAACCCAACAAGCGAATCAAGGCCTCATTGGCTATTAAAACTTCCCCTTCTGGTGTAGTACGATAAAGTCCTACGGTCAGATTGTTGAATAAAAATCTGAATTGGGATTCATTCTCCAAAAGATGAATTGCTTGTTCCCGTACTTTAGTTTCTAAGTCTTTCCGCTGATATAGGACTTGGTCTTCTAAAGCTTTTATCCGCAACATGGCTCGTACCTGAGCGACCAATTCACCCTGATCAATGGGTTTGGCTAAATACACATCACCGCCAGCATTTAAACCTTTGATCTTGTCTTGCGATTCAAGGTGGACACCAGTAAGAATAACAATGGGAATATAGGATGTGGTTTGAGACAATCGTATTTGGCGGCAAACTTCAAGACCGTCTATTCCGGGTAAAGCCAGATCAACAATTACCACATCCGGAGGTGTTTTAGAAAGAATGTTTAGCCCTTCCTCACCGCTAGTAGCTGTGAGTAGTTTTAACCGGGGAAATTCTCTCTGCAGTACACGTTTAATCGTCGTTAACGTGTCAGAATGATCATCTATAATTAATAGGGTAGACATGGGCATGCCCTGGTTTTATAGCGTTTACAACTACTCACAGCTCCTAAGAACTTACCTCCTCCTAATTCTACTTTTCTGCTACGGTTATATTATATAGAAATACCGAAACTTTGGCAGGAAAATTCCAGGAAATAGCTGCCATAAAATGGTAGGGCAAGCCCATGAAGTAACTTGGGAAAGCTTTATCACAATAGTGACTGCTTTCTCCTTTAGGTCACCAGATATTGGTCCTGATTACAATTTCTTTAGCTAGGATCTGAAAAGATCGTAGGCAATCATTGGTCTTTATTACCTGATGAAAGAAGGATACCTCGCACTTATGTTATAGAATTATTTCACTTCATACTTATTTGACATGACAGGTCAAACAAAGAGTGCTTCCATTGGGTGTAATTTTTAATAACTCAGGGTTACTACTATAGCCATTATGGACATCATGACAAGAGGAGCATTCCAAGGTCAATCCAGCGCTAAGTAAATCTTCCTGAATCGTACCTCCCAAAGGTGTAACTGCTGTAGTGGGATCCTTCAATTCACCATCTTGATTGGCCAGAGTTTGATCATAAACAAAGGAAATGGGATGGTCATTCGTTAAATCCGTACCCATGTGTTCCCGACCAGTTATCAACCAAGTACCATTGGTAGTACCACCATAATTGTCCACGGCGGTCAAACCATCATGGCAAGATAAACAAAGCTTGGACACACCGGACGGTTGTCCTACCGTAGCATCCAGAGTCGTCGTGGAATAGGGCGTAAACGTCTGACTTGTTACCTGGTGATTCCAGAGCGGGGAGTTGGGAACGGTGGTATTGGCATTATGGGGAGTATGGCAGGGAACGCAGAGTTCCCCAGTAGCTGTATAATTTCGGAAATCATGACTCGTACCCTGAATGGTTTGAGCCCAGGAAAAGGAGAGCCACAGCAGGCCAATTAAAAGAGCGTAGAATCGTTTCATGGTTTAGTCCTGTACTTTATTCTCAAAGATTCAAATGAATGTAAAAGGAAGGCCCCCGCTCTCAGATGAAAACGGGGGCCTTCTACATAAAGCTATACCAATTGGTTATTTAGAATGGCAGGTCAGGCAAAGAGCACTTCCAGAATTGCTTTTAACTAACAATTTTGTTCCATTGACAGCCACGGTATTGTGGACATCATGGCAGGAGGCACATTCCATTTTGCCGCCGATCAATAAATCTTCTGCAATGGTACCACCCAATCCACTCGTGCTGGATGGATCCTTCAGTTCACCATCGGCAGTTGCTAAAGTAGCATCATAGGTAAATGAAATAGGATGATCATTGCTTAGATCGGTACCAAAATTCTTATTACCACCAACAAAATTGGTCCCATTAGTTTTTCCACCAAAGTTATCCATAGCAACGGTTCCATCATGACAAGATAGACAAAGCTTAGAGGCTCCATCCGGTTGACCGGACGCGGCATCAAACGTGGAGCTGGTGTACACCGTAAACGTTGCTGTTGTCACCTCGTGATTCCACAAAGGGGCACCATTCACACCAGTATCAGCATTATGTGGTGTATGACAAACTACACAGATCTCACCGGTTGTATTCCAGTTTTTACCACTGAAATCATGATCAGATCCAACAATGGTCTGTGCGGAAACTATTCCAATGAGCGTCAGGCTTGTTATAATTGCGGTTAACGTACGCATCGTATTACCTCTCTTTTTTCTTTTAAGTTTATTAGGTTCAAAAAACATTCACTTTCAAATACACAAATACCATGCCAGTAAACGATAATAGGATGATTTCATCCGATTTTACCAACTTAGGAGTGATATCAGTCACATACTGCTCTGGTTTCCCGACGATCAATGGCCTAAAGAGTCGCATGCGTTTTCTTGACTTACTGTAGATACGGTATCAAATATTTTCAAGGGTTATGGGCGTACAGAATACGTAACTGTGTAAAATCACACATCAAATTGTGGAATATTCCACAGATTCAGACATCTAACTTAGAGGAGACCGTGTTTTTTCATTTTATATCTAATTTGGTCACGGGATAGTTTCAGGCGTTTAGCCGCATGAACCTGGTTACCATTTTCCTGGGTCAAGGCCCATTGGATGATCATATTCTCCAGTTCATCCCAACTTTTTCCAGCAAAAACGGAACCTGGCTCAACAGCGTTTACAACATTTTTATCATTTGAGATGGGTTTGGATTCCGATTGGATGTGAACAGGTAAATGCCATGGTTCAATAACGGAGGTCCGCTCTAACAAGAATATCCGTTCCAACGTATTTTTTAACTCCCGAACATTTCCCGGCCATGGATATCCAATAATCAAATCCAAGGCGCTTTTTGAAATACCTTTCACCGATCGTCCAAATTCGGCATTAAATAAATCAATGAAGCGATTTACCAGCAAAGGAATATCTTCTTTTCGTTCACGGAGGGGTGGTAGCACCAGCGTAATCACATTGAGCCTATAATATAAATCTTCCCGGAAATTCCCGTCCTGCATTTCCTGTTTCAAGTCCCGATTGGTAGAGGCAATGATCCGGACATTAACTTTTATCTCCCGAGTTCCTCCGACCCGATAAAAGGATTGGGTCTCGATAAACCGCAACAATTTAGCCTGAAACCCGATGGGGATTTCCCCAATTTCATCCAGGAGGATGGTGCCCATATTGGCCATTTCCACCTGACCGGGTTTCCTGGATTTCGCATCCGTAAAGGCTCCTTTTTCATAGCCGAATAATTCACTTTCCAGCAGGTTTTCTGATAATGAAGCACAGTTAACAATAATAAAGGGTTTGTCTTTGCGAGGTCCCTGTTCGTGGATAACCCGGGCCAGGGTGTCTTTCCCAGTGCCTGTTTCACCCAGAAGTAGAATTGTGCCTGTATCAGTTTGAACCAGTTTTTGCGCGGTTTCCATCACTTCCCGCATTTTTTTAGATTGGCTGATATAGGTTCCCAATTGGAAGCGCTGTTCTTCCTGTTGTTTCAAAATCGAAATTTCGCGGGATTTCTCTTTTTCTTCAAGAGCCCGCCTGACCATAACGGTCACTTCATCAAAGTTGACCGGTTTATTCAAATATTCCCGGGCGCCCAATTTCAGCGCTTCCACTGATACTTCTTCGGTTCCATAAGCGGTCATGAAAAAGAATACGGTTTCCTCCCGAATTGGCTGTAGTTGGCGCAAAATTTCAATTCCATTCGTGTCAGGCAAACGATAATCCATAAAAATCACATCTGGTGGGTCATGCAGCGCCTGCTCGATACCGGGTTTCCCAAATTCAGAAATCGACGTGGCAAACCCCATCTTTTTCAAGTGCTCCGATAAGGACCAAGCTACCAGTTTTTCATCTTCGATAATTAGGGCGTGTGGAGTAGTCATAAAGTCCCCCCTTCTGAATACATTAAAGCAGGCAATTCCACCTTGAATTCAGTCCATCCTTCGGGAGCGCTTCGCACCGAAATCGTCCCCCCGTGTTTTTCGACAATGGACTTGGTCAGCGATAAACCTAAACCTGTGCCCTTATGTTTGGTGGTATAAAATGGTTTAAAGATCGTATCCTGCATGTCTTCGGGCACCCAACTCCCCGTATTTTTAACCGTGATCTCCAAAATGTCTTTCTCCGTATTGCAACGGGTACGGATTTCGATTGACCCACCGTCGGTTCCCACAGTGGCTTGATAGGCATTGAGAATCAAATTGGCAAAAACCTGCTTCAATAAATCACTATCCCCTTGTATAACTGAACAATCAGAAGCCAAATCTACTTCCAGTTTGATCTGATCACTGTTAATCTTTGGGCGTTGCAAAGCGATGGATTGTTCCAGAACGTCATGGATATCAACCGGGGCGAATTTGGGATCACGTGGTTTAGCATAATCCATCAAATCCCGAATGGTCTTGGTGACGCGATTAATTTGAGAGAACATTTCATCAAATATAGGTTTTTCCTTTAAATCGCTGTGCTCGTTCAAAATGATTTCCAGAGCGTTACGAATTCCGGAGATAGGGTTTTTAATTTCATGAGCAACGCTGGCCGCCAGTTCACCTACACTGGCTAATTGACTGGCTCGTTCGATCTGGTCCTGGTGCAAGATGTCCACTTCTTTTTGTGTGCGTTCCAACTGTTCCGTCATTTTTGTAATATATTCAGCCAGTCCACTTAATTCTCCGGGAGTATCCAAATAAACTCGTGTAGAAAGATCTCCGGCCTTAATGCGTTCGATTCCTGCTTTCAGTTCCGTCAATGGTTTTTGGAAAATTCGATGGTGAACAACACCTAAAATGAGAGAAAGAACGGCGATGAAAAAGAAAAAGGATAGAAAATCATACTTGAGCATCATGGCTTCCACTTTAATCTCGGCCGAATCATTAACACCAATTTCAATATAACCATTAACCTCATTTTCCGATCCATGGCATTTATGACAAAATTCATCGTTCGGAACACCAGAAATAATTCGTATAACGGGTAGTGAATCTCCCGATGTATACGCCGCCATATCTTCTATATTTAGTTCACTTACATCCTTTCCATTTAAGTTCGATATCTCGCCGATATATTTTTTATCATTGGCGAATACAACCTTAAAGTTTGTATCTAAAACTTTTACCCATCGAATTTTTTCATTTGTCGATAATCCTTCCAGCAACAACTGAAAATGGTCAGGAGCATGGTATTTCATGTTATGAATGATATTGTTCTCCAATAGGGCTTCGATAGGGCTCATTAGTTCAAACATATAGTCGTGAAAATGTTGCTCCCGATGTTTGTTTATAATGAGCGTAATGCCGCTTCCAAATACGAACAAAAAAATCAAGGACAGAATGATCATCTGACTGCGCCAAGTAATCCGTTTCGATAACGGGTTTTTCATAACGCGATCCTTTCGCTAAGGTAAAAAAGTTGAATGAATTTTTTTTGCTGATTGCACAGCGCTTTTGCGATATTCATCGCAGGCCCGGTCCGGCTGTCCCAATACCGTCAATACTTCTCCTTTCCAGAAATGTACACGATACATTTCCGGGATCGTTTTAATGGCCGATAAATACGCCAACGCCTGTTCCGGGTGGCCTTGATAATAACTCAACAGCCCCAAACCAAAATTTCGATACCCCGAATAGGGGCGTTGATCCGGTAGTAACCGAAACATGGAATCCGCTTTTGTCCAATCCTCGAGATGTAAATACGTCATGGCCAACAATACTTGACCGCTCACTGACAGGGTGTCAATAGCCAAAAGTTGGTTTAAAGCTATCTGATAATGTTTTTTATCCACCAGTTTTCGCGCCAAATCTTCCTTACGCACTTTTCGCTTCGCGCTCCGGTCGTAGGATACAGTACTCGGTAGTGGAATATCATCCGGAAAATATGGATTTAGAGCCTTCGTAAGATGGGATTTTAACGTCGGAGTAAATCCCGGCATATAATTGAGGATTTCCCCTTTTGGTGACAGAATGAAGAGTGTTGGGAACACCCGAACACCAAATTGAGCATATAATCCATGAAGGGTGTCGTCTATCCAGGGCCAGGGATGGGAACGCGTGGTATCCAACACCGTCCCTGGGAGCGGCGCCAGTATTTCCACTACCGGCATTTGTTGGCGAATTCCTTCTGGAATAAATTCATTTAGTTGATTTACAAACCGATCGGAATAGCGATGGTCCTCACGGGTGAAAACCAGTAATAGTATTTCCGCATCTTCTTCCTGGTTAACCATATGCAGCACGGGATTAATAATGGAATCTGGCAAGACTTCGCCAATATGCCATTTACGCCCAGCGCGTTCCCGCTGCGGTTGGATTTGTGCAGAACAAAGCGTGAGGATTAGGCCTAGTCCCCCAATGAAATACCCGATCCGGAAGATGAGTCCGTTGGATTTCATGGGTCAAAAATCACCGAGTATACTCCTCTGTCCGGTGACACCCCGGTGAACAACTCCCGCCATTATCTTTCGGAACATAATTAATGGGTAATTGCCAACTACCAAAAGGAACGGCGTCTCGAATGTGAAAAGGATGCATGGAAGCATGGGTCTGATGACAAGCCCGACAGGTGCGGCCTTTTTCCCGGTTGACGTGAAGGTAATGTAAATTTCGATCACCATCTCGGAAGTTGGTTAGTTTAATTGTATTCTTATCCAACACATTTTCCGAGGGATGGCATTGAAAACAGAGTTGGTAATTGTCCACATCAAAAGGCGCATAGAAGGACTTCGGATAATTGTATTTCAGCAACCGAATGTTCGGTGAACCATGAGGTTCATGACAACCTGCGCAATTTTCCTCTTTGATCGGTCCGTGCCAGTCCGGATTCTTTTCCAGGAACAATTTCATACTGGGAATAGTAGTCTTTCCCTGTTTCATCGGTTTATTATGACAACTCAGGCATAATCCAAACGGTTCAGTTTTTAAATTCTGTTCAAATTGTGATCCATGGGGCAAATGACAATTTAAACAGGTACGATCCGTTTCAACGGCTTTGTGGTGAGACTCCGCACTGGTGATTTTTTCTTCGATATCACTATGACAGTTCAGACATAAATCCGGCGCATTTTCAACCAACTGATACTTGTAATCTGATTCGTGGGGATCGTGACAGTTAGCACAGGATTCCTCTACCGGTTCATGTTTATTCGCCAGCGATGCAATTTCTTCAGATTTCAATTCATGACATTGATAACATGTGGAATTCACGTCTGGTTGGCGCAAAAGGGTGTTGGAAAGTTTTCCATGACCTGAATGACAGATATCGCAAGCACCCACGGCCACCGGACCATGCACGTATTCACTGGTTCCCAGCCCGGTTTCGTGGCACTCAGTGCACACATCTGAAACTTTCTGACCCCTCAATAAGAATCCTTGATCGCTCTGATGAGGATCGTGACAGGCCATACAATCCCCTTCTGACACTGGAGGATGGAGATCTTCGTCATCCATATATGCTTCATGACACGTCGTACAAATATCAGAGACCTCATCTTCCACCAGGGACATTTCCGGTCCTCTACCTCCCGGATGGTTACGTTTATTCTGCTGATGACAAACCAGGCAGTCCGCTTCTTCCACCGGAACATGGATCATTTTTTTTGCCAGAATTTCTGTATGACAACCTCCAGACGTACAATCCTGCCCGCGACCTCCCGACAGCATCAATCCCATCAGAACGGGACACAGTATAATGGCTTTTTTAAGCATTATTGTCTCCTAATAGGTTTTCGGATTATGGTTATTCCCGTGGCATTTCAGATAACAGGCCCCGCGGTGGTTTCCCCGGTCTTCCCAACGTAGTTCTCCATTCCGATTGGGTGTGACATAATCCGTATTAAAATTAATTAAATGCGTATTGTTGACCGAACCGTGAGGATCGTGACACGTCGTGCACGCCGCTTTTTCTCCCACAATGTGTTTGCGATGCTCCCGAAAACCAGATCCCCCGTTTCTTTCAATTAGCATGGATCGGTTATGACAATCATAACAGGAGGCGTAGAGCGATGAATTCTCTGAATTGTTGTCAGTAAAAATCATCTGGTTTTTCAATAAGGGCGCATATACTGATCCGTGGGGACCTTCCGGCGTGGTTCCAGTACCCGCCCCATCACTGCTGTGACAGTCAGTACAATACATAATGGAATTTTCAGTCCAGGGACTTAACAGTGTGGGTACATCTGAATTTTTGCCTTGGGCGAATACAGGGTGGTAGGATGCATTGGTTTCGGCAAAATCTAACCGAATGCTTCCAGTATTGTCCATCCTGGGAACATAGGTGGGAATGGAGGGGATATCGGAATCGTGACATTTTAAACAAATTTCATATTCATATTGCGCAGAGGAAACCACGGCGCCATCCTTGTCGATTCCGCTCACACCCTGCTCAGCACCGGTAATAGCGGGAGCCGTTGCCGCGGATGATGATACCTGATGGGGATTGTGACAATCACTGCATTCCACGTGAGTGGACATGGACTGCGGATCTTCATTGGGAGTATGGATTCCCAGATACATCTCCACCGGATGCCGAGACGTTTTCATCAACTGCGTTTGAATATCCGAAGATACATTCCCATTATGACAGACCAGGCAATTATCTTCTTCAGCACTGGACTTCAACAGCCAAAATTCACTGGCGCTGCCATGAGAGACGTGACAATTGTAACACGCATTATCGTTGACCGTGGTCCAATCCGAATAGGGCCAGGGATCGGTTCCCGATCCATTCCAGGTTGCCGATGAAGTGGCGTGCTCCGACTGGGACCAGTTGGTTTTGTTATGACAGAGTAAGCAGACCCCTCCTTGAATCGGGTTAGTCTTAAGGAATTTTCCCCACGTATTGTCATGGGGTTCATGGCAGGAAGAGCATTCCAGATTATGAGTGGTCATACCAAATGCTCCATGCGGATCGTGGCACCCGGTACAGAAAACTTCTCCCTGGGGATGAGTATCGATATTCAAGGGATGATCATCGGCCAAATTGTCCGATAAATTGGTTCGATAATCGGCGGGGATTTTATCCATTCCCGTGGGGAAAGCGATAGGATTAGTCCGATTGAGCACCAATCCCAGAGCCACGGTGCCGTCATGGCATCCCAGACAGAGTCGAGAAGAAACTCCCGGTTGCTGGCTGGTGGCAATCATAGACGGACTTCCGTACATAGTATAGGTCGTATTGGTAACGGACCGATTCCAGAGGGGTGCTTCAGGCGTACCGTTGTGGGATGCATGACAAAATATACAGATTTGTGTTTCCCCTGTGGCCGTCAATGGACCGGTTCCGCTCACCGAGAGATTATGTTTGGTATCGATGATTGAGGTTTGTCCCCACACCATCGTCACAAGGAGGCAGAGTAGAATTTTTTTATTCATAAAGCATCCGAAAACATTGGATTCGGTTATTCATTGTGTCAGAAACATAAATCCAGGGCATGGATATGGCGATATCCGTGGGCATCATCAATTCACCGCCTAAATGGCCGGTGACGCCAAAATGCAGCAGGAACTGGCCATTGGCATCGAAGATCTGTACATTATCAAAACTGCTATCAATGATATAAACCCGACCGGAGGTATCCACGGCAACACCTTTCGGGCGATTTAATTGCCCCGGCCCGACGCCCGGCGTTCCGTATTGTCCCAACCATTCACCTTGGGCATTCAGCATCTGCACCCGGAAATTCATGGTATCGGTAACGTAAATCGTTCCATCCCTGGAAACGGTGATAAACGTGGGATAGTTCAACTGTCCTGGTTCAATGCCCCGCTCTCCGAGGAGCCGAATTAAACGGCCCTCCGGACTGAGGACGGCAAGTTGGTGACGCTCCGTATCCACCACATAAAAGGCGTCATGGTGATAGGCAATTCCCGTTATCCGACCCAGGTCTCCTTCAAGGTTAATGGTCTCAATCTCTTCTCCTTTCCAGTCGTATAAACGGATGGTCGGACGAGGAGATAAGACAACAGCCACAACGTCCGGACTCAGGGCCACATCTACGGGTGCCCCTACCACATTTTCCTCGTTTTCGGTTGCGATAAATCGCGTCACACCAGATTCCCGATTGATTAAAAACACGCCTCCGGCGCCGGGATCAGCAACTGCCAGCCAGGGGCCGTGGGCATCAACTCCCATGGGACGGACAAAATCCGGTATCGGTTTAGATCGAAGAAAATGCGTTAAACGCGTCACCCAATTATTTGAGGTCGAAGACGTAACGGGATGGTCAAGTATATCCTGGAGTATAATTTTCGCTGTGTCCGGCGGCGCGGGCCACACCACTTGGGATTGCGCCCCAATCAATGTTGGAATTAACCAGATAAGATAAATGAATTTCATGGTTTGACGTTTATCTCCAGGAACATTTTTTTATCCAGTTCCCGGTCGCTCATTAATGTATTCCGCGACCAACTGTAATTAAGACTAATTGCCGTTTTGCGCGTTTCGTACTTCACCACAGCCAACCATTTCTCTTCCACAAGATCATTCAGGGTACCGTTTATGGACCGTCGCCCCCATGAAATTTTACCCCGAATCGATCGGGAAAATCGGCGAAATCCTTCCAGAACCAGATTTTGAATTTCCTGATGATCATCTCGAAGGGGTAAATCTTGCCAACTGTAGTCCGTGCTTACCATTAAATACTGACTTAAAAACGAGCCCAGGATTCCATTCAGCGAAACGGACGTTACGGTATATGGCGTCAGCTTTGAATCGGAACGCTCCTGCTTTATTTCCAAATTAAAGGGCGAATAATCGATGTTTAAAAACCACGTTTCATCATGTTTTTCATCCTGAGTACTAAAACCCTCAAACTGGGATTCAGGGTATCGGGAAGAGGATCCAGTGAATCCCATAATCAGCCCCCAATAACTCTGATAGGAATATCCAATGCCATATGTCCAAAAGGTGTAGTGCGTTTGTTGGGTGGGTTTGCCTAATACACTGTAATGGACCAACACGGTGACTGAATCGGGAATCGCGCTTCCGGGAATTCGGGAAATTTCAAACCCGGAGCCATAGGGTTGCACCAGAAAATCCACGTCCCGAGTATAGAGGATCAACTCATCCAGTGACGTGACCGTAATACTCTCTTCCAGAATATTTTCCGTCGATAAAAGAAGCGTTAATTGGTCGCCAAAATTATGGGGTTGGGAAGCGTCCAGGATTGTACCGTTTTCACTGATAATGAATTCCTGATTCGGCTGCCAGCCGAAATTCATGGTAAGCCGGCCCACTGGCAGATTTTTACGGTAATTGGTTTTCAGAGGAAACTGGAACTCAGACCGTTGGTAGGTATCTTCGATGAAATAATTCAGGTTTAAATCTGCTGTACTGAAGAGACTTTCATATAAGGCATGACTCACGTTGGCTTGCCAGGTGTGGTTTCGCGTAATAGAATTCCCGTTTTGATAATACTGGAAAGAATATTGACCTGAAGTTGTGATCCGTCTGGGCAACGTGGTTCTTCCACCGACATTCCAGGTAACGTTGAGGATGTCGTCCGTACTCAGGATTGAATTGTACATAAGGGACGTGGACACCGCCTTTGTACCAATCTCATTGAAAGGATAAATGACATTGGTTTGTATCATTGTATTCCGTTGATCAGAAGAATACAAGCCCACATCTTCCCG
>CAZHTM010000006.1:0-8557 GCA_964535735.1 uncultured bacterium
TGGTCTTTGTGCAAATACTTTAATTAGTTCTTCGTATTTCATATAAGTATCTTACCAATATTTATAAGTTATTCAAATGAATTTTACTTTCCCGGTGAAAAAAAGCTGTGGACGTGAATACCGGTTGATTAATTCCGTTACACGGCAGAGCCATGTAACGAGAAAAAATTTCCTACCTCTTAAATCTGTCGCAGGATAGTCCTATTCCACAAATTGGCGGGATCGCGATACACAGTTGCAATCATACCAAATCAGGGGTGTCATTGCGCAGCGAAGCAAAGCAATCCCGTCTATTCCGGGATTCTGGATTGCTTTATCGCACCGATAACTATCGGGGCACCTCGCAATAACAAGAGTGAATGGACTTGATCTTGCTCAACTACCTAATTTTGATTCGCCAGTCGGGATTATTAAAAATACAATGCTAAGATATCACAACCGAGATCCTAAGCCCCATCTAACCATTATCTTCTTCTAAGCCACGTCTCCACCGTTCCCTGCCGGTCAATTTTCCCGGTGGTGGTTCGCTGAAACTGTGGCAGGATATGGTATTCCCGTGGTTTTTCCGGACCTGTAATGGTTTCCAATAATTCGGAAATGTGTTTTTCAAGGATTGGAGTGGATTCCCCTTCCACCCAAAGGACGACTTTTTCGCCGAATCGTTCATCAGGAAGGGGATGAATAAAAAAAGGCTGTTTCTGCAATCCCATCCCTATTTGTGCCTCCACCTCCTCCGGATGTATTTTAATTCCCCCGGAATTGATCACCCGATCGTGCCGTCCCAACCACTGAAACTGATGTTCGCCGACCATCCGCACGCGGTCTCGAGTGTGGACCGGGTGGGAACCTAAATATTCAGCCCGAATCACCAGGCAGTCTTCCGAATCGGTGGATAAGGCAACATCGGGAATTGCCGAAAATACGGACGTCCCGGACGAACCCAATCGCCGCACCGCCACATGGGTCAAAGTTTCCGTCATGCCATAGGTTTCATAGATACGACAATTTATTTTTTGAAGCGACGCCTCAAGCGCTGGAGACAGTGGAGCCCCCCCCACCAACAAAACTCCCGTAGGGCGCATGGTTCTTTCCACAGCCGTGCGGGCATCTAAGGATGCCAGTTGATGGGGCGTCACAGCCGCAAAATCTATTGGAGGAAGCGATGTCGGCCAGGGATTAGAACTGGGGAGGATGGCCACCAGGTTCAAAGAACCCACCAGCGCCCGGACTACCATCATTTTCCCGGCAACATACGTGGTGGGCAAACACAGCAGCGCGGTTCCTCCCACGGGAATGTTAAAATACGTCAACGTACGCCGGGCTGATTCCCGGCATTGATCTTTGGTAAACCGCACGGTCTTAGGCTTCCCTGTGGATCCGGAGGTTTGGAAGTCCATATCAGGCTTTTCATCCCACCATTCGTGTAAAAACTCACCCAATTGGCGGAGCCAGGGTTCTTCAGCACCCAAGAGTTCCGGCAGACTTTCAGGAGATACTGCCTTTCCATTCAGAATGAGCGTATCCGTCATGGATCAGACCTGAACTACAGATTGTAATTGCATTTCATCCCAGGGTGTTTCAGAATCGATCCAAAGTTCGCCCTGTTGAATAAATAGAGGACTGGAAAAATTATTGGTGTATAGCGATCCGGTTCCCAAACCCTGAAAGCGGGTGGTGTGAAGTGATGCAGTCCACTGGGCAATGGCATTCAGTCCCAGATTGGATTCCAACGCAGAGGTGACCCACCAGCCGATGCCCCGCGCTTCTGCCAGGGAAATCCACCTTTCCGCCGCCTTAAATCCACCCAATAAGGTGGGTTTCAGTATAATAAAGGCTGGTTGAACCGTGTCCAGTAAGCGCGCCTGAACCGCCTTATCCGTGATACCAATACATTCTTCATCCAACGCAACTGGTATGGGACTCTGAGCACAGACCGTTTTAAGATCCTTCCAATTCCCCGGTGGCAGCGGTTGTTCAATGGAATGAATCTCCAGTTCCGCCAGACGGTCCAGAACCGGAAAAACCGTCTCCAAAGAAAAGGCTCCATTGGCGTCTACCCGAATCTCCAGATTTCGGTGCGAATACCGGGATCGGATCCGAGCTAAGAGGTTCAATTCCTCAGTGATATCCAATGCACCAATCTTCATCTTCAGGCAGGTGAAACCGGCGTCAATCTTGGACTGAAATTGGGCTTCCATGGTGACTACATCGCTCATCCACACCAAACCGTTGATGGAGATTCCCCGTTTACCGGCTGTAAATGTCCCCGGAAAAAGGGTCAGTGGTAGATGTGTTTGCAAATCGCGCAGGGCCATTTCCACACCAAAGAGCAGAGCCGGACATTGTTCAGGAATGGACAGCAGAACGTCTTCGCTCTCTATCTCATGGTGAGAAGAAAGCCAGGCTTCGATTACCTGCGGATCATCGGGACTTAATCCTGGCAAGGGTGCCACCTCGCCCCAGCCCATATTTCCCGATTGCGGATCGATCAACTGCACTACATAGATATCATGATGCGTCAATGCACCGCGGGAAGTTCGGGCCGGTACTCGAAAATACAACCGATAGGTCCCCCAATGGAGTTCCAGGGACATTGTTTACCCTAACCAGACAAATAAATACGCTGCCAGAACCAGACTGCCTAACGATAATTTTTTCAAGTATGGATCCATGGCCATTGGCTCGGTTTTAAAAATTCCGCTTTGCTGCCCTGCCAACCCCAGGCTGATCACCCACAATCCTGCAAGACCCCAGATGTTTTGGCCAAAAGACACAAGGGCACCATACGCCAATATGGTCATCAAGCCGATTCCCAGGATGACGCCGTGATAAACTTTTGCCCATCGAGGTCCCAGGCGTACAGGGAGGGTGTGTTTACCGGAGGCGGCATCATTTTCCCGGTCGCGCATGTTATTGATATTCAAGACACCCACACTTAACAGGCCGAAACCCAAAGCCAGTAGGAAATCTTCAACGGCCCAATGCGACCACATGAGGTATTTTGTTCCCAACACAGCCACGGGGCCAAAAAACAAAAAAACAAAGCTATCGCCTAAACCACTGTACCCATAAGGACGGTGACCCATAGTATAGGCCAGGGCGGCGCCGATGGCCGCCAATCCCAACAAGGCAAATATCCATCCCGACCCGGTGAACAGAGAACCACGGCCTATGATAATTAGAGGAACTCCAGACAGTGAACATAACCCCACAACCACGGCAATGCCGATCTGCATCTGCCGGAGACTCAACGCCCCAGATTGGAGTGTTCGGGTAGGTCCTACCCGATGCTGAGAATCGGTGCCTTTGACAAAATCACCGTAATCGTTGGCAAAATTCGCCAGAATTTGAAGGAACGCGGCCACCAAAAGAGCCAATAGAAAAACGTCCAGACGAAACTCACCCGCTTCCCTTGCTAGCGCACCCCCAGCAATGATGGAGGCTAGCGACAGGGGTAAAGTCCGGAGTCGGGCAGCTTCAATCCAAGTCTTGATGGAGGACATAACTTCTAGGGGAAGCGTGGGAATTTATCAAATTCCGGGTCGCGTTTTTCTAAGAACGCCTCTTTCCCTTCCCGCGCCTCATCCGATAAATAATAGAGCAAAGTGGCATTTCCCGCCAATTCCTGAAGACCAGCCTGGCCGTCCAATTCCGCGTTAAATGCAGATTTTAATAACCGAACGGCAGTGTGTGACTTGGTCATAATTTTCCGGCACCAATCAACCGTTGTCGCCTCGAGCTCATCCAATGGTACCACTTTATTTACCAAACCCATATTCAGCGCTTCATCGGCGTCATATTGTTCACACAAAAACCAGATTTCACGAGCCTTTTTCTGTCCCACGATCCGGGCCAGGTAACTCGCACCGAATCCGCCGTCAAAGGACCCCACTTTTGGTCCTGTCTGTCCAAATCGGGCATTATCGGCAGCAATCGTGAGGTCGCACACCACGTGCAATACATGTCCTCCGCCGATGGCCCAGCCTGCCACCATAGCAATCACCACTTTGGGAAGGGAGCGAATGCGTTTTTGAAGATCCAGCACATTCAATCGGGGAATTTGGTCTGACCCCACGTATCCCCCTTCGCCACGGACCCGTTGGTCGCCGCCGCTACAAAAAGCTTTTCCTCCCTCACCCGTGAGAATCACTACCTTAATCCGATCATCTTCCCGGCAAATGTCAATGGCATCGATCATTTCTGAGACGGTGAGTGGAGTAAAGGCATTATGAACCTCTGGGCGGTTGATGCTAATCTTCCCAATTCCTTCCGCTTCGGTGAATAAAATTTCCTGATACGTTTTTACCGGTTTCCAATTCAATGTTGTCTTCATGTCTGATTCCACGTTTTAAGAGCGTTGAAGAATGCCTGATTAAGCGTCCAGTCCGTTTGGATTTCCCAAAGAATGGCTCGAGGCCCTGGAGTTAAAAATGTTTCCATATGAGTCTGGAAGTCTTCACTGGACGTCGTCACCAGCGTATCCATTCCCGCCATCCGACCCAACTCCTGAAATGATCGGGTATGGGGTGTTCGAAACACCGCTTCAAACTCCGGCTGCCTGGTGGGACCATCAATCACACCAAAAATTCCACCACCTTGGTTGTTTAACACCAATATCCGCAGATGGGGTGGTGCCGGACAGTCGAACAAGATGCTATGATCATAGTGAAACGCCAGGTCACCCACAATCAACACCTGGAGTCGTTGCGTCGCCAGGGCATGGCCGAGAGACGTGCTCACTGTCCCGTCAATACCGGACGTTCCCCGATTGGAATACACCTCCACAGGATGCACTGGAAGGGGAAATAGATTGGCCCATCTTACGGGCAAACTATTCCCTAAATGAAGATTTGTTTCCGGAGGTAATGCTTTCAATACCTTTTGAACAATCCACGGTTCGGATAGTTCAAACCGGGGTTGTGCCAGGAGATCGCTGACTGCACCGCGGGCTTTGTGTTGACTATTCATCCAGGTATCCACATACTCCGGGTCTTTTTCCTCCATATCCCTGGACGTCAGCCAGTGCTGAAAAAAGGTTTGGGGCGTCACTCGAATAATGGTGTCCAGGGATTGAAACGTATCGGCCACCTGCCCTTCTACCTGCAACTGCCAGATTTTTAGATGGGACATATTTCGCAGAGCTGTCTTCCAGGGACGGGATAATAGTGACTGACCCCAACTGATTACCAACTCCGGCTTGAGCTCGGTCATAAGTCCTGAATCCATAGCCAAAACATCGTGAGAATCAATACGATGGGTAAGCCTGCCTAAATTGGAGAGATGGTCTGCAACTACCGGTAGTTTGAACCGGGTACTTACTTCTTCAACCAGATTCCGCAAATCGGTCTCGGGAGGCGATTGCCCCGCTACCAGCAGAATCCGAGAGACAGCATTTAATTCGGTTTTAATCCGGGACCAGGATTCTCCATCCAATGTAGGGGTACCTCGAACTTCGGAAATGAGACGGGGAGTCGAGATCTCTTCTTCATCCTTTTCCAGAGGATAAAATGGCTCCCGAAAGGGAATATTTAAATGCACAGGGCCGGAGATGGGATGGGTCGCTGCATTCAGCGCTTCGTTTATCAGGCGATTCCAGTGCCACTGCGCATCGTCATGTTGAGTGTCCACGGGTAAGGTCGCTTCATAGCGAATATGAGGTGCATAGATGTGGTCCTGGTGAATGGCTTGACCGTCCCGCTGATCGATCCATTCCGGAGGGCGATCGGCGGTGAAAACAACCAGGGGTATTTCAGAATAATACGCCTCCGCAATCGCCGGACCGTAATTTTGCGCCGCTGTCCCCGATGTGCAGACCAACGCCACCGGTGTCTTCAGGGCTTGCGCCATTCCCAGGGCACAAAACGCCGCTGACCGTTCATCGATTACGGAAATTGTCTGAATATCTGGATGACGGTAAAAAGCTAATGCCAGGGGGGCATTCCGACTTCCGGGGGAAAGGACCGCTCGTCTAAGACCTTTTTGAACGCAAAGTTCCACCAATTCCCGGCACCGGGCGTAGGTTTCAGACATGAAGTCCTCGCAATAAGGTTTCGCATTTCAGGGTCGTCTCGGTCCACTCATCTGAGGGAACCGAATCCTGGGTAATTCCAGCCCCGGCATAAACCACCGCCTGATTCTCCAACAGCTGCAAACACCGGAGATTGACATACAACCGCGATTCGTCTTGCAGGTGGACGGGACCTAAGAATCCGGCGTACAGTTTACGGTGAAAGGGTTCCGTCTCATGAATAAACTCCAGCGCCTGCTGTTTGGGTCGCCCGCATACTGCTGGCGTGGGATGAAGAATATTAACCAATTTGGAAGTTTTTACTGTCCCGTTACGTGAATTCAAGGACCCGGTAATATCGGTACGTAAATGATATACATTGCCAGCTTGATGAGTATAGGGGCCTTCGATGTGAATTTGATCAATTCCCTGGTTTCGAATCCGGTTCAAAATGTATCGGCTTACAATATCCTGTTCTTCAAATTCTTTCTCCGTCCACTTTACCGGATCCTGGTTAGCATTCACCGGTTCCGTGCCAGCCAGGGAAACGGTTCGGAATTGATGGATTTCATTCACCGCCAAAAGGAGTTCCGGCGAAGCGCCTATCCAGGTTCCATACTCCGGTGTGGAGATTAATGACACAAAGGCATGGGGATACAATTTTCGCAGGACCGAAAAAAATCGAATGGGATCGATAGTATCCCGGGTGATGTATGTCCGGGCCAGGACTACTTTTTCCAGGGATGTGTTCTGAATAGACTGAATGGCTTTGGATACCCACGATGTGTAAAGCGCTTCCTGATCTATAGCATGAACAGAACTCTTTAATGACTGAGTATAAAACTTCGGACCTTCCGCATCCGGTTTCATGGCCCGGGATTCAATGTCTTTGAACCAATCAGAGGCTCGTTCCCGATTGGTCAATGACATCAAACGTTTCTCCATCGAATTGTAATAGATATCCGCCGATAGGAAAAGCGGCGCAGAACCTGATTGTACAGAAAATGGATGAATGAAGAACCCTGGAATCTCTTTATCAAGAATATCCAGGGAGGTTTTGGTTTGGGATGTAGAGATGAGCACTTGCCAATCGCTGGATCGCGGTAATGACCAGGCGGCAAAAGCGGCATCCCGGTTCAGGGCGACTTGCGCACAAGCCAAGAACATGGCTTCCGGTATAATCTGAGATTCCAGAATGTCCGCTTCCGCGTTCATTTTTATTTGTCCATAACCGCCAAGGTCATACGGCTGACACAAATCAAACGGTCCCGATCATCCCGGATGTGGATTTGCCAAATCTGCGTTTTCCGTCCCAAATGAATGGCCTGTGCCACACCGGTTACAAATCCTTCTCGGGCAGGTTTCACATGGTTAGCGTTGATTTCCATCCCGACGCAATATTGTTTATCCATGTCCAATTCCAGTGTCCCCGCCACACTGGCCAGGGTTTCCGCTAGGACAAGAGACGCGCCCCCGTGAAGCAACCCCATGGGTTGGCTGGTATGGGGACCCACCGCCATTCGTCCGGTAAGACTGTGCGTTCCAATATCGATGAATTCAATGCCCAGATATTCAATTAACGTTCCTTTGATGACGTTTGATATTTCCTGGAGTATGGCTTGTTTATCCATCCGTCTTAATCTCCTGAAGACATGAATAGTTTTTCATTAAGGTATCGTCGTAATTCCATATCATCGATTCCCAGTTTTACAAAGACCCCATCTTCCGCAATAGATAGTTTCCGGTTTTCCTCAGACACCACAATGACAATGGCGTCCGATTCTTCCGTTAGTCCTAGGGCCGCCCGGTGACGGGTACCCATATCCTTAGAAATCGTGGTGCTTTCTGTTAATGGTAAAATACAGGATGCGGCTTCAATAATATCGTTTTGTATAATAACCGCCCCATCATGAAGCGGTGAGGAAGGATTAAACAGAGAAATGAGCAAAGGTGCGGTAACTTCGGCTTTTAGAGGCATTCCCGCTTCCTTGTACGAGCGTAATCCTGTTTCTCGTTGAATCACGATGAGAGCGCCCCACCCTCGTTGAATGATTTCAGTGGTGGCATCCACAATAGCTTCAATTGTTTTCGAAGTTCCCAAGCGAAAAATGCGTCGGAAAAACCGATGCTGCCCCACATAGATCAGGAGCCGCCGTATCTCTGGTTGGAAGAGGATTACAAAAGCAACAACCCATACTGTCTGAAATTGATTGACCAACCAGGATGTGGCCGAAAATCCCAGAGCGTTGAATAAAAAGGATGAAATCAAAAGGATGATCAAGCCAACCAGCATTTGACCGGCCCGGGTCCCTTTGAAATAGTGATAGACCTTGTAAAAGATCCAACTCACCAACAAAAGGTCGACCAGATCCAACAAGGTGACTCTCAAAAAACCGATGTGGAATAATGTCATGGGAAAATTTACGCTCTGGGGTCCATACCAGAACAGAGCCGGGTTTATTCGATTCGGTCAGGAACTCGACGAATTTGATCCACAATTTTCACAGCCCGGACGGCTTCCCGGACATCATGGACCCGAACGATGCGAGC
>CAZHTM010000006.1:8657-30552 GCA_964535735.1 uncultured bacterium
AAACCTGCTCCTCAAAATAAGCTTTGATATCGATCACCACATCATCGTACCACGGATTATCCTGCATGGACCGAGGGGTTCCAACAATATGCATGACCACTACTGGACAGTCAAACGCCTTAGCCACGGATACCATGTTTGGATCAAAATTGAGTCCCGATATATCATTAATCATGGTAGCTCCCGCCTCCAACGCCCTCTGAGCCACGTCCGATTTATACGTATCCACCGAAATGGGAATTGAACTGCGTTCCCGAATACCCTGAATCACTGGGATTACCCGGGATAATTCTTCATCCACTTCAACAGGCATAGCACCTGGTCGCGTGGATTCACCTCCGATATCCAGAATATCCGCCCCTTCTTTTTCCAACTTGAGGGCATGATCCACCGCTCGCTGCGGATCCAGATATTCCCCTCCATCACTGAACGAATCGGGTGTGACATTCAGGATGCCCATGACCACTGTATCGGCTTCGGGATTCCGGATTTGCCGAAGGAGCGTCGTTGGATTCATATCAGGGAATTATTTTCTCCCATCGGATTCTTTTGATCCTGGAGAAGGAGTACGGCGGGTATCACGTCTGCCTGAAGAAGATCCCGTTGTTTTCTTTTGTGAATGATCCGCCGGGTTCCTATTCGTCTGGGAGGTGGTCCGGGGACGACGACGTCGACGTGGTTGAGATCCATTACGCAATGGCAAGGACCGGCGAATTTTCTTTCCGCCCAGAATTTTCTGGATATCTTCCCCATTGATGGTTTCATATTTCAATAATTCTTCCGCAATACGGTGGAGAATGGCTTTATTTTCTTCCAGAATAGAGACCGCCCGTTTTCGGGCTTTGCGCACAATCCGGACCACTTCCTCATCAATCATCCGAGCGGTAACATCACTGTAATCCCGGGGAGATTGAATCTCCCGACCTAGGAAAATCTCTTCGTGCTTTTTCCCGAATGTCATGGGACCCAGAACGTCGCTCATTCCCCATTCGCACACCATTTTCCGGGCAATACGAGTGGCCTGGTCGATATCATTTCCTGCACCAGTGGTTAATTCATTAAATATCAATTCTTCCGCAGCTCGTCCGCCCATCATGATAGCCAACCGTCCTTCAATATATTCCTTGGTATAGCCATGTTTCTCATCAATGGGAAGTTGCATGGTGACACCCAACGCCCGGCCCCGGGGAATAATGGTCACTTTATGAATAGGATCGGCTTTGGGAATGCTTGCCGCAACCAAGGCATGGCCGGCTTCGTGATAGGCGGTAACTTTCTTTTCTTCATCGGAAAAAATCAAACTTTTCCGTTGAACTCCCATCATGACCTTATCCTTGGCTTCTTCAAAATCCGACATATCCACTGTTGATTTCCGCTTCCGAGCCGCCAACAGCGCCGCTTCGTTCACGATATTGGCTAAATCCGCACCCACCATTCCGGGCGTTCCCTTGGCTAAGGCCTCCAGATTGACCTTGCGCTTGTTCATGACAATATTTTTTGTGTGAACTTTCAGAATTCCCAGGCGGCCCTTCACGTCGGGTACGTCTACCACGACCTGGCGATCGAACCGGCCTGGTCGCAATAGGGCGGAATCCAGCACATCGGGGCGGTTGGTGGCGGCCATAACAATCACATTTTGACTGCTGTCAAATCCGTCCAACTCCACCAACAATTGATTCAGGGTTTGTTCCCGTTCATCGTGTCCTCCTCCGAGACCAGCGCCCCGCTGACGTCCTACCGCATCCAGTTCATCGATGAAGATGATACAGGGCGCATTTTTCTTACCCTCCTCAAATAAATCCCGTACCCGAGAGGCGCCTACGCCCACAAACATTTCCACAAAGTCGGCACCGCTTAGGCTGAAAAAGGGCACATTGGCTTCCCCAGCTACGGCTCTGGCTAACAGGGTCTTCCCAGTTCCTGGAGGTCCTATCAAAAGGACGCCGCGAGGAATTTTAGCACCCAATTTCTGAAACCGTTTGGGATGTTTCAGGAAATCAATGACTTCCCGTAATTCTTCTTTGGCTTCATCGCATCCGGCTACGTCGTTGAAATTGACTTTTCGCATGCTAGCGTTCCACATTTTAGCGCGGCTCTTCCCAAAGTTAAACACCCCGCGCATACCGCCAGCGCCGCCACCCTGCATTCTCCGAATAATAAAGAACCAGAACCCTATTAAAACCAACCAGGGTAGCAAGGCTTGAAGATAACCGCTCCAATCCACCGTTTTTTCTTTAAACGTATATTCCACACCGTACTGATCCCATTCCGCCAACGTCTCTCGATCAATCACCCGGACCTGAACATAAAATTTGGTGATTTCTTCCGGAGTTCCCATGGGCGAAATAATGGTTTGAGGTTCACTTAAGGTGCCATGAAATGTGTTTTCGATAATAGCGGCCTTGGATATTTTCTTATTCTGGAGAAAATCCCGGTATTGGAAATAATCGATTTCATATTCTTTTTCTCCTGCTCCGGTAAACAAACCGGACAGAAAAATGGCTAAGAGGATAATGGATATCCATACCAAGGAGGTCCTACCAGCCTTCTTCCATTGAAATCCCGGTGGCGTAGATTTGGGTCCCGTAGGGGTCTGACGTTTTTGATTACCCCGCGTCGGTCGTTTTGGTGGACGGGGATTTTCCTTTGCACTCATGTAATTTGCTTTCCTTCTATTCGATATATCGCCGGTAAATAGCGAAATTGTTGATTGTAATCCAAGCCGTATCCCACCACAAATTCAGGGGGAATTTCAAATCCCACCTGATCGATAGTGAATGGGACTTTCACCATATCGGGCTTCAGCAGCAAGGTGACAATGGTGACAGAAGCCGGATCGGCTTCCAGCATGCGATCTTTAATGAATTTTATGGTTAGGCCGGTATCAATAATATCTTCCACAACGATGACATGACGCCCGGTAATATCGGCGGAAATATCTTTTATAAGCCGAATTGTACCCACTGATTGCGTACCTGTATAACTGGAAACTTTAATGAAATCTACTTCGCAGGGGATGGTCATTTTGCGAATCAGGTCGCTTAAAAAAATGAAGCTGCCGTTTAAAATGCCGATGAAAATGGGCGACTGGTCGTTAAACTGCCGTGAAAGATTCTCGGCTATTTCTGTCGTCCGTCGTTCAATTTCAGGTGTGTCAATGAGACATGTGAGTTCTGTATTATGGATAATCATTAGGTAACTACCAAGTGTTCAAATAAAAGTTCCGCCCGATTCCGGGTCTTTGGCGTCAACTTAATCCGGTCACTAATTCGGTGTCCACAGACCCATAAGACTTCTTTACCTCGGGCTAATACATACTGTTCCGCTTTGGCAAAGCGATCTACTTTTAAATCAATCAACAAATCACTGACTTTCTTTTTTCCGTTCATGCCTAAGGGTTGAATCCAATCGCCATTCTCCCAATGGCGGACAACCAGGTTTCCATAAGCTTTCAATCGATCCTCGTCTACAATCTCCCGACCGGGACAATGAACCGACACGCCGTTTGACATAAACACTGGATTCCAAACAAAGACGCCCAAGGGCAATTCCACTCGTTCACCTGGCAGTACCGGAATTTCCACCCGTTCCGGAAGCGGTTTCACGCGGATAATCCATTGATTACGATTACGAAGCAATAAGGATCCTCCTGGCAACGGATGCAGAACTCCTGTTTTTCTTGAAGCTAGGGTTTGTTTCAAATTCGTCCAGTCTTTTCGTCGCCAGGGCTGGTCCGAACTGTCTAACAGTTGAAGGGTCCGAATTTGCACATATTCTGGAAGCAAGTCAAAGACCTGCCCATTTATGACCCAGTGAGCTCCCTGTTTTCGCCCTACTGCCGGAAGAAGGAATTGCTCAATCAAGTATTTTAAACCTTGGTCCATGGCCTGAAGGGTTTGGACCGAATGCCCAATTTGCTCTGGTAGCGATGCCACCTTAGCCTCCCAAGGTTTCACAATTTGATGGCGGAGAAAATTCCGGGGAATGGTTTCATCCAGATTGGTGGAGTCATTCCGATAATCCAAATGGTGCTCTTGAGCATACCGTTCCAGCTCTGACCGTGAGAAGGACAAGAGGGGCCGCAGCAAACGCCCTCGTCGTTCCGGAATCCCCATCAGACCGGAGATACCGGCCCCCGACTGCAGCCGAAGCAGCAATGTTTCAATCTGATCATTGCCGTGATGAGCCGTTACAATTACATCTCCGCCCACTGCTTCGCAGATGGACTCCAGGGCGGCATAACGTTCTTCCCGCGCCCAGGCCTCAGGACTTTCCCCTGGTTTCGGGTCCGAGGTAATGGATGCAATCCTCCAAGGCAAGCCACGGTTCTGGGAGATTTTAATGACCAAGGCCTCATCCAAATCCGAATCAGACCGCAGGTGATGATTAACGTGAGCCACTGTCAAGGAGAATCCATAGCGCTTTCTAAGCCTATCCAGTAAATCCAGACAAACCATGGAATCCAGCCCTCCCGAGACCGCCACTACGACAGCGGTCTTTTCAGGATGAGGCACCAGGCGGAGCCAGGTATTATGAAAGCGCTCTTCCACGATTATTTAAACTGCGAAACGACCTGCGCCACTTCTTTTGCAGATGACATGATATAGAAGTGAACACAGGGTACTTTGGCCTCCACCAGTCCCTGAACCTGATTCAAGGCCCAATTAATTCCTACATCGTATACTGTTTCACGATCCTGACCAATAATCTGTTCCGTTAAAGCGCTGGGAATGTCCACATAGAAATTCCGGGGAATGGATCGCAAATGGGATTCACGGGTAATAATTTTAATACCCGGAATAATGGGCACATCGATTCCCATTTTCCTGCATTCGTCCACAAAGTGGAAATAGGCCTGATTATCATAGCACATTTGGGTGACAATATAATCTGCGCCAGCATCGACTTTGGCTTTTAAAAATTTTAAGTCGGTCTCCAGATTTGGTGCTTCAAAATGTTTTTCCGGATAACCACCGACTCCGATACAAAAATCGGTAGGATGGGCATCCACCAAATCTTCCAGGTAAACTCCTTTATTCATATTGGAAATTTGGCGTACCAAATCCACCGCATACTTGTTAAAGGTTTTGCCCGGTTGGTCCACAGTCTGTTTACGCAGGTCATCGCCCCGAACAGCCAGAATATTGTGAATTCCCAAATAAGCTAATTCAATGAGGGCGTCTTCCGTTTCCTGCTGGGTAAAGCCACTGCATAAAATGTGGGGTACCGTCTCTACCGAATAGCGATTCTTTATGGCGGCGCTTAGGCCGATAGTACCCGGTCGTTTTCGTTTAATCAGCCGGCGGACAGATCCGTCCGGTAAATCTTCATAATACACTTCTGCAGACCGACTGGTGAGATCAATAAACGGAGGATCAAAGGGAATGAGTTCATCCACCAACCGGAAAATGCGATCAATGTCGCCACCACGTTGTGGTGGAATGATTTCATAGCTGAACAGTGTCGTATTGGCTTTTTCTAGGAATTCAATAACTTTCATAGGTCTCTAATTTACTGGTGAACCAGGGGCCGAAGAAACGGGTTATGCCGTTTTTCCTCCTCCATCGTTGAAGAGGGTCCATGTCCCGGATACAATTGGAGTTGATCTGGAACCTCATGTAGGATGCGTGTCAAACTTCGATTTAAAGTGTCAAAATTACCACCAGGAAGATCGGTACGTCCCACGGATCCCATAAAAAGCGTATCCCCGGTAAATCCAACCTCGCCAACCAAGAACAGGCAACTTCCCGGCGTATGCCCCGGCGTAAACATAACCTGTATTTCCGAAAAAGGAAAAGAGAGCGTATCATCGCCATGAAGCCAATGGGTCACCGTCGGCAATGGTTCCGGTTCCAGGCCAAAAAGTCGGCATGTTTCAGGATAACTATGCAGGACAGGCTTTTCCTCTGCCTGCAAATAAAAGGGAATCTGATAGTGCTTTTGAAGAGTCGAAACCGCGCTGATATGATCTAAATGGCTGTGTGTATTCAGGATGGCTTTGGGATGCCATTTCCGGGATTCAAGAATTGAAATAATTCGATCCGCTTCTGCCCCGGGATCCACGATCAAGGCCGACTGTTCCGGGTCATCAAATCCCAGGATGTAACAGTTTTCCTGAAACGGTCCTACGACCGCCGTAACAATAATTGGAATCAAATGTTTTTAAAGAAAAAGTCCGAAAGACACTGGATTTTATCTTCGTAGGAGTGGGGATATAAAAACCACTCAGCGGCAGAGATACTGCTCAGTAGCGAGTTTCCATCCTGAGGCGTAAAACAAAAACCAGTAATTTCGTGTTCGTTCCGTACGTTAAGCGTTTGTTCCACAACCACAGTCTGATTCAGGATGCGTCCATAATGCCCCTGATCCCGTCCAAAAGAAAATACCGTACTGGTCATATCTTTTTCTGTCATGGCCACATATGGATTGTTGTAGAGCGCCTCTTTAACCTTAGTCAGACTGGTAGGTTCCTTAACCTTCAGCGTAAACCAAAGGACATGCATGTACTGGCTGTTTACCTTCATTGCGGAAGAGAAAAGGTTCAAATCATAATTCAAAGTGCTAAAGAGGTCTACCGCATCCTCTGCATGGTGGGAACCATATTTTTCTGAATTATGACGTCCCACCTGAGGCGCCGGAATGAAGGACCCCGGTTGGCTAATATCGTTCGCCCGACGAACACACACAAACCGGCCTTCGATTAAATTATCAGGATCATCCTGAACCCCCAAGGTTTTGGTGATACAGGATAGATTATGAGTGTTACACGACACCACTTGAATAAACTGGTCTTCTTTGGTGAGCACGGAATCATTAATACCTCGGGCATATTTCTTTCCAAATCCGTTCTCACTACCCTGAGCTAAAAAGCCCAATACGTCGTCTTTAAATTTTTGATAATATTGTTCCTTATTGAATTGACCAATACCTTTGGGTGTGCAATCGATGACCACTGACGCCCGTTTAATGGCTTCCTCGGTCTCGATCTCTGGCATCATATCCAAAGCCTTAAATTTTTGCATTTTATCTTCATCAACGGCCAGTCGCGCCCCACGGTCAATAAGACGTTGAATCTTTGGGCGGTCATTTTTCAACGGAGAATTCTTATGGAAGGTCACTTCATCGATGCCCAGTTGATCCCTGAAATCACTTAACAGACCAATCAAGGGTTCACCGATTGTGCCGGTTCCCACGATGTGTACAATTCTACGATTCATTATTTTGATCCTCTCTGCATCTCCTCTAGACGCTTTGCCACGCGGCCATTTTTAACCAATTGCTGGCCGAACCAGGCAAATATTACCACAAATACGATTACGGTCGCCGATAAAAAGTAGCCGAAAAAGTCATACTGCATGGGTATCTAATTCCTCCTGCAATTTTAACGTGTGAATTCTTAAGCGCATCATAAAAACATAGAGAACGGTAAACACCGCCAGAGAGAAGAAAAAGGGAGCCAGAATGCCGCCCTGTTGTTTGGCCATTTCCACCTGGGGATGGGACTGGATTTCCGGCGCCCAAAATTTAACCGAGAGAAAAATGATGGGAACATCAATGAAAGCGATGATACCCAACACAGCAGCATAACGAGCAATCCGTTCCGGATGACCTCCGAATTCTCTGAGCATGAAATACCCCACGTAGATCAAAAACAAGATCAGCGATGTGGTTAGGCGCGGTTCCCAGACCCAGGGCTTGCCCCAAATCGGACGGGCCCAGATGGGGCCGGTTACCAAAACCAGGGACATAAAAAGCGTCCCGATTTCTGCTGCGGCCTGGCCGAATCGATCCCATTTCATGTTCCTAGTGGTTAAGAAGGCAATCCCGCCCACCATCACCATAAAATAGGACATAAATGCTGTCCAGGCCACCGGGACATGAACGTAAAAAATCTTCTGCGCCCAGTGTTGTTGGGGGATCATGGGGGTATGAAAAACAATGATATACAGGTCGATGGCCAGAGCTAAAAGCAACAGGCCCAACCCTATTTGGTTAATACGTGCATTAATGAATTTCATTATTCTTCCGTTATGTGATCAAAAACTAAGAAACCAACCAATCCAAAACTTATGATGAAAGTCACCAAGATCAAAATCCACACTTGCCAAGATTGAAACGGATCTCCATTCAAAAGGGCTGTTGATGCTTTGGTAGCGGCAATCATAACCGGGGAAGCCAACGGAAATAATAAAATGGGTAATAACACTTCGCTCATCTTAGCCCGCATAGCCAGACCGGACACAAGACTGCCTAGCACCATGAGCCCCAGATTTCCGCAAACCAAAATTAATACCGCCAATCCCAAATGAATATCAATTTGCAACTGTAGAAAGAGGATAAACGGCGGCAAAATAAATAGATCCGCAATCAAAGAATAGAGGGTGCCACTTATCCATTTAGCTAAAAATATAAGCCCCCGATCAACAGGTGCAGAGATTAAAAATCCGAAGGCATCGAATTCTTTTTCGTAGGCATACATCCGGTGGAGGCCCAGGGTGGAAATGAACAAGGTCATCACCCAAAATAATCCGGGGGCGAAGGTGGTCATCACCTTGGGAGATACATTGAAAGAAAAGGCAAAAATGAGAATGACCACCACACCAAATGTGAGCATGGACGTACTGATTTCCTTGGATTTCAGTTCAACCAGAAATTCTTTCTTAAGAAGAATGCCGAACATATCAGGCCATGATTTCCGAAAATACCCGTTTCACATCTTCTCGGGTTTCGGCGCCGTTTTCCTGGTCATAGATCACGTGTCCGCCCCCCAAAATGATGATGCGAGTGCAATGTTCAAGCGCCCATTCCACTTCATGCACGACCAGCAACATGGATCGATCAGGACCGGTAGATTGATCGAAAAAAGTCTGGGTAAGTACCCGGCCCTGGAGGTCCAATCCGGAAAAGGGTTCATCAAATAGCAGGAGCTTCCAATCGATAGTCTTCGCCAAGGCCAATTTCAACCGCTGTAACATTCCCTGAGAAAAGATTTTGATTGGATCATCCGCCTGAATCCGCAAGCCCACGTTTTCCAAGATTTCATCTAACGGGAATTGTTTTCGATCGGGGTAATAAATCCGGGAGGCAAATTCTAAATTTTCCCGGGCGGATAGCCCCGGATACATCCCCGGCGCATGCCCCAGATACAGCATATCTTTCCGATTTTCCGTTTGAGTGCTTCGAACCGGATTATCCATAAATCGAACATCCCCAGCATCAGCCGAACTCAACCCTGCAATGACGCGGAGTAAGGTGGACTTTCCTGTACCATTTTTCCCTAAAAGTCCTACCACTTCACCAGGACCGATGGAAAAGGAAATATCCGCCAGTACGGGACGATGAAAAAATGATTTACGTAATTGATGTACCGATAACAAGGGGAATCCAAATCAAGTCTGGCGAATTCCTTTTATTTTGGCCATGATATCCGCGACTTCCAGTTTCAATTCCTGGCGAACTTTCTGGTAATCCTGGGGATTTAAATTCCCGATTTCATAATCCATTTCCAGTTCCTTTAACTGTCGATATAAGGCTCGTTTCCGGATTTGAAGGGATTCCAGATCATCATCTTCCAATAGAGGTTGTAATTGGGTATCAAACAACGGTGATACCACATACCATACCAGCCAAAGGAATAGAAGTAAAGCAATGAATGGCGCCCAGGGACTCATACGGTTTTCCTCCTTACTGGCCACAATGAAATCATGGTGCCAATAATCAGGATATATCCCCCGACCCAGACCCATCGAATCAGGGGTGTCAACATGATTTTCAAATAGGCAATGTGGTTTTCTGTATCGACACCGGAAAAGACCGAATAAATATCCAAATTCAGCATATTATATATATCCAATTCACTGTTGGGTTGCTGAGCATTGGGATTGGGATTCCGGAAATTGTAAATCCGTTTTTCAGGGTGAAGATTGGTCACAAAATTTCCATCTTTGTCCGTGACCCTGAGATCGGCAATCCAAGCATAATGGTTGGAACGCTCTTTCTCTCGAATTTGATTTAAATGGAAAGTGTATTCACCCACATGTTCCGTCTGGCCGGCCGTCAGACCGAATTCTTTCACCTGATCAAAGGCCTTCCCGGCGAATCCAATGAACATAATGACAATCCCCAAGTGGGCGATATATCCACCATATCGGGATCGATTCTTGGAAATCATTTGAATCAAGGCTTTACCTGCCGATTCTCCATGCCGACTCATCCGAGCTGAAATTCCCCGATAGAATTCCACCATGATGGCCATAAACACGAAGGACACTAACCCCACATTCAGAAGGACATAATGCCGCAGGCCTACGAAATATGCTACCATCAAGGCCACCAATCCAACAACCAAGGGTATGGAGAAATTCTTGATAAACCCCTGTTTGGAGGTGTGTCTCCACGCCAATAAGGGCCCTATACCGGTGAGCAATAGAAGCAGTAAACCGATGGGAATATTTACCTGATTGAAGAAGGGCGCTCCCACGGTGATTTTGGTACCCCGCACCGCCTCGGTTAATACCGGGAACAATGTACCCCATAACACCACAAAGCAAATCACCATAAAAATAACATTGTTGAACAGGAAACCGCTTTCCCGCGATGAAAACGATTCGATACGATTGGTAGACTTCAGCGCCGGATACCGGAGGAGTAGGATGATCAATGAACTGATGAGCACCAAAAAAACATACCCTAGGAAAATGGGTCCAAGAGACGACGCGGTAAAGGCATGGACGGAAGACATAACTCCCGATCGCGTCATAAAAGTTCCGAAAATCACCAGGACAAAGGTGATGATGATTAAGATCATATTCCAGACCTTAAGCATGTTCTTTTTTTCCTGGATGATAATGGAATGAATAAACGCTGTTCCCGTAAGCCAGGGCATCAGGGAGGCATTTTCCACGGGATCCCAGGCCCAGTAACCACCCCAACCTAATTCCTGATAGGCCCACCATCCGCCCAAAATAATTCCAGCAGTAAGAAACATCCATGTGATCAACGTCCAACGTCTCACAGAGCGGATCCAAAGCGCCGAGACATCCCTGGTAATGAGTGCCGCCATGGCAAAGGCAAAAGGAATGGTGAATCCAACATACCCCAAATACAACATGGGAGGATGGATGGCCATGGTAATATTTTGGAGTAGTGGATTTAATCCATTTCCATCCATGACAATAAAATTAGCCTCTGTCGGTTCGAACGGATTGGTCACAAAATTTATCAACACCAAGAAAAAAAACTGCACCGACACCATGATAAGAATCACCCAGGGCATCAGTTTTGTTTTCCGGTGTTTATTTTGCATAATCAAAACAATCGTATATACGGAAAGGATGGCCAACCAGAACAAGAGCGACCCCGATTGTCCCGCCCATAAAGCCGTAAACTTATAAATGAGTGGCGTGGCAATACTGCTGTAATGGGCCACATAGTCCAGATCGAAATTGTTTAACATTAATTCATTCACCAGAACCAGTGTGGCGACAATACTGAGCCAACCTACCGCTAAAGCCAATCTCCGACCCAAATAATAGAGTCGGAAATCTGAATTACGGAGATAAAGTCCTAAGACGAAAAATGTGAGAACGGCTGACCCCAGAGCCAGCGACAGAGCAATACTACCGACAACTGGAATCATAGCTTATCCTTTGGACTCATTTCTGCTTGATTCACCGCTTCATTCCGCAAATCGCCTTCATACCGAGAAGCACATTTCGTCTGAAGCATATCCGCCTGGAATACACCGTCTATGTATTCCCCTTCTACGATGACTTCCGCCCCGTCTTTAAATAAATCAGGCCGTGTCCCGCGATAACGAACTGGGACCGACTCATCGCCTTGTTCCACTACAAATGAAGCATCCAAAAGATCCGAATCCGAAATATTGATTGATCCTTCCTTCACATACCCGCCCAGTTTGACACGAGCCGGTTGATCCAGGTCTTTTAAATCTTCTATCGATAAAAATTTTACCATGGTGGGCGTATCATTTCCGGAGCCCGTGGAAACCCAATAAATCCAAAAAAAGACCAGTAATACCAATCCACTGACGACGACAAAGAACTTCCGTCTTGAATTCATGGTAAACCCCTTTATTTTAAGTTTTCAAAATACGCTGGATTCGGACCACTCTCCAAAAACAGCTTTCATACTATCAACAATCTCCCCCAGTGTTGCATATGCTTTGGAAGCCTGTATAATTGGGGGCATAACATTATCTCCATTGCGACAGGCCGTTTTTATAGCTTCCAACGCTTGATTCACCGCCGATTGATCCCGAGTTTGTCGCAAACTACGGATGGCGTCTACCTGAGCCCGCTCTGCTTCCTCCCCAATTTCCAAGAGGGGAATTTCGATGGTTTCATTTTCCTTTTCGAATCGATTCACGCCGACCACGATGCGTTGTTTCCGATCAATTTTTTCCTGGTACTCAGAGGCAGCTCGGGCGATTTCCCGTTGGAAAAAGCCCTTTTCGATGGCAGGAATCACCCCACCTAAACGGTCAATTTCTTCAAAATAGGCTTCTGCCTCCGCTTCAATTTTATCGGTCAATTTTTCCAGATACCAGGATCCACCCAAAGGATCGATCACATTGGTAACGCCGGTCTCATACGCAATTAATTGTTGAGTCCGAAGTGCGATTTCCGCCGCTTTTTCGGAGGGTAACGCCAATGTTTCATCCATTGAATTGGTATGCAGTGACTGGGTCCCTCCCAATACAGCCGCCAAGGCCTGAAATGCGGTACGAGCGATATTATTCTCTGGTTGCTGAGCCGTAAGGGTACAACCTGCCGTTTGAGTATGGAACCGCAACTTCCAGGATCGCGGGTCCTTGGCACCATAGGTATTTTTCATACGGCGGGCCCAAATGCGACGGGCGGCGCGGTATTTTGCAATTTCCTCAAAAAAGTCTAAATGGGAATTAAAAAAGAATGAGAGACGTGGAGTAAAGGCATCCACATCCAGCCCCGCTTTCATGGCATATTCTACGTAGGTAAATCCATCCGCCAGCGTAAAGGCCAATTCCTGAGCTGCGGTGGATCCCGCTTCCCGAATATGATAGCCACTAATGGATATGGTATTGTACTGCGGCATGTTCTCGGTACAATATCGCATCATATCAGTGATGATCCGCATGGACGGTTCAGGCGGAAATATCCACTCCTTCTGGGCAATGAATTCTTTCAAAATGTCATTCTGTAACGTACCCCTTAGATCTTGTGCCGATACTCCCTGCTTTTCCGCCACAGCGATATAAAAGGCCAGCAAAATCACTGCGGGGCCGTTAATGGTTTGGGAAACTGAAATTTTACCCAGATCAATCCCTTTAAACAGACGTTCCATATCCTTTAAGGATGCCACGGAAACGCCGCATTTACCCACTTCTCCCTGACTGAAACTATGATCCGGATCATAGCCCATGAGGGTAGGCATATCAAACGCCACTGATAGTCCCGTTTGTCCCTGCTTTAGAAGATAATGATAACGTTCATTCGTTTCTTCCGGAGTGCCGAATCCAGCAAACTGGCGCATGGTCCATAACCGACTCCGATACATGGTGGCATGGACGCCGCGGGTAAAGGGATATTGGCCCGGAAAACCTAATTGTTCCGCATAAGAGGGATCGGGATCGTCGGGAAAATACAAGGGATCAACGGCAACCCCGCTCACTGTTGTAAAATCGTAATCGCGGTATGTGGCCCTGGAAATTTCGGCTTCCCACGTTTGTTTTTGATGCTCAAAGAGATTCAGTTGGCGTCCCATAACAATTGCTACCTGGTTTGTTTCGGTTTTTGGAGTGTCATCAACCCTTTAATGCCTTTTAATAAGCCGGATATATCCAGGCCTACGTCTTTTAATAACTGACTCCGTGGGCCGTGTTCGATAAATTGATCCGGGATACCCAATCGGGTGACGCGTCCTTCATACCCTCGGTCCATTAGCCAAGCGACAACGCCTTCTCCAAACCCACCGGCAAGCACGCCTTCTTCCACCGTTAACATCGCGTTAAATCGGGTTCGCGCCCTGTCGAGATAGGCTTCATCCATGGGCTTGATAAATCGACAGTTGACCACTTCACATGACCAGCCTTGGGTTTCAGCTTCCTTGGCCGCTTCCAGGGCGGTGAACACTTGGGGACCCACAGCCAAAATCACCAGATCTTTACCTGGTTTAACAACTTCCCAGGACCCTATGGGAAGAAGTTCTGCTTGTCCATCGGGCTGAAAGGAACCGGCGTCTGACTTGGGATAGCGAATGGAAAACGAAGATGTAGTTTGATTGAGACCGGTGTAGAGGAGATTCCGGAATTCATCCCCATCCTTGGGCGCGGTAATAATCATATCCGGAATACACCGCATAAAGGCAATATCCAGGGTACCGTGGTGAGTAGGGCCATCCTCACCTACCAGCCCGGCCCGATCCAGGCAGTAGACCACCGGAAGATGTTGCAAAACAGAATCGTGTACTAAATGGTCAAAAGCACGTTGCATAAACGTGGAATAAATGGCACAGACCGGACGAATTCCATCGGCGGCTAATCCTGAGGAAAAGGTGACCGCATGTCCTTCGGCGATACCTACATCATAATAGCGGTCCGGAAACTGATTGGCAAATTCCACCAGACCCGATCCCTCGCGCATGGCAGGTGTAACACAGATCACATCTTTCCGTTTTCGAGCGACTTCACAAGCCAGGTGACCAAAGACCTGGGTAAAAGCCAGACCGGATTCCTTCACCGATCCATTTGGACGGCCTTTAACGCCATGATAGCCTACGGGATCATCCTCCGCATCTTTCAGTCCCTTCCCTTTTGTCGTCACAATATGCAGCAATACCGGCGTTTTAATTGATTTAATGTTTCTCAGTGTCTGTAAGAGAGTATCCAAATCGTGACCATCCACAGGGCCGAAGTATCGAAAACCCATTTCATCAAAAACAATCCCGGGCACCACTAAATTCTTGAGACTTTCTTCCGCTTTTTTAAACATCATTCTTGTTAAATCTTTTCCAAACGGAAGGGTACGGGTCCAAGACCAGATTTCATCACGGATTCGATTGTACAAAGGATTGGTCACCATCCTAGTGAGGGCGGTGCGCATGGCACCCACATTGGGACTAATGGACATATTATTGTCATTTAGAATCACCAGCATTTGCTTCCGGAGCGTACCGGCATTATTCAAGCCTTCAAAGGCCAAACCGCCAGTCATAGCCCCGTCGCCGATCACCGCAACCACTTTATGATTTTCTCCCCGTTGGTCCCGGGCTACGGCCAGTCCTAGGGCCGCCGAAATGGACGTGGAGGCGTGTCCCGCACCGAACACATCGTATTCACTTTCACTGCGCTTTAAAAAACCACTCAATCCTTTGTACCGACGAATGGTATTGAAGGTCTCAAATCGCCCGGTCAAAATTTTATGTGCATACCCTTGGTGACCCGTATCCCAGATAATTTTATCCGTAGGAGTGTCATAGACCGTGTGGAGAGCTACCGTCAGTTCCACCACACCTAACGTCGAGGCCAAATGTCCGCCGATTTCAGTGACCGTTTCAATAATATAGTCCCGGAGTTCATCCACCACTTGGTGCAACTCAGCCGAGGACAGAGATTTCAGGTCTTCCGGAGACGCGATGGTAGGTAAAAGCTTTAAGTCAGACATGGGTTATTCAGGATAAGAATGTGCGTTCATGAAATCCGGTATAGTTCGTTAATTCGGGATGAAAACTCAGCGCCATATGTCTGCCATCGGTAACGCCTACAGGTTCGTTTTGATAGGAAGCCACGATGGTAATGTCTGATCCCACACGAGTGATTTTTGGCGCACGGATAAACGTAGCTTCCACAGTGGTGTCAGAGTCAGTATTCAGGGTAATTAAATCCGTAAAACTAAACACTTGGCGACCATAAGCATTCCGACTGGCGTCAATGTCTAATAAGCCCAGCGGATTCACACGATGATCATCCACGGAAGACGCCATCAGGATTAATCCGGCGCAGGTTCCAAGAACTGGATATGAACGGGCAAATTCCACTAAAGGTTTATGAAATCCGTTTTGTTCTATTAAATGTGTCATTGTTGTTGATTCGCCACCGGGAAAAACCAGGCCCTGAATCTCATCCAACTCCTGCGGGTAACGAATACGAACTGGCGCTGTTCCCAGCTTCTCCAAGATATGACTATGTTTTGCGAAATCACCCTGGAGAGCCAGGACGCCGATTTTCATGCTACCACCCGCGCTCCTGAAGCCGTTCCTCCGGAGGAATTTCAGCCATATCCAGACCTTTCATAGCCTCTTTCAACCCCCCGGAAATTTCCGCTAATTTTTTTGGATCATCATAGTAGGTGGTCGCTTCCACAATCGCCTTTGCTCGGGAAGCTGGATCTTCACTCATAAAGATCCCCGAACCCACGAAGACGGACTCGGCACCCAGTTGCATCATCAATGAAGCGTCCGCCGGGGTGGCAATTCCTCCGGCGGCAAAATTCGGTACCGGTAATTTACCGGTTTTGGCAACCGCTTCCACCAAGGGGAAAGGCGCACCTAAAGCCTTCGCCTGAGCCATGAGTTCATCATGACTCATAACCGTGAGATGTTTCATCTCACTTTGCACCCGTCGCATATGACGAACCGCTTCCACAATATTTCCAGATCCCGCTTCACCTTTTGTCCGAATCATGGCTGCTCCTTCGCCAATCCGACGAAGAGCCTCCCCTAAATCCCGGGCCCCGCAGACAAAAGGAATTTTGAATTCATGCTTCCAAATGTGGTTGGATTCATCCGCTGGCGTCAGCACTTCACTTTCGTCGATAAAATCCACTTCCAACGCCTCCAGAATTTGTGCTTCCGCAAAGTGACCGATCCGACATTTAGCCATGACCGGAATGGACACAGCCTTCTGAATGGCCTGGATCATAGAAGGATTGCTCATCCGAGCGATGCCGCCATCTTTCCGTATCAGGGCAGGAATTCGTTCCAATGCCATGACAGCTACTGCGCCAGCATCTTCGGCAATTTTGGCCTGCTCTACGTTCATCACATCCATGATGACGCCGCCCTTTAGCATCTCTGCCAGGCCCACTTTGACTTCAAAAGATGGGTTACTCATAGACGGTTTCCTTTTCGGTTATATGACCGATTTCTTTCACGCGGTCAATGACGGATTGAATAATCTCGTCCGGTGTTGATGCACCAGCCGAAATCCCCACCGTTTCCACAGTATCGTGAAACCACTCCGGTTTTACCTCCGCGGCTTCCGATACCTGATACGAACGTTTATTCCGCTCCAACGCCAGTTGTGTTAGCCGTTTCGAATTTGCTGAGGTAAAAGATCCAATCACAATCATGAGATCGCAAACTTCCGCCAATTGTTTGATCTGCTGGTGATTACGTCGGGTGGGGTAACAAATGGTGTTAACAAATTTCAAATCGAATACTTTGGTCATCAATTCATTGATAATGGCCTGTACATTTTCAATCATTTGGGTGGATTGGCTGACCACGCCAGCTTTTTTCATACGGCCCAAATCCCGGGCTTCTGATACAGACGAAACAACGATGGGATTTTTTACCTGACTGGCTATGCCGATGACTTCATCATGACCATGATCACCGATGATAATCAGATGCCGTCCCTCGGCTTCCATTTTTCGGAATTCTTCATGTATTTCCATCACCAGGGGACACGTAGCGTCCACTACAGTTAATCCTTTTTTCCGAGCCGCTGCCCACAATTCCGGGGTAGTTCCGTGAGCCCGGAACAGGATGGGCTTATTGGCGGGAACATCCTCAAGCGATTCCACCACACGAGCCCCGGCTTTTTCCAAATCTCCCACAACTCGCTCATTATGCACTATATGCCCTAACATGTATACTTCACCATGTTTTTCAGCTGCGTCGTAGGCCATGTTCACTGCATCTCGTACGCCAAAACAATAGCCCGCATCCTTAGCAACAATAATTTTCATGATTGATTCTTTTTCTGTTGGGGCAATAGATGTGTGACACGGTTCAACACTTTGGGCAGGGTCTCTTTGAGGGGTGCGTGAACAACGGCGCCTGCCGCAAACGCATGTCCTCCACCTCCAAACTCTTTGGCAAGTTGATTAATGGTATACCGTCCTTTAGAACGGAAATTAATGCGGCAAGTTCCATCGGATTTTTCAAAAAACATGATGGCGACTTCCACCCCGCGTACCGAACGGACAAAATCAGTGAAGCCATCCACGTCTTCCGGTCCAGCACCTGCTTTTTTCAACAGGTTCCCATCAATGGTAAACCAGGCGACTTCCCCATCCAGTTCAAAATGCAAACTACTGAGGATCAAGCCCAACAAGGTCACTCGTTGCCGGGAATTATTTTCATATACTTGTTGATATATCTGGGATGTATTCACTCCGGCTTCCATGCACGCAATGGCAGCCAGGTGGGATTTAGCCGTGGTATTGTTATACCGAAACGATCCCGTATCGGTCATGATTGCTGTGTAGATTCCCGTGGCCATCTCCCGGGTCATGGTACGGATACCAGCCACCTGAAAAAAGTCGTAAATCATTTCACCGGTAGCGGCAGCACTGGTATCCACCACATTGTATGTGAAGGGATTGTCCTCAGGGTGCGGATGGTGATCAATATTCATGGTATCGATATGAAGCGCTTGAAGATCGTCTCCGAGCGTACGCAAGCGGATAAAATCACCCACATCAAAGACAATCGCTAAATCGACCGATTCCAACCAAGCACGATCATGATCCTGTTTATAGGGCTGTATCCGTTGGTGATGGTTTAAAAAGGAATATTCAAACGGTACGTCCGATGGAATCATTATCCGGAAATCTTTTTGTAACGATTCCAAATAACATCCCATGGCATAGGCCGTTCCCAGTCCATCCCCATCCGGATTCTCATGGGTCGTAAGCAGGATACGTCCGGCGGATGAAATAATGGTTTTTATCTGTGTCCAATCCACCATATTTGAATTTATTCGAGCGTTAAATTTACATTGAATAATGGTTTAATGTTATAAAGACTGAAATCAACGAGTGGACTTATTCCAGAGGTTTTCTGAAGACTGTCCACGATCAACCCATCGGGAAAGGACAAATAGATAATCCGAAAGGCGATTTAAATAAATTAACCAGTTCTGAGAACCATCTTCCTGTGACAGAAATTGGGCTATTCGTCGTTCTGTTCGTCGACAAATGGCCCTGGCCATATGAATCCGACTCTGGAGATCCGTTCCACCAGGAAGTAAAAACTCTTTCAGCGGTGGCAAATCCTGATTTCGCGTTTCCGTTACCGTTTCTAATTCCGTAATCCTTTGGGGAGTCAACAGCGGGTGGTCAAGTTTAGGGGACGCCAGTTCCCCTCCAAGATTGAACAGATCATTCTGAATTCTTTGAATTTCATCCCCAATCGTATCTGGAGGAGAACCAGACCGAACCAACCCCAGAGCCGCGTTTAATTCATCTAATGTCCCAAGGCATTCAAAATGAATATCCGCTTTAGGGAGAGTGGTGCCATCACTTAGCTGACTGGTGCCAGAATCGCCTTTTTTTGTGATCACCCGTGAAATGCGCATTAAAAGAAAACCAGTGAGACGATAATGAAAGTAGGAATTAAAATGGGCAACGAGTATTTCAGTATGTAACCAAAGAAACTGGGCATGTCCACGCCGGCCTGCTCGGAAATGGATTTCACCATAAAATTAGGGGCATTTCCAATATAGGTATTGGCGCCCATAAATACAGCACCACAGGAAATGGCCATGAGCGTCTGAGGAAATACTTCCATAAGGGTAATTGGGTCGCCACCGGCAGAATTAAAAAACACCAGGTACGTGGGCGCATTGTCCAAGAAACTGGATAAACTTCCCGTCAACCAGAAATACATAGTATTTACAGGTTCGCCGTTGTGGGATACCATATTGATAATGCTGGCCAAGGCGCCATGAGTGCCGGCTTTCAAAATGGCAATGGCGGGAATAATGGTCACAAAAATCCCCGCAAATAATTTGGCCACTTCCACGATAGGGAACCAGTTAAAATCATTGGCCTGGCGTACCTCCTGAGAAGTGATCTTCATACTCACTACCGTCAGGGCCAACAGAAGTAAATCCCGACAAAGGTTTTGAAGTTCAATTTCCACATGATGGACGTTAAAGGTGATATTGGGTCGCCAAAAACCACTCATAAGAACGGAGAGCACAACTCCTGCCAGGAGTAAGAAATTTATTCCACCTTCCACACCTAATTTCTGGGAAGAATCCTTTTCAGGTTGTTTTGAAAGGTCTTCTTTCCGATAGGCCAAAACATCGATGATATAAAAAAGGGTTAACAGAATCGCCACCACTAACAACATAGGTTTTAACAATGCCGTTGTTGTCCAGAAAAAATGAACGCCTTTCAGGAATCCCAAAAAGAGGGGTGGATCGCCCAGTGGTGTTAAGGAACCGCCAATATTCGCCACTAAAAAAATGAAAAATGCGATCACATGTACCTTTTTTTTCCGCCATGCATTGGCCTTTAATAAAGGACGAATCAACAGCATAGCTGCGCCGGTTGTTCCCATCCAACTGGCTAGAAAGGTTCCAATGATTAAAAATAATAAATTAATACTAGGTTGTCCCACCAATTGACCGCGCAAACGAATACCGCCAGAAATAGTAAACAGGGCCAAAAGGAGGATGATAAACGGAATGTATTCTAAGAGTGAGACATGCAAAAGTTCATAAACAGTAATGGACTTCCCTTCCACAAAAAAGAATGGAATGAGGAGGACCAGGGCCCAGAAGGCCGAAACTTTTCCAAAATTGTGATGCCAAAACTCAGGGGCAACTAGCGGAAAAATTGCGATAGACAGCAAAATTCCCGCAAAAGGTATGGCCCAATAAATTGACAAAGTGGCTCCATCTAAATGGGGAGCGGCATGATGTAATTCCGTCCCTGAATTCGCCAACAATCCCACAGGGAATAATACCAACAATGGAAAAATCCATTTCCAGTTGAAACCGCGATATGTTGTCAAAATCATGATTTTCCTCTCAGGGTTAAAAAATCAGGAAGCAAAGTTACAAGCGAACCTTCCGAATCTTGAAGAAATTTCCAGAATCCTGGAACTCCTAATTCCATATTTCGTAAATTAAACCATGCAATTAATACTATCCATTCTGATTTTAGCCCTCGCCGTAGGCGGTATGGCCATCGGCGTCATCTTTGGGCATCATCCTCTCCAAGGGTCCTGCGGAGGCGACGGCGGTTGCGAAGTATGCAGCGGTAATCACGCCTGCCAGCAAAAACCCGTTCCGATCAAATTACCGAAATAGCGCCTTCATTCCAGAACTTAACCGTTCCCGGAATTCATCAGCGTCGGTCCGAATTACCAACAACACCTCAACATCTGGCAGCGATTCCACAAGCTGAAGACCGTCCTCCTCTCCCATTATCATTAATGCCGTCGCCAGTGCATCCGCGAAAGCACAGGTTGGCGCCACAACCGTGGCGGAAGCCACGCCATTTTCCATAGGATACCCGGTTCGAGGATTGATGGCATGAGAATACTGCTTGCCCTGATAATAATGGAAGGCCCGATAGTCTCCACTAGTAGCGACAGCCTCATTGCTAACGTGAATCACCGATTCTAATGCATCGCCCGGTGCCGAACCCGCCACCGGACGGTCAATACCAATAATCCAGGCTTTCCCTTGCTGATTCCACCCGCGGCACCGGATTTCCCCGCCAATTTCCACTAAATAATTCACCACTCCCTGAGTGTCCAAAAACTGAGCTACCTGATCCACTCCAAATCCTTTGGCAATGGCATTCAGATCCAATGAGAGCCCTTCTCGGAGTTTTTTCAGCTGGCGTCCGGTAATGTCTATGTATTGAAATCCTGT
>CAZHTM010000006.1:30652-80593 GCA_964535735.1 uncultured bacterium
AGAACAGAATCAATTCCGGCCTGTAATTCTTTAGACGTGTGCTGTCCCGCAAGTTCAACCGTTATGGAATATGTCGTCCCCATGGTATACCCGTGCATCTGAACCCATGAGGGATCCTGAGTACACTGAACCCCCAGCAGGAGGAATGTAAAAAAGCCCAACAGATGTCGGGCTTTTTTCGAAGAGTGAGGCACGGATTTAACCAAAATTATCGTAAGCGATCATTTCCGGTTCCACACCCAAATCGTAGAGCATTTTATTTACAGCCGCAATCATGGGTGGTGGTCCGCACATGTAATATTCAATCTCGGTTGGATCTTCATGTTTGCTCAAATAGTTGTCCAAAACGACCTGGTGAATAAATCCTGTCGGTCCGGTCCAATTATCCTCTGGCAGAGGCTCGGAAAGGGCAACGGTATATGAAAAGTTCGGAAACTCCTCGGCTAGCCCCTTGAAATCATCATCATAAAACATTTCCCGAAGAGAACGAGCTCCATACCAAAAACTAACCTTCCGCTTGGTCCGTTTGGTCTTCAGGAGATCAAATAAATGACTGCGCATGGGTGCCATACCCGCTCCTCCGCCGATATAGAGCATTTCTCGGTCTGTTTCTTTAGCAAAAAATTCACCGTAAGGACCAGAAATCACCACTTTGTCGCCTGGTTTCAAGTTAAAGATATAAGACGAGGCAATTCCGGGAGGCGCATCTGGCGCCCAAGGCGGCGGCGAAGCAATTCGCACATTTAACATGACGATATTGCCTTCTGCGGGATGGTTCGCCATGGAATAGGCGCGGAAAATAGGTTCATCATTCTCGGCGTGATATTGCCAAAGATTAAATTTATCCCAGGCGTCCCGGTATTCCTCTTCAATATCAAAATCCTTGTAATCCAGTTTGTAGGGCGGAATATCAATTTGAATATAGCCGCCGGCCCGGAAATCCAGGTTTTCCCCGGGAGGCAGTTCCAAAACCAATTCTTTAATGAAGGTGGCCACGTTGGAATTGGACCGCACAGTACATTCCCATTTCCGGATATTGAAAATTTCATCCGGGACCTGGATCTTCATGCTTTCCTTCACCTTGACCTGGCAGGCCAGACGCCAATGTTCCTTGGCTTGTTTACGGTTGATATGATTGGTTTCCGTGGGAAGGATTTCACCCCCGCCTTCCAGAACCTGGCAACGGCACATAGCGCAGGTTCCACCGCCGCCACAGGCGGACGGCAGGAAAATATTTTTACGCGCCAGTGTTGTCAGGAGCGTTCCACCGGGATTGGTTGTAATGGATTTGTCCGGGTCCCCGTTAATTTCAATCGTTACTTCACCTTGAGGAAGCAGTTTTTTCTCTGCCAAATTCAGAAGAAGAACCAGAATCAGGATCAACCCCGTAAAGATAATGACGCCACTGATCGCAGTAACCATAATACGCCTCTATAAATCGATTCCAGAGAAAGCCATGAACGCCATGGACAATAAGCCGGTCAACAACATAGTGATTCCCAATCCTCGGAGTCCGGGAGGGACATCGGAATACCGGAGTTTATGCCGGATCGCCGCCATGGAGGCGATCGCCAAGAACCATCCCAGTCCGGCGCCAAATCCGTAGACCGTGGATTCACCAAGGGTGTAATTCCGTTCCACCAAAAACAGGGAGCCACCAAGGATAGCACAATTCACGGCTATGAGCGGAAGAAAAATCCCCAGACTTTGATAGAGAGCCGGGGCAAATTTGTCCATAATCATTTCCACCAATTGAACCATGGCAGCAATGGTGGCAATAAAGACAATATATTCCAAATAACTGAGATCCACCTCAGGAAGCCCGGCCCAGGACAACGCACCTTTTTCCAAGAAGAAATGGTAGAGTGCCCAGTTGACCGGCGCGGTAATGGTGAGCACAAAGGTCACTGCCATACCCAGTCCTACCGAGGTGTCCACTTTCTTGGAAATAGCCAAGAATGAGCACATCCCAAGGAAATAGGCCAATAAGATGTTTTGAATAAAGATTGATTCGACGGCTAGGGATAAATAATGTTCAAACATGGCTCTATTCCTCCGCTCCGGTCAAGGACCGTTGAACCCAAATAATCAATCCAAGGATGATAAACGCCCCTGGAGATAATACCAGTAACCCTACGTTTTGGTAGCCCGCCTGATAAAAGGATTCGGGAATGATTTGGAAGCCCATGAGCGAGCCGCTCCCGAATAGTTCTCTGAAAAAGGCGACGGTGATTAAGATCAATCCATACCCCAATCCGTTGCCTAAACCGTCCAAGAGGGAAGCTCCCGGTGGATTTTGCATAGCAAAGGCTTCGGCCCGGCCCATAAGAATACAGTTAGTGATAATCAGCCCAACAAATACAGAAAGCTGTTTACTGATATCGTAGAGATATGCTCGCAAAATCTGGTCGGCGATAATCACCAGAGATGCAATAATGGTCAACTGGACGATGATGCGCACTTTCCCTGGAATCCACTTTCGGAGGAGGGAAATGATGGTATTGGAAAGGGTCAAAACAAAAATCACCGAAAGGGCCATTACAATGGAGGTCTCCATCTTTACCGTCACCGCCAAAGCGGAACAAATCCCCAGAATCTGAACCGCAATGGGATTGTTAGCTACCAGCGGATCAGCCAATACCTGCTTGGATTTACGACTCATAATGCTCATGGCTGTTCCCCTTTCCAAATTTTACTAAAGAAGGGTTTATAGGTCTGTAAGTTATCAGCCAGAAACGCAGTGACGCCTCGACCGGTCATGGTAGCGCCCGAAATACCATCCACCTGGTGAACGGATGCCTTGCGCGTGGGATCCACCTTGCCTTTGATCACCTGGATACTGGTCAACTGATCCTGTTCATCCACGATCCGCTTCCCGATGAAATTTTTAGTAAACCATTCTTTCTCGATTTCACCACCCAGACCCGGGGTTTCTCCATGCTTATAAAAGGTAATGCCCAACACGGTTTTTCCATCCGGCTCCAGCGCCAGGTAACCATAAATCGTAGACCACAACCCTTTTCCGGAAATGGGGAAGGCATATCCATCCACCTTACCATCCACAGTTTTTTCATAGACCACCAGATTTCCATCTGGATCCACATCCCCGTTTTCGTTGAGGTGGACTTCTTTAACCGTTGTTTCAAAAGCATTCAGAATTTCCTGCTCACTCAATTTTTTTGAATGATCCTCAGGGATATGCAAGGAGCGCAGGATATTCCGCTTCATGTCGATTTCTTCATTCAGTTGCTGGCGATCTTTCAGCGACGTAGCCGCAACCGATACCAGCAGACCCAAAATCACCGTAACCAGGGTAGTGAATGTCAGGGTATACGCATTACTTCGCATAGCGTGCGACCCTCCTTTTGATGTGGCCTTTGACCACGTAATAATCAATCAGGGGTGAAAACGCATTCATGAGCAACACGGACAACATGGCACCTTCAGGATAAGCAGGATTTACGGCACGGATGGTTACGGTTAAAAAACCAATCATGAACCCGTAAATCCACCGTCCCCTTTCCGTATAGCTAGCCGACACAGGGTCGGTGGCCATGAATACTGCCGCAAATAAAAAGCCACCCATTACCAGGTGATAATGGGGAGGAATCGTGAGCATGGTATTGTCGGAATATCCGCTGAACACATTGGTCAACGCCGATGTAACCACCAAGCCCAATACCGCCCCCAACATAATTCTCCAGGAACCAATCTGGGTCACGATTAAAATGAGGGCGCCGATTAGAATCATCAATTTACTGGTTTCACCAATGGAGCCGGGAATCCAGCCCATGAACATATTGAACCAGGAAAAATCAAATTGATGGACCGCATTCAATAAATGCACCGCCTGCTCTCCGGGTACGGTGGCGGGAACTGATAAGGCCGTGGCTCCTGAAAAGCCATCGGGTGCTAATAACCAAACACGGTCACCGGATATTTGTCCGGGATAAGCAAAAAAGACGAATGCTCGGGCGGTTAATGCAGGATTAAAAATATTTTTACCGGTTCCCCCAAAGATCATTTTTCCAATGACGGTTCCGAAGGTGGTGGCGATGATCAGTTGCCACAGCGGAATGGTAGGCGGCATAATTAAGGGAATCAATAATCCCGTAACTAAAAATCCTTCATCCACCTCCTGTTTCCGCACCACCGCAAACAGAAACTCCCAAAATCCGCCGACCATATAGGTCACCAAAAGCATGGGAATAAAAACCCGCGCACCGACCGCCAGATTGGCACCCCAACCGCGCGTCACTCCCAGGGCTAAAGCCTCTTGATACCCAATGTTGATCATACCAAACACGGTCGCCGGAATTAAGGCAATCACCACCATAATCATCACCCGTTTCAGATCAACGCTGTCCCGGATATGGGGACCGGATTGCGTTTGTCGATCCGTCGAGAACATAATGGTGTCAAGGGCCTCGTATACTGGGAATAATTTTTCCAACTTTCCGCCCGGTTCAAAGGTTGGCCGGACAGAGGACATCATATTTTGTAGCATACCCATCGATCAACCTTCCTTGTATAAAACGTCCAGCCCCTTCCGGACCGCCGCTCCCAAATCAATTTTACTGGGACAGGCGAAACTACAGAGAGCCACATCTTCCTCGTCCAATTCCAGTAATCCCAAGTTCTCCATCTCTTCCACATCATTAGCCATAATGGCACGATATAGAGGATTGGGCCAAATATCCATGGGCAAAACCTTCTCCCAAGCACCGATGGGAACCATGGCACGGGGATCGCCATTCTGCAAGGTCGTAAACTCATACGCACCCTGGCGGTTACCTCGATAAGCCCGGGTCAGAGTATACTTACTGGAAGGAGATCCTAACCGAAGCCATCCTAAAAACGGGCGTTCATGACTCACTGGAAGCACTGTGAAAATCGTATCATAATAATTCAGAAATTCATCGGAATCCTTGGCTGTTCCGGTGAGGGGATCGCCACTGATTAAACGCTGTTCTCCCGATTTAATTCGCCCTTCAGCTAAATAGGACACCGGGACGCCTGTCCGGGTTTTCAGATGCACGGGATTGGAGGCTCCCGGCCCACCGATCGTAATCACCACTCCGGGTTCATACTGACCGGTAAGAAATAGCCTTCCCAACGCAATGACGTGCTGCAGCATTACAGTCCAGACCACGTCTCCCGGTTTAATGGGATCGATATGGTGAATGTGGACACCCACATTTCCAGCCGGATGGGGGCCTTCCACGGTGTGCAACTCACAGTTCTTGGCCTGCGAGAAGGCCGGCGACGCCGATAAGTGAGATCGCACCAAATGCACCTTCCCGGACGTGAGGTTAGTCAATACATCCAACCCGGCTTGGAAGGCCTCTTCCTGTCCCGCGATTACAACGTCGCTATCGGGACTGAGTGGCGCGGTAGGAATGGCTGAAATAAAAATCGCCTTCGGTGTGTCATCAGGAGAGGCAATTTTGCCATATGGCCGCTGACGAATCATGGGCCAACATCCTGCATCCAATATAGTTTGGATGACCTGATCCCGCCCTAGGGATACTAGCGCTTCTTTAGAAAAGGTAGGGCCCGTCGCTACTGCTTCATCTTTATCCAGTTCGATGATCACCGCATCCATGCGACGCCGAGGTCCGTATACAACCTTTGAAACGGTACCTCCACCCGGTGAAGCCCACCGGACACGGGTATCCATTTTATCGAAAAACAGGGGATCGCCCCGCTTGACTGTGTCGCCTTCCTTCACCAATAATTTGGGTCTGACATATCGAAATTGGGAAGGGGTCAGCGCCACGGACCCGGGATCAGACAGGGTTTCCACGTCCTTCCGGGGCAGGCCAGCCATACGAATGGTGTGGCCCTTTTTTATTACAATATGCGCCATAAGTGTTTTATCGTTGTTAATTAAACACGGTTAATGAGTGAAAAACAAAAGGGATTGCTGTACCCAATCCGCCACCGGAGCCCAATAGATTCCCAGGACCAGAGTTGGCAGAGCTAAAGCGGTGAGCACCACTGTAAAGCATCGTCCCGGCGAATCCAGACTTTCAGCCGGTTCGCCTTTCAAATACATCATGCGCACAACCCGCATGTAGTAGTACAGGGAAATGACACTGTTGATGACCCCAAAAATGGCTAACCAATAATACGCACTCCCAGCTTTAATAACGGCAGCAAAGAGATAAAATTTTCCAATGAATCCAGCAGTCGGCGGTAATCCGGTGAGGGAAAACATGAAGAGACTCATGACCACCCCTAAAAAGGGCATTTTCCATCCCAATCCGTGATAGTCTTCAAACTGTTCGCTGTTGAGTCGGTTCTCAACGAGGATCACCACAAAAAAGGCACCCAGATTCATTAAGAGATACATGACCAGATAGATCATGATTCCAAAGACACCATCGGCGGACATTACGGGTAATGCCATCATCATGTATCCAGCATGCGCGATACTGGAATAAGCCAGCATGCGTTTTATGCTGGTTTGCTTTAAGGCCACTAGGTTCCCCAATGTCATGGTCACTACCGACAATACAGCCAATAACTGCGGCCAAGGTAAATCCCCTATGGCCATCCACTGAACTCCAGAATCCAGAGGCACTGTAAATACATCATGGAAGAAACGAATCAGAATAGCGAACCCCGCCGCCTTGGGTGCCACGGATAAATAAGCGGTGATTGTTGTCGGGGCCCCTTCGTATACATCGGGAGTCCAGAAATGGAAAGGCACGGCGGATATCTTATACCCAAACCCCGCCAGAATCAGAATAATGGCCACCATAAGGGCACCATGTCCCGCAGGATCCATGACCTGAAGTCGTTCCGCAATCTGGTAAAATTTTGTGGATCCCGTAAGCCCAAACACATAGCTGAGTCCAAATAGCATTAATCCAGAGGAAAAGGCTCCGTAAATAACATATTTAAGGGCGGATTCATTGGACCGTTTGCTCTGTTTCAAGTATCCCGCAAGGACGAAGGAACTCAACGACACCACTTCGATGGACAGGTAAACCATTATCAAATCGATAGCGGACACCATCAAAAACATCCCCAGAACCATAATGCCCATCAGCATGTAGAATTCTCCCATCCGAACCGACGCCAATTCCCGGCTCAACCGGGCAACGAACACCACCAGAAATGTGGATAGGAGTAGAAGAATTTTGAAGAACGTGCCGAAGGGGTCCAGCGCCAAGGAATTGAGGAATAATGAGGTGATACGGCCCTGCCCCTGGAAAAGCACCAAGCCGAAGGTGAGGACCAACCCCCACATGAACCAGCGACCCGCGATGCGGTCATCGTGGCGATACCGAATAATATCCACCAGTATGACCACTAGGACGGTGGCCAGGAGTCCCCATTCAGGGAGAAACAGTGATAAACTTTGAAGATTATTCATGGATAGCTGGGTTTAAAAAGCCCCTCCTAACTGAACAATATGGGTTATCATATCATTGAGTGTGGTTTTAATCAAATTCAGGAAGGGACTGGGATACACACCCAACCCAACGGTTATGACAATTAAAGGAATTACCACAAACAACTCGCGGCCGTTGATGTCCGGCATAGACGCATATTTTTCATTAAGGGGACCAAAGAAGATTTTTAAATAGGCCCGGAGGAAATACGCCGCATTTAACAGAATGCCCAGCGTCGACAGAATAACGATCACCCGAAATACGGGGAAAGCACCGACAAAGGATAAGAATTCACTCACGAATCCGGACATCCCCGGCAATCCCAGACCTGCAAAAAAGGCTACCATGGTTACGCCCGCATAGATGGGCATTTGCTTGGCCAAGCCACCAAATCCTTCAATATCCCGGTGGTGAGCTCGGTCATAAACCACGCCCACTAAAATAAACAACATGGCGGAGATAGTTCCATGGTTGAACATTTGGAACACGGCACCACTCAGCCCCGCCTGAGCCGCCAGGATGTTCTCGCCATTCATGGCGCCAGCGGCCACTACTGCGGCCATTCCCAGGAGGGCATAACCCATGTGATTCACACTGGAATAGGCCACCAGTTTCTTTAAATCCTTTTGCGCTAAGGCACAGAGAGCGCCCCAGATCACGTTAATCAGTCCCAGAACCGCCAAGGTGCCGGCAAACCACCACACCGCTTCCGGAAGGAGACCGTAATTGATCCGGAGCATACCGTACAGACCCATTTTCAGCAGAATTCCCGCCAGAATGACGGAGATGGCCGTGGGTGCTTCCACGTGAGCCAGTGGCAACCACGTATGAAGTGGGAAAATGGGGACCTTAATGGCAAAACCCACAAATAACAACACCCAGATGATACGAATGGCGGAAATGCCCCACCACGTGACCCCTTGCAATTGTTCCGGAGCGGTCTGGGTTAAGGTGATTAAATCAAAGGTTTGACCACAGGTGAAATACAACGCCAGAATGGCCACCAGCATGAGAACACTTCCCACCAAAGTATATAAAAAGAATTTAATGGCTGCATATTCGCGTTGCGGTCCGCCCCACATTCCGATCAGGAAATACATGGGTAATAACATTACTTCCCAGAACACATAAAACAGGAAAAAGTCCAACGCCAGAAACACCCCGATCATTCCGGTGTCCAGCAAGAGGAAGAGAGCAAAATACCCCTTTGTGGCTTTCTCAATCTTCCAACTCACGAATACCGCCAGGAAGGACAACAACGGCGTGAGAATCACCATAGGAAGGCTCAGTCCATCCACACCAAGGGTATAATGGATGTTGAACGAGGGTATCCAGGCTGCTTTTTCAAGGAATTGGTAGGTTCCCACGGCGCTGTCAAACTTCAAAAGCAACAGAACCGCCACCCAGAGTTGCAGGCCGGTCGCCACCGCCGCGATCACCTTGATCACATCCTTTTGTTCGCGAGGCACCAGAGCTATGGCGGCAATGCCCACCACTGGCAACCAAATTAGCCAACTTAAAATATGTGTTTCCATCTTACACCTTCATCGATGGGTTAACCGTCAGTTAAAACACCTGACTCAAAATAATGATGATGACCCCTGCTGTCGCCAACAGGATATAATTTTGTAACCGGCCGGTTTGAAAGAGCTGAAGCCCGCTGCCTAATCCACGTAATCCCCGGCCTACACCGTCTACCAGGCCCTGGTCCAGACCTTCATAATCCGCGGTCCCGGCCCACCGAGCCATCCAAGTGGTGAGGCGGCCAAAACCATCTATAATTTTTTTATCATACCAATCCCAATCCAACCAGGCCACCCGATCCGCCAGCCGAAGGACCGGTTGATACAAAAACCGGTCATAGAGTTCATCCACATAGAATTTATTGTAGGACAAGGCATGGAGTTTTGGGAAGCGCTTGGCCAATGATTCAGCCGAAATGGATTGTTTCCCATATACCAACCAGGCCCCTAAAATACCCAGACCAGCAACAAATACAGACAAAATCGCCGTTGGGAGATGGACATGATGAATCTGCTCCTCCAACAGATGGGCCGGCAATGCTCCAGCCAATGAATCCTTGGCTTCAACCAGAGAATGAAACCATCCGCTCGTAGCAAAAGGATTGAAACCTGGTAAGGTATAAAAAATAAACAGACTACCAACTCCCAAAATCACCAAAGGCAGAGTCATTTCAAATGGGGATTCGTGAATATGCTCATGGACCTGGGGATGCCGGGGTTCATGATGAAAGGTAAGGAAAATAAGTCGGAACATATAAAAAGCCGTGATCAGGGCGGCTCCGAATCCAAATACCGGTAATAGAAAATGTGCTGGATGTTCTCTTGCGAAGGCTAACGTTCCCGCCAGAATGGCATCCTTGGACAAGAATCCGGAGAAAAAAGGAATCCCAGAGATGGCCAGAGTGCTAGAGAGCATGGCCCAATAGGTGATAGGCATTTTGGACTTCAATCCACCCATATTGCGCATATCCTGGGGATCCAGATCATGGTTCCCCACTTTCCCCAGTCCATGATGCATGGCATGGATGACACTGCCGGATCCGTAAAACAAATTGGACTTAAACACCGCATGGGTTACCAGGTGGAAAAAGGCCGCCACATAAGCTCCGGTTCCCACTGATAAAATCATGTATCCCAGTTGAGAGACAGTGGAGTAGGCCAATACTTTTTTAATATCGGTTTGGGTAATGGCAATCAATGCGGCGAACAGGGCCGTAAAACCTCCCACATAGGCCACCACCAGAAGCGCATCGGGTGTCAAAATGGGATAAAACCGTACCATCATGAAGACCCCAGCGGCCACCATCGTAGCGGCATGCATTAGGGCGGAAACCGGCGTGGGACCTTCCATGGCATCAGGAAGCCAGATATGAAGCGGGACCTGAGAGGATTTTCCCACGGCACCCATGAAAAGACCGATGCCAGCAAACGTTAATACCGTTCCGGCAATTTTACCGGTCGCTACGCCGGCAAACATATCCTGATACAGGAAGGAACCGGTCGCAGTAAACATGAGCATAATTCCGATAAAGAAACCAATATCCCCTACCCTGTTGGTTAGAAACGCCTTGACACCCGCGTTGGCCGCCGACAATTTTTCAAACCAGAACCCAATGAGGAGATAGGAACTGAGTCCCACCAACTCCCAGCTCACATATAAGAGCAGGAGATTATTGGAGAGGACAATGCCGTTCATGGAAAAGGTAAATAGGGATAAATAGGCATAATACCGGGAATATCGAGGATCCCCTTCCAAGTATTTAATAGAAAATATATGACTGGCGCTGGAAATCAACGAAACCACCAAAAGCATGATGATGGTCACCGTATCAATTAAAAATCCAACCTGAATTTTAAACTGTCCCAAATCCAGCCAGGTAAAGGACGCCTCCTGGTGAAAATCAGGATTCATATCCAGAAGCAAACTGGCAAACATTGCCAGGGACAAAACCAGCGTCAGGAGCACAGCGCCAATGGATACCCAATCCCCTTTGCGGGGAAGCCGTTTCCCAATAAAGATTTGCACCAGAAAGGCAGCCAGTGGCAGGAAATAGATCAACAAGGCGTATTGTATGAAAATATTCATCGCTTCAGGGTACTGGCTTCTTCAACGTTAATGGTATGGAAATTATGGTACAGATTGATAATAATGGCTAACGCCACCGCCGCTTCTGCCGCTGCCATGACAATAACAAACAAGGCGAAAATATGACCTGCTATGACCATTCCATTGAAGCGAGCAAAGGCAATAAAGTTGACATTCGCCGCATTCAGAACTAATTCAACGCCCATAAGAACTGCTACTGCGTTCCGCCGGGTCATGATGGCAAAAATGCCCAGTCCAAAAAGAACGGCGCCAACCAATAAATAGCTGCTGAGTTGATCCATCAGGAATCCCTCCGGGATAACATAGCCGCTCCGATCAACGCCCCCAGCAGGAGCACACTAGCCACTTCGAAAGGCAGGAGATAATCCGTCATAAGGCTGGTCCCTATAGCAGCCACTGTACCTTCTGGTTCGGAAGTGGTCTGGATCGCCCAGGGAGTGCGAACCACAACCCAACCCAAAAAGGCGATCAGAACCAGGGCTAAAAAGGTTCCCAAACTCCGCTGTAAACTGGTGTGGGAAATATCAACCGACACAATTTTATGGGTTAACATAATCCCGAATAGGATTAACACCAGGATGCCACCGATATAAATAGCCACCTGAACCCCCGCCAGGAAGTCAGCCCAAAGAAACACATACAATCCGGCGATACCAATTAGAGTGAACAGAAGGGAAACGGCAGAGTAAATTAAATTTTTACTGAGGACTACCCCCAGGGCCGATCCCAACGTTAATAGCACGATCACCCAGAATGCCAGATCCGCCATCAGGCCTCGCCTCCTTCCGGAACTTCAGGAACACGGGTTCGCTCTTCCACATCTTTATCGGTCAAGGCCGCAAACCGGTAAATCAGGTTGTTCCGGTCGTATTCACTAAATTCATAATCGATAGGATGTTTATGAGAGTTGGGACCACCAGTCATATAAATACATTCCTCCGGACAAGGATAGGTGCAGAGATTACAAAACATGCATTCAGACATATCGATGTCAAACCGTTTTACCAGAAGTCGTTTTTTGGTATCATTGGAGGTGAGTCCCAAATCCACTTCTTTAGGTACTTTCACCGTTTCGATACGGATACAGTTCACGGGGCAGGCTCGTTCACATTTCATGCACCCAATGCAATCGTCAATATCCACGTGCAAACGGGACCGGATCACATTATAGGTCTGATGGTCGAATCCGATAAGCCGTTCTGGACGCGGCCAAGTTTCTTCTGGATATTGAAGGGTCACATTCCCTTTTCGAATCCGTCGCAGATGGTGCCAAGTAATCCCCATTCCGATGGACAGGGTGCTTAGCGATTCCCAGATATTAAGTAACCAGCGTTTCATATTATCCGATTATCAGATTCCAGAGCCCTACACCGAAAATATTCAGCATGGCAAGAGGAATTAATACTTTCCAACAGACGTTCATCAATTGATCGACCCGCAATCGTGGGAAGGTCCACCGAAACCACATCATGATAAGGATTAAGATACCCACCTTAAACAGAAACCAGAACAAACCCCAACCTGCGGAGGAAAACCATCCGGGAATCGGGCTGGTCCAGCCCCCTAGAAATACGACTACTGCTACAGCAGTGACAATGAGCATGTTGGCATACTCGCTCAGGAAAAACAGAGCCCAGCGCATACCGGAATATTCCGTATGAAATCCGGCGACCAGTTCTGATTCCGCTTCCGGAATATCGAAAGGCGTCCGGTTGACTTCCGCCACGGCACTGATGAAATAAATAATGAAGGCCACAAGACTAAAGGGATTGTTGAACAATATCCAATTCGGTAGAAATCCCCAGCGAACCCCGGTTTGAGCCTCAATAATACCTTGCATACTGAGCGTTCCGGTAAGCATGATGGCGGAGATAATGCTGAGTCCGGCGGGAATTTCGTAGCTCACAATCTGAGCCGCAGAACGCATGGAACCGTACAAGGACCACTTGTTATCTGATGCCCAACCGGCTAAAATCAATCCAATCACGCCGAAGGACCCCATTGCCAGGATATAAAAAACGCCGATATTCAGGTCCACCATTTCCAATGTCTGATTGAAAGGAACAGCGGAAAACGCTAAAAACGGCGCCAAAAAGATGATGAAGGGCGCGGCTATAAACAATTTTCGGTCGGCAGCGGCGGGAATAATATCTTCCTTCAACAGGAGCTTCAACGCATCCGCTACCGTTTGGAGCAATCCCCACTTCCCCGCATGGAGACCCGCACCCTGCCCCATGGGCCCAATACGGTCCTGCATAAAGGCTGAGACTTTCCGTTCCACATAAACGGCTACGATGGCATTGGTGGCCAGAACTAAAAACAGGGGAATACCCGTAATCACCACCGCCAGCAAGAGCATCCAGGCCTGTTCACTATTTCCAGACAGGTTACTGAACCACCGAATCAATCCATCAACGGTCATCGATCAATTTCTCCCAGCACAATGTCCAGACTCCCCAGAATGGCAATCACATCAGAAATCATCCATCCGGACGCAATTTCACTGAGCACCGATAAAGCTGTGAAGGCCGGCGACCGCATTTTCAGACGGAATGGTCCCGGTTTTCCATCACTGATGATGTAATACCCCAGATCCCCGCGAGGACTTTCGGTGCGTTTATAAATCGATCCTTTCGGTGGACGGACTTTCCGAGGAAGGGCCTCATGCACATTTCCTTCGGCGGGTAAATCTTTCAAGGCCTGGCGAATAATTTTCACACTTTCAGCCATCTCTTGAGCCCTGACCCAGTAACGATCCCAACAGTCACCAACGGTCCCCATTTGTCCGGTTCCCACAGGAATATCAAATTCAAACCGGTCATAAATGGAATAGGGCTCATCCTTTCGAAGGTCCCACTTCACACCGGAACCCCGCAAATTGGGTCCGGTCACTCCATATTGGATAGCCACATCCGGAGGTAAAACACCCACATCAGCTGTGCGTTCAATAAAAATTTTGTTATACATCAATAAATCGTTGTATTCTTTCAGGTTGGGCTCAAAATCATCCAAAAATCGATAGGTTGCTTCCACAAATCCCACCGGCAGATCATGCGAAAGACCCCCAACCCACATATAATTATAGAGCAACCGTGCCCCGCAAGTGAGTTCAAATAAATCCAGAATTCGCTCCCGATCGCGGAACATGTATAAAAAGGGAGTAAATGCACCCACATCCAACCCGTAAGTTCCTAACGCAATGAGGTGACTGGCGATCCGGTTTAATTCCGCCATGATCACCCGAATATACTCCACCCGCTCAGGAACCTGAATGCCCAGGAGTTCTTCCATTGCCACCACGTATCCAAAATTATTGTTCATGGAGGCGATATAATCACAGCGATCAGTAAAAGGTATCACCTGTTCATAAGACAAGTTTTCACAGTGTTTTTCAAAACAACGATGGAGATAACCTATAACGGGTTCAATATGGGAAACGATCTCCCCATCGGTCTTCACATGTAACCGGAGAACGCCATGAGTACTGGGATGTTGCGGTCCAATATTCAGGACCATTTCTTCGCCGTGGATTATTCCCATCCTGTTTTCACCTTCGGGACCACAATCCCGTGATAGGTTTGCGGTTCTTCATAATCTTTTCGCAAGGGCCAACCCTCCCAGTCATCAGGGAGTAGAATCCGTTTCAAATCGGGATGTCCGGTAAAAACTATCCCGTACATGTCATACACTTCCCGCTCAAACCAATCTCCGATTTTCCATACCTGGGCAATGGAGGGAATTTCGGGATGCTCCCGTGACACAGAGATCCGGATTTCTGCCGTATGGCGTTTTTCCATGGAATGAAGATTATAGCGAACCTCCAAATCCTGATCCGGACCCACATCCACGCCAGTGATGCACTGGAGCGAATCCAGGCGGAACGCGTCTTCATCCCGCAGACGCTGGGCAATTTCCAACCATCGTTCGGGTGCCAGCGGTACGTAGGCTTCACCGGGCGTATCCCAGGTAGTGCCTTCTTCGAGGGATCCCACCGTTCCGAGAAACTGTTCGTTCAGATACGTAATGATATCGGAATTAATCATCCCAGTTTCCGCGTCAGAGGCCGGTCGTGGCGAATTTTTTCCTGCAATTTAATCAACCCCTCTAAAAGGGCTTCGGGACGGGGTGGACACCCGGGAACATAGACATCCACGGGGACCACTAGATCGACGCCTTTCAGCACATGGTACCCATATTGCCAATAAGGACCGCCACTGGTGGCACAACTACCCATGGCGATCACATATTTAGGATCGGCCATTTGTTCGTAGAGGCGTTTTACCCGGAGAGACATTTTCATCGTCACTGTCCCGGCAACGATCATCACATCCGCCTGACGGGGCGAAGACCGGGGCATCATACCGATCCGTTCCAGGTCATGACGACTGGCCGCCGCGGCCATCATTTCAATGGCGCAACACGCCAGACCGAATTGGAAATACCACGGGGACGTGGACCGCGCCCAGCTTAAGAGTTGGTCCAGCTTGGCCACCACAATATTATCTTGAAATTTATGTTCCAGTACACCCATCAGTTTGTCTCATCCAGTTTCGCCGCCAGATTCCGGTATCGACCGCGTCCGTATTTAACATTCAGCTTCACCCAATCCAAATCGGACTTCCGCCAGACATAGGCTAGACCCACAATTAAGATGGCCAGAAAAACAGCCATTTCCACAAAAGCAAATAATCCCAATTCTTTAAAAACCACGGCCCATGGATACATGAATACTACTTCTACATCAAAAATGAGAAAAATTAAGGCGATAACATAAAATCGAATGTTGAACTGAACCCAAGCAGATCCTTCCGCTTCTTCGCCACATTCATAAGTGGATTGTTTATCCTTGGATGGATTTGAGGGCGCAACCAGCCGCTGAAGAAACAGTATGACTGCAATCAGGAGGATTCCCAGAAGGAGGAATAAAAAGATGGTTCCGAAATCGCGATACATGGTTTTGTTTACGTCAATTTGAGCCGGAAATTTAGACTCCTTACCTTTCCTCAGTCAAGGCAAATGAGAGTATTTTATCCTGTATTTTACCCGGCGATTCATTCTTTAGATCATTTTCAACTAGCCAAGGAAAATACCCCATGTCGAATCCAAGTCCCGGCCTGAACCGCTTTCACTTGTCCAGTGCAAAATCCTTTATCTAAATTCACCGTCTTATGAACCGTTTCAATACCCTGTTAGCCGGCACCCTAACCTATTTACCCAAATGGTTTGTCCGTCCGTTTGCCAATCCCTACGTGGCGGGGGAAACCTTTGAATCCGCCCGGGATACGGTGCGTCATCTCAACGCGCAGGGTTTCAAAGCAACGTTAGATATTCTGGGAGAGCATGTGGCCTCCCCGGAAAAAGCCCGAGCAGTCCGGGACGCCTATATCGATCTTTTCCACACCATTCACGATGAACATCTGGACACCGGTGTTTCGCTAAAATTAACTCATTTGGGCCTGGAATTGGATCGGTCTTTAGCGGAAGATAATCTTTTTTCAATCCTGGACGCCGCTCAGGAAACCGATAACTTTCTGCGCATTGATATGGAGAACTCTCCTTACACACAGGCCACGCTGGAGATTTACCAAGCATGTCGAAAGCGCTATCATCAGGTCGGGACTGTCCTTCAGGCCTATCTGCACCGAACTTTGGACGATATTGCCGCAATCGGATCTCCGCAATTCAATGTGAGAATCTGCAAAGGTATTTATCGGGAGTCTCCGGATATAGCCTACCAGGATCGGAAGCAAATCCGAGAGAACTTTGTTTCAGCAGTACAGGCCGTCATCCAAACGGGGGGTTACGTAGGTGTGGCTACCCATGATCTTGAGGTGATTAACCGAATAGAAACTTGGTTCCAATCACAATCGATTCCACCTAACCAATTTGAATTTCAGGTCCTATACGGCGTCCCCATGCGAGGAAAATTAGAGGCGTTACGAGATCGGGGGTATACGGTTCGAATTTATGTTCCCTACGGTGATGCCTGGTTTGATTATTCCATTCGCCGACTTCAAGAAAACCCCCATATCATGGGTTATATTCTAAAAAATTTATTCACGTCCCGTTCCTAAAGTGTAACCCTTTCACGTCATCGTAATCCAAAGGGTACTATTTAATAAATTGGATAGAATCATGAACGAACCCTCCACCATCGACACCATATTAGATTTCCACACTATCGCCGTTGTGGGATTGTCAGCAAACTCTGAACGCCCCAGTTACCAGGTGGCAGCCTATCTTCAATCCCAGGGATATCGAATTGTGCCTGTAAATCCTGGACACGCCACTATTCTGAATGAAACCGCTTATCCTACCCTTAAAGATATTCCTTTTCCTGTAGAAGTAGTGGATGTTTTTCGTAGACCGGAAGCGGTTCCTGCCATTACCGACGCGGCGATTGCCATTGGCGCTAAAGCCCTCTGGTTGCAGGACAATGTTGTGGACCCGGATAGCGCGAAAAAAGCGGAAGCAGCGGGTCTTCTGGTAGTGATGGATGACTGTATGCTACGGCAGCATCGCGCCCGACGGGCTTAGGTCGGCGACTCTAGAAATTCCCCATCTCCGCGCCGTCCCCATCCCATTTTCCGCCGTAATGTTTGATAATAATTTTTATCGGGAAAGGTTATAAACGGGATCGTAAAATCTGCACGGGAGATGAGCAATCGTTCCGGATGCACCAATTCCCGTTTAAATTGACCATCGGTGGAAAGACTCACCGGATCGCGATGATCCTCCGGGAACTCAAATTCCAGATGCACATCTGACGGAAGCACCAAGGGGCGTGAGGTCAGGGTATGGGGACAAATGGGTGTCACGACTACCGATTCCACACCCGGTTCTACAATCGGTCCTCCCGCTGATAGAGAATAGGCCGTAGAACCCACCGGGGTGGCCGTAATCATGCCATCCGCCTTGTAATTTCCCACCAACCGCCCATCGGCAAACACACGACAACTGAGCATCCGGTGTGATCGGGCATGATTAATGACAAAATCATTGATAGCAATCCACGATTCCTCCTGGGATCCGCCCTGGACTGTTCCCGAAAGAACCAGTTGATGTTCCAGCTCGTACTCCCCATTCGCTACCTGGTCCAGTCGGGGAAATAAATCCGCCGCCGTCACCTGGGCTAAAAAGCCAAGATCGCCCAGATGAATCCCCAAGATGGGCACCTGACGATGGCGTATGGCTTGTGCCGCGGAAAGGAAGGTACCATCGCCTCCCAAGGTTAGAACAAAATCGGCTCGGGGAAAGTCATCGGCCGACTGAAGAATTTCACAGGGAAAGTCTGGTTTGTTCTTTAGTTCCCCCACAATTCGGGTAGTAATAATTATGGTAAGCTTCCGACGGAGAGCCCAGTCCACCACTTGAGGCAACAGGTTCCAAAAGTCCTGTTTTTCCGTATTACCCCAGATAACAAACCGCCGTGGTGTTTTCCGTTTCATCAGGAGTTCTCTTCAGGTATTGTGTCTGGATCCAGTATCTCAATCTTTTGCTCTGCTTCGTCCAGGATTTTCTGGCACGTATTCACTAAGGCGGTCCCTTCCTCAAACAATTTCAGCGTATCTTCCAGAGATTCTTCCCCAGATTCCAGACGTTGAACGATGGACTCCAGTTGTGCGAAAGCTTCTTCCAGATTGAGTTCTGATTTCTTTTTCATGGTTACCTCATGTGGCTTCCGCCGGTTGACGCCGGGCCAGAAATTCTCCATCACGGACCCGAAGCCGGAATTTGTCCCCCGGCGATAATTGGGCGACGGAATCAATCACATCGTCTGTTGTGGGTTTCAGAGCCAGGGCATACCCCCGTTCCAGAACTTGGGCTGGATTGAGAGCCGTCAGCGTGTCTTGATACCTGGCAAGTTGCAACCGGAACTGGCTGACTTGTCGGCTCCAGGCCTGTCTTATTCGCAGGTGGAAGTCGGAAATCCGGACTCGTTTTTGTTCCAACTGCTTCCGGGGAATCTGGGCCACCAACCGTCGCTCCCAATGATCCAACAATTGCCAGGCTGTGGATAATTTACGGGTCATTCCTTGAACCAGGCGCTCGTTGAAATGCGTTAATCTCAGGGTTAAATCCTCAACCGAAGGGGCCACCAGTTCTGCGGCTGCTGAAGGTGTGGGCGCCCGCATGTCCGCCACCAAATCGGCAATTGTGGTATCGGTTTCATGTCCCACGGCAGAGATTATGGGAATTGAACACTGCGCCATGGCCCTAGCGACAATTTCCTCATTGAATGGCCAAAGGTCTTCAATGGAACCACCTCCCCGTCCTAAGATAATACAGTCTGGATGAACGTGGGATTCCATAATGTGTAATCCACGGACAATATCATCAGCGGCCTGGGGACCCTGCACCAGGGTCGGTCGATGAATTAAGGTTACATAGGGTGCCCGTCGTTGGAGAACATGAAGTATATCCCGAATTGCCGCTCCCGTATCGGACGTCAGAATTCCAACTCGTCGGGGAAACACAGGTAGAGGCTGTTTCCGCTCTTGGGCAAAGAGGCCTTCCTCAAGTAGGTGCTGCTTTAAACGTTCAAATGCCAGATAAAGATTGCCCTGACCTGCAGGCTGGATCGCGGTTACCACACATTGGAGTTGCCCGCGCTGGGTGAAGACCGTAATTCGCCCGGTGGCAATGACTTCCACCCCTTGATCCAATCGGAATCGCACATACGTGGCATAACCTTTAAACAAAACACACCGTAATTCAGCTTTGCCATCCTTTAGTACAAAATAAATATGACCGGATCGGTGGTAGGTCACATTCGAACATTCTCCCCGGATACGGACCTGAGACCACTCATTTTCCAATGTTTGGCGAATCCCTTCCGCAACTTCCGAGACCGTGTATACATGGGCGTCGGTCATGAATACCCCAACGTTTTGGGACCCGGGGAAGCTTTCCCCCGGGTCCAGGTCTTACACCTTCTTTTTCTTATGTCGATTAGCCCGAAGACGTTTTTTCCGCTTGTGGGTACTGATCTTCCGGCGTTTCCGTTTTTTTCCGCTTGGCATAGTTCCTCTAATCGTGCATTAATGAAGCGTTCACCCGTGAACGCATGATTTTTGATGGTTTAAATGTAGGGGCATACCGTTCTGGTAAATAGATCGGGTCCCCGGTTCCGGGATTGCGAGCTTTCTTGGGTTGGCGATGCTTCACCCCAAATGTACCGAAACCCCGGAGTTCCACCCGCTCATTGCGTTCCAGTGATTCAATGATAGTCTGCATGACGCCATTCATCACCGCTTCGGTTTCAACTTTGGTTAATCCCGTTGCGGCTGATACGACGTCCACTATTTCTTGTTTGGTCATCCTTCCCTCCATTGCCAGCGAAATATGGGCCCCTCCTGAAACCCTTCACCAGCGATTTGTTTGATGGTCCCCAATAGGAGGTTGCGTAACAAAGGTTTTCGTTCCACGGGACGGACGATCTTGGGCTTGCCCACAATACCACCCAAACTACCCGCTAACGCAATGGCATCCGTTAGGGTGCCTAGCGTATCTACTAATCCCAAAGCAACAGCCTGAAGTCCCGTATACACCCGCCCATCGGCCAATACACGCACCGAATCTTCCGGCAAATGCCGATAGGTGGCCACATCCATTACAAATTGATCATAGAGGTTTCCGATCACAGACTGAAAATAGGCCCGATCCGCATCCGATACGGGCCTGGTAGGCGACCCGGCATCTTTCAAGGGACCGCTTTTTATAGTTTCCATTTCCAATCCAAGTTTATCCATCAGTCCGGTCATCACCGGATATTCCATGATTACCCCGATACTTCCAGTGACTGTACCTCGATTGGCCATGATGGTTGAAGCACCCAAGGCCACATAATAGCCCCCTGAAGCGGCTACTGATCCCATGGAAACCACCACCGGTTTTTCTTTATTCACCGCTTCCACTTTGGCGAACAATTCCTGCGAAGCCGCTACCCCTCCTCCAGGGCTGTCCACACGCAGAACCACCGCTTTAACGTCCGATCGTTCCTCAAACGTGTCCAATTGCCGAATCCAGGTTTCCGCATCGAGGATGGGACCATTTACTGTCACTACAGCCACCTTGCTCCCGAATCTCAATCCATCTTCTTCCCGGCTGCAGGAACGCATTTGTGTAACCAGAAACACGATTCCGATGCCCCCAAGCAGAATCCAGACCCAACGGTTAGGGGATGCTTTAGAGGACCTCAACTGGACGGCACCCACAAAACCAATTTCTGACCGGGATAAATAAATTGCTTATACCGCAGACCATTCCAGCGCCGGATGTAACTGGCTCGCGTATGGTAATCTTCGGCAATCTGCCCCAGTGTATCACCGCGCTTCACCGTATAAACCACTTTTCGGGTTCCGGGAGGTCCCTGGGAGGTCCCGGAAGCAATCGTAGCTGAACCAGACCGAACCGACTGAATGGGAATCGTTAATTTTTGACCAATCTGTATCCGATGTCGATTTTTAATTTTATTCACCGCTGCCAGATCATGGATAGAGACGCGGTATTTTTTAGAGATGGTCCACAGACTTTCGCCCCGGCGCACCCGGTGAACAATATATTGGGGAGCAAACCGCTGATCGTCAGGCAAGGCATTGTAAGCCTCCAGAAAAGCGCGGGTAGACCCTTTGGGTATTTTCAGGAAATAAATCCCATCAGCCGGGGTGGCTGATTGTCGTAATTCCGGATTTAAATCCCGCAAGGCGTTTACCGATATATCACAACACTTGGCTAATACATTGAGATCAGCGCTTTTTTCCAATTCCACTTCATCAAAGGCAAAGGGTTCCACCTCGGGAAGCGTGAATCCATACTGCTCCGGATTTCGGCAAATGAGGGCCGCTGCCAAAAAATAGGGAATGTAATCCCGGGTTTCTCTGGGAAGGGAACGTAATTGCCAAAAATCCCGTGTATTGTGGAGTTGAATTCCGCGACGAACTCGGCCGGCGCCGGAATTGTAAGCGGCCAATGCTAGATACCAGTCATCAAATTCCTCATAAAGGTCTTTTAAATATTCACAAGCGGCATGGGTGGCCTTCACCGGGTCCCGCCGTTCATCCACATACCAGGTGCGATTCAGCCCGTATTTTTTTCCGGTGGAATAAATAAACTGCCACATCCCGGATGCATTGGCACGACTGTAAGCGCGAGGATTCATACCGGATTCAATCAAGGCCAGGAATTCCAACTCTTCCGGCAATTCGTGTTCTTTCAAAATCGTTTGGACGAGGTCCCGATATCGCATGTATCGCGTAAGCCAGATATCAAATTCATTCCGCCGTTTGGTCTGGAAAAATTCAATGAATTGGTCTACCCTGGCATTGCGTACCAAGGGAATATGCCCTTCTCTATCATCGACCACTGTATATTTTGACTCCCCTAACTCCACCTCCAGGGGTGTCACCCATTCGGAAACTTCCGTTCGCAATTGATCGGCTGTAATGGGAACATCCGACGACGTTAGGGTTTGTAGTTTGGTGGTATACACCTCCACCAGTGTGGTTTCAAACCGTGAAAATTCCTCTTCCTGATCGGGAGTCATTTCACCGGTTTGATCCGCTTCGGCCAAGAGATCGAAAATCCGATCCAGAATATAGACCACTTCTAAAGTATCATTATGGGTATCGGCGATCAAAGCATCGGTGAGGTAGACTTTCACATCTCGTAAGAGTTGTGGTAAACGGTCAGCCGGCTGAGGATAGTCAGGAAGTGCAATGTCGGATCCATTGTCATCCAGTGGAAAGATCGGTTCCAGAACTTTCCGTAGTTCCAGACTATCTTCATCTTCATGTAGTGGTGACAGGGCGCTTGTGTCCAGATCGGCTTGCGCCATACCCAGAGACCACAGGAGTGCCAGGGATAGAAATTCGGATAAATGCCTTTGCATACGATACTTATTGCGATTTTGCCCGGCGAAATTAGAGGAGACCGATTGCCCTAGTCAAGGGAATTCGCCCTCATAACCGGCTTATTTTTTTCACAAGCGCTGTGGTGCTTTGCCCTGGAACCAAGGGGATAATTTCCACACGTCCGCCCCAGGACTGAACCTCTCGGGCACCCACAATATTCTCCGATGCGTAATCGCCGCCTTTCACCAGAATCTTAGGTTTTAATAGTTGAATCAGTTTCAAAGGTGTCGGTTCATCAAAGATAATCACCAGGTCTACGCTCCTTAGCGCTTCCAGAATAACGGCCCGATCTTCCGCAGTTTGAATGGGTCGGTGAGGTCCTTTTAATTCAGTTACGGAACGATCGCTATTCAGCCCCACTACCAACTGGTCTCCGAACCCACGGGCTGCCTTCAACAATTCCACGTGGCCTCGATGGAGGACGTCAAAACAGCCATTGGTAAAAACTACTGTTTGGCCAGCCTGTTTCCAGGCCGCCACCTGCTTCTGTCCTGCGTTAGCCGAGAGAATCATGAGCGTAAAGATTTAAGGGACACGAATCGCAACTCTTTTGTGAACAATAATGTCGCACCAGAGAAAGGCCCCCCTGTAATACGGGAAATATTCGTAAACGGCCATCCTCTCCCCAGCGACGGCGGAGACACCCATAGGTTGAGGAAACGATTAGCGCCTCCCAGGCCTGCTTCGCCTGATCATACCGATCCCAGTCGGTGGTAGCCAATGCTTGGGCCGCCACCCAGGGTAACCAGCAATTACCCATCAATTCAATGCTTAGATTCGAAGCCTGGGGCAAGGAACATTGACGCCTCAATTCAGGGATGGATGGAGGTGATTCTTCTTGCGATAACCAGGCAATCGTCCGAGCCAGAAAAAATAAATGCGGATAGCGCCGTTCCGGCCAAGCCGCCGGACGGATGGATCGATGATGCCAACGTAACCCCATCTTCTCTACTTGCGCTGCAACCGCTTCGGCCGAGCCCCACGCCAAAACTGTGGTCCAGGATAACCGCTCTCCCAACTGTTGAAACAAATCCTCGTTCCCACCTTGACCCAAAATGCGGAGACATCGTCGCCACAGCATATCGGGATCTGGTGTTTCCAGGAAAGTCGTGAGAAAGGTCATCCACCGTTTCGCTCCCATCCGACGAAGGGTTCGTTCCCATACCGGTGATTCAGAAGAGACGGGGCAACCACGGGATACGGTTCGTGGATAGATTATCACTGTTGGAAGATCAGGGAATCGATTGGTTAAACGCGACACCACATGAAGAATGACCTGGTCGTATCGCGGGTCTCGGTCATGACCATGGGTGTACCAATCACGGGCGCGAAGATGACATTCCACGGCACCTTGATACATGTCCCCTCCGATATACAAGTGAGCATCCAGTATATCGGGACCTTCATTACGATTTCGGCGACCAGGATACAGGACCATTACAGGATCGCCCTCAGTAGTGTAGAGAAGGGTTCCCGAAGGCAGGTTCATCCAGTAGTCCACCAGGCTCTGCTCCGGTTTCGGGATTGCCTCCCGAATAAAATCGGTGCTACGTTCAGGTGCGACGGGCCACATCGTTTTCCCAAGCTGTTTTTAATTCTATTACTGCTTGCCGGACCCGTTCTGCAAAAGGTTTCCGGTCCTGGAGAGTAAGCCCCGTCGTCTCAATAGGTGACCCAATCCGTAATTCCACTTGTGCTGGAGTGAGCGACCAACTTCCTTTGGTGACCACTTGCGCTGTTCCGCAGACAGCCACTGGAACAACTGGCATGTTCATTTCCATGGCCAAAATCAGCCCGCCCCGTTTGAATTCATGAATTTTCCCATCCAAGGAACGAGTACCTTCTGGAAATACCAGGACGGAACGGGGATTTTTCCGAAGACTTTCCTTGGCCTTGTTAAGAGCCGTGATGGCCCGATCATGGTTCCGGCGATCCACAAAAACGTGACGTGCCATAATCATGGCCCAGCCAAAAAAAGGAATTTTCCGTAATTCAATCTTTGAAATAGGTGCCATTTGATAGGGCAATCCTGCAAAAACCAGGGGGATATCAAAAGCCGATTCATGGTTGGCCGCAAATACATAATGTCCTTTCGGATCCAAATGTTCTAATCCTCTTACTGTATAGCGTACGCCGGACACCGCCAAAATAATCCGTGACCATATCCAGGCAATCCAACGGAATACGCGTCCTTTCCATTCAAATAGGGAAAGCACCATACCGATGATGCTCAGGACCAACGTCCAAACCACCAAATTAAGGAGGACCCAGATCAGTCTCATGGCGTCAATAAAGATGTCCCTAAATAGGGTTGCAAAATCTCCGGAACCCGGACTCGTCCTTCCGGCGTCTGGTAAGTTTCCAATAAAGCCACTAGCAGTCGCGGAGTGGCCACCCCGGACCCATTGAGGGTGTGAACGAAATCCACTTTACGATCGTCAGTCCGTCGGTACCGAATCCGGCCTCTCCGGGCCTGAAATGCCTCAAAATTACTGCAGGAGGAAACTTCCAGCCATTGCTGTTCGCCCGGCGCCCAAACTTCCAGGTCGTAGCATTTCGCCGCCGAAAAACTGAGATCCCCCGTGGATAATGCCACTACCCTGTAATGGAGACCTAACGCTTGCAAAATGGCTTCCGCCTGAGTCGTGAGTGATTCCAATTCCTGATAGGAAGAATCTGGAGTAACAAATTTTACCAATTCCACCTTATTGAATTGGTGGAGTCGAAGGAATCCCCGCGTATCTTTTCCATATGATCCCGCTTCCCGTCGAAAACAAGCGGAATAAGCTACATAATACCGGGGTAAATCGCTTTCGTCCAGAATTTCATCACGGTGGATATTGGTCACGGGCACTTCTGCCGTGGGAATCAGATAAACCTCGTCCCGTTCCACCAGATACATATCGTCAGCGAATTTAGGCAATTGACCCGTGGTTTCCATGGATTCGGGACGGGTAACAAAGGGGGGAAATATTTCTGTAAATCCATAATGTTTTACATGATAATCCAGCATAAAATTGATTAATCCCCGTTCCAATCGGGCGCCCATGCCAGTGTACAGGGGAAATCCGGAACCTGAAATTTTCGATCCCCGTGCAAAATCGAACAAGCCCAGATCCGTACCCAGATCCAGATGATTCCGGGGCGTAAACTCAAATTCAGGTGGCGCTCCCCAGGTACGAACAACCACATTGTCTTGTTCTGACGCACCCCGGGGCACGGAGTCATGGGGAAGGTTCGGCGTAGCCATGAGCAACGCTTTGAGCTCTTGTCCCAGCGTACCTTCTTTTTGTTCCAAATCTTTGATCCGGCTCACCACCGTCTGCATGGCGTCAATAGCCGCCTGAGTATCCCGCCCTTCCCGCTTAGCTATTCCGATCGCCTGGGAAGCTCGGTTACGCTCCGCCCGAAGATCATTGAGCTCGGAAATCAGCGCCCGATGTTTTCCATCCATCGCCAAAATACGGTCCAAACTGTCCGTATCTCCTTTGGCCGCCAACCCCTCCCGGACGCGGTCCGGATTCGTCCGAATTAAATTCAAATCTAACACAATAACTTCCTATTCAAATGTAGCAGGAAAACTATTGCCCTTTACCCCGGTTTTACAACACGTTCTATCGGGAAGACCGAAGGAAATAATAGCCTAATTGCACGCCCAAAATAGTTCGGTGAAATTGAAAAGCCTTTAACTGAAATCCTAATCCACGAAAAATGCGCCGCCAATCGTCATGGGAGGCATTGGCATGGGGATGGTGACGAAATTCCAGATTCAATAGATTATCAACCCAGAATGTCCACCGTCGATTCCAGCTGCTGGAAATCACATCCTCCACGATAATGACGTACCGTGCTACCCGCCGTGCCTCTAAGAGTAAGGTCAGAGGCTTGGACGTGTGGTGCAGAACAGTGATGAACAGTGCCGTTTCAACCGATTGGTCAGCTAAGGGAATGGATTTTCCGTCAAAAAGAAGTGGTCGGATTCCGGGATAGAGTGACCAGTCCTTCACATCCAATGGAATAACATCTTGTGACGCTTGTAAAATTCGAGATATGGCGCCTGACCCACATCCGATATCTAAAACCCGACTATTAGGATGAAGCCAAGTCCAAAGAGGTTTAAGTCGGATTCCTGCCCGAAGGTCTTCTATAGATCCCAGTGCGGTCTGAGCCCACACTAGGGGCAACCGGGTCAGGGAGACCATGGAATTTACCGGCCCTTACCAGTAACCATTACCCAAATAGTGCTAAGAATGATTTTTATATCCAGATTAAAACTCAAATTTTCTATATAATAAAAATCATACTTGAGTTTTTGACGCACATCAGTGATATCTCGATCATAAGGATGCTTGATCTGGGCCCATCCTGTGATTCCAGGACGTACGCGCAACCGACGGGTGTAAAAGGGAAACTCGCCCATCAATTTTTCCACAAAATAGGGTCGTTCTGGGCGGGGACCTACCAGACTCATGTCCCCCTTAATCACATTCCATAATTGGGGCAATTCATCTAGCCGGAAGCGTCGTAGCCAGCGTCCGACCGAGGTAATGCGCGGATCGTCCTCGTCGGACCACACCGGTCCCGTTTGTTTTTCCGCATCCACAATCATAGATCGAAATTTGATAATTGTAAACGGGGAACCATTCCGTCCCAGTCGCACTTGTCGATAAAACACAGGACCGGGAGAAGTCCATTTAATGGCTAGAGCAATCACCGCCCATAAAGGTATTGAAAGAATAAAGAGTGGCACAACCAGAAGGAGATCAAAAAGACGTTTGAACACTTTCAAATACCAGGATTCCAGATTCATATTAATCTGTAACAGGGGCAAGCCCACAATCTGCTCGGTTCGGGCCAGACCGCTAATGACATCGTAAAGGCCGGGTACGATTTTCACTGTCACCGGGATGCCATTTATTCCCGCAATAACATTCATTAACCGTTCAGGATCCGGTTTATCCAACGCCAACACAATATCGGATATTTGATGTTGGGAAATGATCTGCTGCAAGTTTTCTTCCGTTCCCAAAACAGGCAATGGGTGTTCTGGTTCAGGGTTAGGGTCGTCCGTCGCCCGAATATATCCCACCAGGTCGTATCCCCGTTGCACATGTTGATCCAAGACAGACGCGGCTTGGATCCCTCGGGGATTCAGTCCGAAAATGGCGGATTTTTCCCGCCCAATACCCCGCTTGAGCAATAGTTTTTGCCCCGTTCGGGTGATCATTCGAAAACTAAGAACGCCCAGATTAAATATTATCCAGTATCGAAATAAATCCTGTGGCGTAAACGGAAGCGTCACGAGGGTTAAGGCCTGAACCAAAATGGTTAGGGATATCAATGTAAACGACAGTTTAACGATGGTCTCAAATTCGATAATCCGTGAAGTTGTAAATTCTCCCCGGTACAGGTTGGCTATTAAAAAGGAAAAAATCCATACCCCTTCCATACCAATAAACCACGATACAGGAGACGCGGCAGATTCCATCAATGGACCCATCAGCATCATCCGGAAAGCCATCCATCCAGCCAATACATCCAGAGCTAAAATGACCCAGCCTGAGATCCATTTCGGGAATCGTGTGTTGATATTGGGAATGTATTCTGTCATAGACGGACAGGACAGAATACACAAGAATGCACCAAACGATCAGTGCGGTGGGTCACGAAAGAATGACCGCTAACTCGATTTTGCATAGAATGTCCTTATTTACTGTGGATGCAAAAAACTGTTAGCGATCTTGTGCGGCAGGCTCCTTTATTTTGTTATAAATTTAGTGACCACTTTAACAAGAAGCAAGCAACTCACAATTAACGATCCAGTGTCCTCATCCATGGCCATCCACAGGCTGATTCGATTCAGTTCGATACTCACTCTGTGCGCGCATTTAACCGGCCAGGTGCTTCCGGTTTCCATGAATCATCAGGCCACAACCCTGATGGATTATGAAATCATCACCGGACGGTTGCCGTTGGAGGTGTATACCCGCCAGCCCTACACCTATTCCACGGTGTACTCGGTTGCTCCAAACCCGGACCTACCTCGTGGGGAACGTCAATTGCTCCGGCGCTACCGGACCGAGTTTCAACTCCGATCGAATCCCGGGCTATCCCTCCTCAACGTTCATGCAACCGACCAAACCACCTCCCAACCGTTGGAACCACATCTCTTGACGTACACCGATTCCCTCCTGGCCTTGTTTGTCGAATGGCGGGAACAGGAATCCTATTCCGGCATCACCCACCGCTTCTTAGGCCATGACCAGATCCGTTTAGCCGGTCGTCTTGGGCCCCGGTTGTCCATCTTTAGCCAATTCTCGTTACACAGACTTTCAGGGCCGGATCCCCTCCCCTCCTCGCTCTCCGCCTACCGGAATCAATCCGTTCGTTATCATCAGGAAATCAATCACCATATCTGGTATCAGGCCCAGGGATCCCTGGTGTATTCCGGTGACTATGTGGAATTATCAGCCAATCAACTGCCTCTTGTTTGGGGGCCCGGCCATTCCACGTCTCCCTTGTTATCGGGAACGGCCGCACCCTTTCCCTATTTCCAATTGTCCATTCCATACGGCGCCATCCGTTTGGATTACATCCATGGATTTCTGGGAGCGACGGACGGTAATACCCTGCACACGGTGCGGGAAAAATATCCAAAATACCTGGCGGGGCAACGGTTTCAATGGAGGGTCAATCCCCATACGGTCCTGGCCTTTTCCGAAATGGTGGTCTACGGCCGCCGGCCACCAGAAGGGGCCTATGGGATACCGGTAACTTTATTTTGGGCTCAGGAACACAACCTGGGGGATCGGGATAACCTACTGATGTCCCTGGATATCACCCATCGCACAACCCGCCACGCACTCTGGTATGCTTCGTTGCTGTGGGATGAATTGCAATGGCTGAATATTTTCAAACCGTGGTGGGGCAATAAATTTGTATTCCAGGCCGGGTGGGAAAAAGCACTCATGGTCCGCCAGTATCCTATGATTCTCTATTCGGAAATCACCCTCAGTCGCCCCTGGACGTACACCCATAAAGATTCCATCAACACGTATGCCCATTTAAACCGGCCCCTTGGTTTTCCCTGGGGTCCCAGCGCTCTGTATTTGGTCATGGGAATTCGGGGGTGGGTTTCGGAGCGTCACTTTGTTCACCTGGGCGTGGGGTATGTGTTGAAAGGTACCGGACAGGGTACGGACGTCACGGATAACTATCAAACCCGTGATCCCGCCCTGGACGAAAATACGCCCTTAATTTTGGGTACGAAAAAAGAAGGGATACTGGCTCGCTGGACCGGAAAAGTGACGCTGAATCCCTGTTGGGAATTTCAATACACCATCGCGTCTGATGGGCTCCGTAATGAAAATTCGGCTTCCGCCTCTATGGTTTTCTCATGGTAACTAGTCGGTGGGATTTCCAGTGTGACAAGTCCGTGCTTAGCATCACTTCTACTTGCGCAATGGAAGCATCGAATTTTGCCCTGAAGCGCTCCAAAACCAGCGGATCCAGAACCACCGATTCCACCGGATTCTGCCGATAAAGCATTTTTTGTAAAAGATGGTTTCGCTTTAACGTGTCCAGGAGGGTAAACCACTCCTTTTCCCGCAATAAATCCGCTCCTGACCGAATCCATTTCGCAAGGGGAGCCCACCGAATTTTCCCCGAGGGATTAACCCGGGACCTGGGAAGGGATAGGGACACCGGATCTACGTGAATGAAGGCGTACAGTCGATGAAAAAAAGTTTCCGGATCCTGACGGAGTTCGTCATAAAACAAGACCAGGATTTGTTCTCGGGGGAATACGGAAAAATATTGCCAGAGGTGTACGTCATAATAATTATCGGTGATTAAATCTGGGTAGTGATCCAACGCAAGGTTTAAATCCATGGTGGAGGGAATCTGTCCCGTGCGTTTTCGAAACCGGTAGGCGGAAATCAACCGTTCATACGGATTCCTCAGGATGGAAATTAACCGAACACCGGGATTGGTCTGATGAATCCGTTCTGGAACCAAAGGATCGAAAAAATAGAGATTGCTGATTTCTCCAATCGCTTTTTTCCCCTCCAGACCGACAAAGAAACGTTGATACCAATCGATCCCCTTGTCATAATTATCATTGTAAAAATTGGTTTCTTTGACGTGGTGAGCCATGCCAATCTGAGGGTGGGAGCGGAAATGTTCATACACCAAGGTCGTTCCCGTCCGTCCCGGGCCGATGACAATGAAAGAGGGTAACGTCATCGGTCCACCCTCCAGGAAACCACGTTTTCCCCCTTCCACCATCCCCACCAAGCGGCAACCGCCGCACCATTGACCCACCAGAAATACCGACCCGTCCGGGTGAATACGCTGAGGATCATCACACCGATTTGAGAATAGAAAAGAGTTTGAAAAGGCGGCCGGGAGGCAAGCAATCCACAGAAGAGTAATTCGAGCACCAGCCCCCATGGTAGGCACCACCGCAAAAGTTTATGAAAAAACAATTCATAATACAACCAGGTTCTTAACGGGTTATTCCTTAAACGCGGCCAGATATAATGCAGGGTGTGCAAGGTACGCAGAATGATTCGTTTTTTGCGATGAAACACGGATCGCGGAGGTTCCTCCATTGCCCGGGCTTCCGGATCATAGATCACCGCTTTCCCTTGCAATAACACAAAAACAGGTTCCAGAAAATCACTGATGCTATCCTTAGGAACCGGTTCATATAGTTCCCTTCGGACAGCATAGATTCCACCGTTGGCTCCCAGCAATAACCCCTTCCGACTTTCCATTTTTTTTACCCAGCGTTCATAACTCCAATAGGACTTTTCCTTGGCGGGCGATGTGTAATTCAACTCTCCACACACGCCTCCCACCGCAGGATCCTTAAACCACCGCACCAGTTTCTGAAGGGCGTCCGGCTTGTACAAGGTATTGGCATCACTAAAAACCAATACTTTGCCGGTAGCCTTTTGAACCGCCCCGTTCTGGATTCCGGCCTTCCCCATATGGGTCTCCGAATGCAGGAGGATGTCCGGATATTGGTTTACCCAACGGGCGGTGTTATCCGTAGAACCATCGTCGGCAACGATAATTTCAAGTTTTTCACTGGGATAGCGCAAGGCCAATGAATTTTCGATCTTTTCACGGATGCATTTTTCTTCATTATAGGCCGAAATTATCAACGTGACCGTTGGCCGGTAACTAGCGTCCCAGTGAAAAACGCTTTTTTTGACCCCGAAAAAACTTAGGGGATAAATCACATAGGTGTACAGCCCCAGGGAAACCACCCCAAAGAATCCGACCAGTGCCAGCAGGGTCATGACAACAATGACCGATATAACTGGAGCAATTTCCGTTCTTCCAACACCCAGGAAAACCGATGCACACTTTCCCGGGCCTTGGAAGCCAGTTCTTTAACCCGCTCCGGGTGTTTACAAAGATCATAAATTTTTTCAGCCAGATCATCGATATTGCCGGCCTGGAATTCCACCCCACCCTTGTGGGGACCGAAAAATCGATGATTGATGGGCAAATCGGCATAGATATAGGGCAATCCCCAATTCATATAATCGAAAATTTTGGTCGGGAAGGACCATAAATAGTTGGGTTCCGGGTGCAGGGGGACCACACCCAAGGAAGCATTTTTAATCCACGGTTCCATATCCTTAAAAGCTAACCATCCTGTCCACTCCAACCAAAAATATTCCTCCTTCCAGGAAGCCAATTGGGCCTGGAGACGTGCATCCCGGGTCGTCCCCACCAATGTCAATCGGAGATCGACACCTTTTTCCCGGACCTTTTGTACGGCTCGAACCACATCAATCGTTCCCCGGACTTCGCTTAATTTGCCGACATACAACACGGTAAAAGGAGAGCAATTGGCGGACGACAGAGGCTCCGGATTGACCAATGTATAATTGCGCACCAAACAGAGCTTGCTGCGCTGGTTGAAATGCCGTCGATAGGAGGCTTCTGCTATGATAAAACCTGAAAAACGGTGAACGCAAATCCTCTCCAGGCCATAGAACCATTTTCCGACGATTCGTGCGGCTCTCCCCTTCCGCTTCAGCACAGAGTAGACATCTTCATGACGGTCGTAAACGACCCGCCGGTTTAAAAAGGTGAAGATCAAGCCAACCCAAAGCAATTCCGGATCGTGGATATGGATGACATCAAATCCCTTCAACCCCTTGGACAGAATCCTTAAGTGGTTTCGCAGGCGACGCCCTGCGAACCGGGGTAATGGGAGTCCTTCTACGGGCACTCCTTCCGCCATGAACGCCGATTGTTTCGCCACCGCGATCAAAGAGACGGAGTAATATTTTGCCAGACTCAGGGTTTCCTTATAAAAAACGCGGGGATCATTCCATTGATGCACGGAACTGGCTACCAAGATTTTACAGTTTGACTTTCGTTGCTTCACTGAACAATCAATCCGTGTAATAAATCTTAACTTTCTTACGGGTCCTGATGTATGATAGATATTGTCGTAGGGTCAATCGATTGTTTTTTCCGAATATTTTATACAGGGAAGCCCACCCCGTTACAAGACCTTTAATTGAGGCCCGGTAAAAACCTTTTCCTATTCCCGCCTTCGACCACTGAACCGTTTTAACGAATAAACTGGGAAAAACCATCCACAGGGGAGAAAAACGAATCACCCAGAGGAAATCATTCATTATCTTTAATTGAAATAAGCGGTCAGGCGATCTATAGTTACTGGGTTTATGATAGACGACAATAGATGGATCCAATACAATTTTGTATTGTTTCGATAATATCTGTACGGCAATATATTTTTCCTCAGCGCCATAAAGAGTATTCGGATAGGGACCAAATTCCCGAAACACTTTTTTATGAATGAGGCTGACGCCACCTGAAAAACCAGCAATGTTTACAACCTCCCGGGCAGTGAAACGCAGGACCCATTTCCCGTCAATCCATTCTTGTATTTGGGGCATGACGACCATCGTTTTCGAATCACATTGTTGAATCCGTTCCACAGCTTTAGCTAATAAATCCTCCCCGCACCAAGCATCGTCGTCCAGAAAAAACAGCCATTCACCACGGGCTTTTCGTATGCCCATGTTTCGTCCCTCCGGACACCCGAGATTTATTGGTGAAAACAAATAGATCACCTGAGGGAATTGGGTATGTATCATTTCACCAGTCCCATCCTCGGAACCGTTGTCCACAACAAGTATTTCAAAAGGATGGTAATCCTGATTCAATACCGATTGCAATGCCCGTTTCACCTCCGACTTTCTATTATAGGTTACAATAATAACGCTTATGAAAGGATTCTGTGTCATTTTAGTCTCGGGAAAACGGTTGCGTCAGTGCTAAAGATACCGGTAAAAAACAGCTCCAAAACAGTTTATTTGTGAAATCGGTAAGAAATATCCAATTAAAGAGAAGGATATATAATCCGATGAAAAAATAATATAAAAAGGGGTCCTTGGTTTCCCGGCTACGCCGGAAAAGAAGTCTCAACAATCCAACAAAGAAAAGAATCATGGCGGCCAGCGCCGGGAGACCGTTCTCGGCTCCGAATTCCAGAAAGGTATTATGCAGGTATTTAATGTTGCCCTCAAAAGGGAATAACTTGGGAGGAATATATTTCGCATTCCCGATTCCAACACCCAGAATCGGGTGTTGGTGAATGATATCCACGCCAATCCAGAATAAGATAAATCGATTTAAGAGAGAATCGTCAAATTCCTGATCATTGTAACTTGCGGAAGACAAGTTGCTAACCGACTCCAAACTCTCAAATCTGGACATCGCCTGCGCTTGGTTCTTTAAAAAAGACAGAGCAAAAACGCCGATACCAAGGGTAATCACCAAAGCACCGATAGTTAACAGTTTTCGGGTCCATGACGATGTACCCAATTCATAGATCATCACCAGAAAGACAACCTGAGCCAGGGCCAAATATCCCATCCGGGAACCCGTTAATATCACGCCCACCACAATGATTAAGACAAATGGAAGTCCGAAAAAAGGAGCGTATTTCAAACGATTTGGTTTCAGAATTAAATATAAGGCAAATGGTAACAGGCATGTCAGCCGGGCCGCCGTGAAATTGGTTTCCCCTCCCAGAATACCGGCACCTCTCCCGCTTTGCGCTTCATTGTAAATTTCTTTACTGAACAGCAGGGTGAATTTTGTCCATCCGAAATAATCCGTGATGAGAGTCAGGGCGCCGATGGTTCCGATGAGAGCCAACACAAAGGCTAACGCGGTTTTCTCCTTTTCCGTCCATGCTCTTGGAATCAAATTATACACTGTTACCGAAATAAAAAATCCAAAAACATATTGGAAAAGGACCCGAAGATTTCGCCCTTCCAGACCCAAAATGGCCGGAATCAATACGATGGCCATAAACAGTATCATTTTTCGGGAAATCATAAATTGTCTTGTCCGGACTGCTTGCAATACCACAATGAACATGACAGCTCCTGCAGTGAGACGGAAATAACTGACAGGAAACTTGGGAATGGATATCCGTTCAAAAAGAATGAAAATCAGAATTAAAAAAAATAAGTTGATGGGACGAATTCTAAACATCATCTAAGCTCTCACTTTGAAGTATATAATACCCATCAATAACATGTTAAACACTACGCCATGCACAACCAGACCGATTAATACGGGGATATATCCCAAATAATAATTGTGAACAATAAAAATAGTGATCAGTCGTGTCGTCAATAAAATTGCCTGAAAAATAGCATAAAATTTTTCCATACGAATCACGGAAATAATTGCCGTGGAAGGAACCGCCAACAGTGAAAAAAAAACCCAGATCACGATAATTTGAGAAATATGTCCCGCCTCTGTCCAGCGTTGTCCCAAAACTGTGGCATAGAGTGTCGGCCCCCATAAAATAATGGCCAGTAGCGGCAATAGACCCAATCCAATAATAAAAAGGGTTACGGACCGAAATAGGGGTAGCAAGGATTCCGATCGGTTATGCTGAGTCGCAGCCTCTTTCAGATAAACAATATTGAGTGATTTCCTTAACACTGTCGCCGGCAGATTTAGGGTGCCATTCGCCATAGCATACAACCCCAGGAATCCAGCACCATAATAGGAGGACAATAAAAGAGGTATAAAATAGGTGGATATGCGGTTGATCGTGACTCCCGTACTCATGAAAATTGAATAGGAACGGTATTTTTTTAAGACAGAATAATAGTCGTTAAAGGAAATTTTTTCTATTCTGTGTGTAATGCGATGGCGGAATATTGTGGCCAAAGCAACCAACAACGATACGGCACGACTGATAAACAAACTTCCTGCGGAAGCACGAATCCATCCTAAAATAATGCGCAATATTGAATTACCTGAAGACCGAATGATGTCGGAAAGATTGGCCCCCATAAAACGATTGGAATAAATCAAGGAGTTGTAACCGATTTCACGTGCCCCTGCGAATCCCAATAGAACGGGTATCCAAAATAAATGATGCATCATTACCGGATTCTTCAACCAATGGGTCAGCCAAGGGCCACTAAAAAAAAGAGCCAGACTCACGATACAAACTATGCAGAATAAAATTCCATAGGCGATCCTTCGCAATATGACAAATTCCCTGTCGTTTTTAGCAAGCAATAACGTCGTCTCAAAACGCATGGTGGCGATCAACAGAACCATCATGAGAATGGAATTAATCTGTTCATAAGATCCGAAATCCTTTGGCCCGTACAACCGGGAAATGACCGGATAGGAGAGCGCTAATACGACCTGATTGATCACATTCCCTGTGAAAAGAACAGAGACATTTTTAATAAATTTTTCTTTTGATTTTTTCTTCAATCTAGATGTCTTCTAATTTCATGAAATACTCTTTCACAGGATCTATTATCTTTGTATTGATGAAACAATGATAGCGCCGAGGAAGGTTGTATCGCCCAAATGTCATTTTTTTCAAGATAGCGCAACAATTCGGCCCAATTGGAAAAGTGGTGACCCGTGGCAATGTCTTTAAAATAATCAAAATACAACGGCCTCTCTTTCGCAATATATTGATCATATTCAAACGGTAAGAATAGGACTGGTTTATTTAATGCGGCAAAATCAAACATCACACTGGAAAAATCGGTAATTAGTGCGTTGCAATGAATAAGAATCGAGTATAAATCTTTATCCCGTGAAAGAAAGATTATTTTATCATAATTGGAATATTTTACCCGGTATTGATTTTCAATTCCCATATCATTTTGGTGAAGTTTGATAACTAATGTTTGGTTTGTATTTTCCAGATATTTCTGCCACGCTTTCGGATCAAACCGATACCCAAAAAAATCGATTGGGCTCGCAGTGCGAAATGTTGGCGCAAATAATAACATATTTGTTTCTACTTCACGATTATGGGTCGCAAACAGACGGTCCATGCGAGGATCGCCGGTTACTGCAATACGATCCAATGGAATTCTGAAAGCCGAATGATATATTTTTTTTACGATTTCCGATGGGGCCGTTAATAAACTATAAGAATTCTTATATCTTGGCAAAACAATGGATAATAAATCAAATAATTGTCGTCTTTTCTTAAAATTTCGATTGAATTGCCCATCGATATCGTATTCTATTTTTTTCAGGGGTATTCCGTGCCATAAATTCACGATGAACGCCTTCCGAATCAAATATGGATTAACATTATTACGATAGGAGGAGACAATAACCACTCCCGCCCGGGATGAATAATAGAAACCTTGCAGACTATATTTCAGGTACGCCATATGCCCTTTCGATCGCAATTTGTTAATTAAATTTTTATTACTTGATAACCATATGATTAAAATCTCCGGATGTTTATCAATAATGTATTCAAATAAATATTTACTATTATCATTATAATTATCATGATAAGATCCAATAACCCAGATTCTTGAATTTTTTGGAACGAGTCCCGAAATATAATAAATGACAACTAGAGGTGATTCTAGAATTAATTTTAATAGTGTAATAATCCGGCGAATCACCAAAAATAATATTATCTCTTTTTGGTTTCAAACATGACGATTCCCATTGCACTGATAATTCCAACAAAGCCCACGATTAAAATGACCAAAATACTCCGTTTGGGCTTGTCTTTTTTGTCGGGTCGGCGCGCATGATCCAGATATTGTATTGTGGGAATATTCCGAATTTCATCGACTTTCGACTTTTCATAAAGCGGACCCATGTATTCTATTAACTGAGTGAAATAATTTATTTTTCTTTTTATACGTTCAATATTCATCAGGAGCGTGGGGATTTGTTCTTTGGGAATAAAAAATGATGTGGGTCCCGGTTGTTCAAAATTCGTCATTAGCTTTTGTCTGATGCTGACAATTTCCTTTTCCAGCATCAATAGTTTTGGATCTTTGTTGTAGGTGCTGGCTTTGGTTACATCATATTCAATTTCTTTTTGAATCAACTGCCCGTTTAGAATGGCGGATTGTTCCACGCTGGTTCTTACTTGATCCTCTAAAGACAGGATATTGTTTGTCTTCATCAGGGATACCAACGAATCTTGAAGAACGTTTAAACTGTCCAAAATCTCATTCAATCGATTTTCTATAAAAATTCGATTGTTATGCGCGTCCGCAATCGTCAGTGCAATATTGATACTATCCAGGCATTCCGCCATATAATTTGCAATATCGTCCACTCTGTCCTGATCACGGTCCCACACAGAAATAACGATTTGTCCTTCATCCCCCACATCCACTTCCATGTGGTCATCCAAGGATTCCAAGGTTTCCTGCAATGTTTCTTTTCTGTATACCTGCTGTAAATCGTATTTCTGTACGACCTTTTCCTTCAAACTTCGACTTTTAAGGATTGACAGAATCCTGTTTTGGGATTCGTTAACACCAAAAATATTTCCAAAACCGTACTGGTTTAAAAGGGAGGCCGCACCTAAAGAAGAACTAGATTCACTGGGTGGCAATAAAACAACCGTTGCCTTATACCAAACTGGTAATAACAGGGCGATAGTTACGGCTATAATTCCAGTTAAGACTATGATACTGGTGAACAATATTTTTCGTTTCCATATAATTGAAAAAAAATCAAATAAATTGATCTCTTCGCTATTCAAATGTGGATTTGAAGATGCTCCTTTTTGATCAAATACTCCATACTTTTTCAAATCAGCAATCCTGTTGCGCAGTGTTTTTTCGGTTAGTCCAATTTTCCCGGCAATTTTTCTACGCTCATCCCGGTTTGTAAGAATGACAGGATTGGATTGAACTAACTCCAAAATTTTCTTTTCATGTTCCGTCAGTTTCATTTCTTCACCCGTGATAAATAGGTCAAATATAGAGATGTTACAGCCGTAATCGTTTGCATAAGACTGGATTTACCTAAAAACCGACTCCGGAAGTTCTCCCCTACAAATATTTGGTCACCAGGTTCTACATATTGAGCTAGATTTAGTGCTACCGCCTGATTATTTCGATACAAAACCGTCGTACGCAAACTACCGTTTTCCGTAAGCCCTCCCGCAATACCGATATAATCTCTTACCGTATAACCGTACATAAATTGATAGGCTCCAGGAGCATTCACAAACCCGCTCACAGATACAGGGGTCGCCGTGGGTGTAATAAAACGATCAGCTTGGTCTGCTACCTCAGCAATAAACGGAACCGTAATTTTATCCCCTTCTAAAAATTGCGGATTACTTTCCTCATTACCGGTCAACAAATAGTCCTTTAAAGAAATCACTTGACGGGTACCGGAACTCCGCTCCACAACAATATGGTCGCTGTCGGCAAATTTATGCAGACCGCCAACCAGGCTTATGACATCTAGTAGGCGATCCCGAGGGCTTATATCGACATAACCTGGACGGACTACCGCGCCCAATACTGGTAAACGGAAGGTGCGGATGTTCATCAACGTAACATTTATTAGAGCTGTCTGGTATTTTTTTAACACCAGAGATCGGATAGAATCCCGGGCTGCATCCAACGTCAATCCAGACACTGGAAGTATTCCCATCCCAGGAATTAGCACTTCTCCCGTTGGACTGACCGGAATTTCTCCTGACCAACTTTCCGCCAATACCATATTTATTCCTAGGATATCGCCCGGTCCCAAAATGTATTGTCTCGAATCTACAGCTCCTTCCAAACTAATCCGTTGTTGAGGTACGGAAATCCGATTGGATTGAGACGCCACTTGCGGAAACTGAACCAACGGTCGCGCATAGGAATAGGGGGAAGATTCCTGGTTTTGACCCCAAATCAACGTTATCAGCAAGGCCGCCAAAACGAATCGATTAAACCACATTCAAACTCCGATATTGTTGGCGATAGTATTCCAAATATTCCCCCGATTTTAATGGCTCCCACCAGTCCCTTCGATCACGGTACCAATTTACCGTAGCCTCCATCGCGTCATCAAAGGAGTGACGAGGTTCCCATCCTAGGGCTTTCAGTTTTGAACAGTCCAGGGAATACCGGCGATCATGCCCCAGACGGTCGGGTACCGGTTGTATCAAACTTTCCGGTTTGTCCAATAGTTCCAGAATACGACGGGTTATGTCAATATTCATCCGTTCGTTCCCACCGCCGATATTGTACACCTCGCCTAACGTTCCACGGGTTTCAATAAACCGGATGGCCTCACAATGATCCTCCACGTACAGCCAATCACGAATATTCTTTCCATCGCCATAAAGGGGTAACGGTTTGTCTTCCAAAGCATTGGTGACAAACAGGGGAATTAATTTTTCAGGGTATTGGTAAGGACCGTAATTATTGCTGGCTCGTGTTATGATCACTGGCAACCCATAGGTTGCAAAATAAGAATAGGCCAACCGATCGGCGCCTGCCTTGCTGGCGGAATAGGGATTCCGGGGCATAAGAGTGTCGGTTTCCTTAAAACTTCCGGACTGGATGCTTCCATATACTTCGTCGGTACTGATCTGGATAAAACGTTCGATTCCCGATTTTCGAGATTGTTCCAATAAGGTATAAGCTCCCAGCACATCGGTTTCTATAAAATCGGCGGGGTTGCCGATAGACCGGTCCACATGGCTCTCCGCTGCAAAATTAATCACTACATCCGGGTGGGCGGACTCAAATATCTCCCGGACCTGGTTTCCATTGCAAATATCGCCATGAACAAAAGTATATCGTGGATCTGATTCAATATCTTCCAGATTTCGCGGATTCCCGGCATAGGTCAATTTATCCAGATTAACAATGAGGAGATCTTCATCGCGACTCAGCATGAATCGAATAAAATTAGACCCGATGAAGCCACAGCCTCCGGTGATTAAATACGTTTTAGGCATGGAAGATTCCTTCCGGTAAATGTGTATCAGGAATATCGTGTAATAACGGTTGAACCAAATCTTTTTCAGAAATAATAGGCGTATCGATTCCCCAATCGATCCTCAAATCCGGGTCATCCCAACGAATACCATATTCATCTTCGGGATGGTAAATATCCGTACATTTATATTGAAAAAGGGCGGTTTCAGAAAGGACACAATATCCATGAGCAAAACCGGGGGGGATATATAACATTTTATGGTTTTCCTCGGATAATTCCACCGCAACCCATTTCCCAAACGTGTCGGACCCTTTGCGAATATCCACTGCAATATCCCGCACCGCTCCTCGAGGCACCGACACTAATTTCCCCTGTGGGAATTGGCGTTGGTAATGCAATCCCCGCAACACGTTACGGACGGAAAAGGCTTGGTTATCCTGGACAAATTGAACCGGTAATCCAGCCTCCTCAAATTCAGGCGCTTTGAAGGATTCAAAAAAATAGCCTCGTTGATCAGAAAATACGGTGGGTCGAATGAGGATCACACCCGGTAATTCTGTGGGAATAAATTCCACTAATGGATACCTCGTCCCACATTATCAAATTCAAATCCCAGCCTAGTTAATTCATCCATGCTAAGGATATTCCGAGTATCCAGAATGCGAGGCGATTTCATTAACGATTTCATACGCGCCAGGTCCATTCCCCGGAACTCATTCCAGTCGGTCATAATCACCGCAACATCGGCTCCTTGCACCGCCGTTTCCCAACGGTCACAATACGTCAGGTCTGGAAAACGGTTTCCCATGGTCGTATTGGCTATGGGATCATAAGCAGTTATAGTGGCGCCTTCATCTTGTAAGGCCCGGATCATGGGAATGCTGGCCGATTCTCGTACGTCGTCTGTTTCCGGTTTGAAACTTAGTCCCAGGATCGCCACGGTTGCTTCCCGGAGGGGGATAGACAGCAAGGTCTTAAGTTTGTCTACCATTCGTTCTTTTTGGGCTTCATTGGCTTCCACGGCGGCCTGGATGGTACGAAAGGCTACGCCATGCTCGCGGGCAATGGATAACAAGGCCCGCGTATCTTTAGGAAAACAGGAGCCCCCAAATCCTGGTCCGGGATGGAGAAATTTCGGACTGATCCGGCCATCAGACCCCATGGTTTTGGCCACCACATGTACATCAGCACCGACGGTCTCACAGAGATTCGCCATCTCATTGATATAGCTGATTTTTAGGGCCAAAAAGGCGTTGCTGGCATACTTGATCGTTTCAGCGGTTTCCACATTGGTTTCCACCAATGGTGTTTCATTGATGTATAACGGACGATACACCTCTCTCAGAATCTGAAATGCTTCCGGGTGTTCAGAGCCCACTACCACCCGATCCGGGTGCATAAAATCTTTCACCGCCGATCCTTCCCGTAAAAACTCGGGATTGGAAACATAATAAAAATCGTGACCATTGTTTTTCACCCGGGCGATGATATCGGTAATTTTTTTTCCGGTTCCAATAGGCACGGTACTCTTGGTACAAATCGTTTTTGGTGCATTTAAATTCCGTCCAATGGTTTCCGCAACCTGGAAAACCGCCGTTAAATCAGCGTCTCCATTTTCGCCCTGCGGTGTCCCCACAGCAATAAAAATAATCTCTGACTGACGAATGGCTTCATCTACATCAGACGTAAATAAAAGTCGTCCCGCGTCAACATTTCGATCTACAATTTCTTTCAGCCCGGGCTCATAAATAGGAATGTCTCCCTGGGTTAACAAATCAATTTTTTTCTGATCAATATCGGCACAGATGACCCGGTGACCAAAATCAGAGATTCCGGCGCCACTCACGAGACCCACATAACCCGTGCCTACAACCGTTACACGTTTCATTAATTCCCCTCAACAGATAATAGGATTTTCATAAGTATATTAAGCTTGAATTTAAGGCAAACCAAGGGTACGACGAAGAATCCATTCACCCACGAAAAATAGAATAATTAATGACCAGACCCAGGGATGGTCCATGTAGTTAAAATCAGCTTCCCGAACATCGGTCCGGTAACGATCCTCTACCACATCTTTAATTCGCATTTTCTGCTTCCAATGAGCAAACAGTCCTCCGGTTTTATCACTGATCGATTTCAATAAATCCGTATTCAGCACTACCTGATTTAATTCCACTTGACTTTCCTGTACCCTGAAATCACCTGTCGCCCTGGAAATGTCCACCCCATCCTGAAAAACAACCTCATAGTCATAACGGCCCGGGCTCGGAGCGTAGAGTTGTCCTTCCCAACGGTCTTTCTCGGGATGATAGTCCAATTCGACTGAATTGACCGTTTCCCCGTCGCGGGTGATATGAACACGGGCACGGGCATCAGGACCTGTGGGTGTTATTCGATTTCCTGTAATGGTGATCAATTCTCCTTGTTGAAATGAGGATTTATTCAATCGGAAATACATCTCCTTCCCCCCTGACGTTTTCATCAACCAGCCCATAACTTTTTGAATCAATCCACGAGCTGTTTGTTGCGTAGGAGTTCCAATGAGCTTATAGTGTAACGATGATAAATCCTGTGGGGTCCAGACCGCATACCGCAGAGATTCTTTCTCCCCTACCAGTAAAGCTGGAATCGTAAGAGATGATGATAATTCCGCCAATACCCACTGATCATTACGCGTACCCTCAATCTGTAATCCTGGTTTCAGCGGTGGGAAGTTCTGTGTGGATATAGATGAAATATTCTTTGAAAACGATGTAAGAAAAGCCAACGAATTTATCCAATCCGTAAAACCAAGTTCATAACTGGAGGATTCATCCAATACGTCGCCGGTGGATTGTACGTAGAAAAATGGGTACAACCCCCGCGCCGCATCCAGGTCCATATCCGGGCCTCCAAACCAAGCTAGCGAAGATTGTTGGGTCACGATTTTCCGAGCTAAAATGCGTTGCCAGGTTCGAGGCAGTGGCTTGATGGGGAAATTTTCAAATACGATCAGTTCATATGGCGTTTCCCAAAAGGATTTCAATGGTGGGCGAAACTCATTGCCTACCTGGAGATAATGATCCACATGCACACGGGGAAGGGTCTGCAACAGGGATTTTATTACGCCCGTGTTAAAGCTGGGACTTCCGGTGATTACGGCGACATTGTACCGATCTTTTAAAATAGTTATGTCGAAAGACTGACGATTATTATCGATATTCACTTCGTCCGGCAGGGTGGATACCTGGACGCGGTAAGTCAAGGTACCAATGGTTTCCGGAGTAAAGCGAAATTTCACCTGGGTTTGGGCACCGCCACCGGATAAGGTAACAAACCGCGAACCGATCATTTTATTTCGAAAATATAGGGACACATTGAGGCGGTTCTCTCCTCTTCCGGTGTTCGATAGCGTGACCATAGCATCCACCGGCTCCCCCTTAACACCTACCGTCGGGACATCGATGGATCGGATGGAGACATCCACCATGGCCATTGAATCCCCCACACCTAAGGTATACACCGGGATAGGAATATCCTGAACCAAATCCAGAGGATCTTCGCCTTGCGTTAATTGTCCATCAGTCACCAGAATGGCTCCAGCCAAACGATTGGATTGGGATCGAATGTGCCGCATTACCTTCCCTAAGTCAGTAGCAGACCCATTCGCTTGGATCTCGGCGGCATCGATGGGATTTACATCTCGTGAGAACTGATAGACATCCAGATTGGTTGTCTGCTTTTGCCAGGTGTGGATCAAATCCACGATCCCATTCTGAAGGGAAACCAGTGACGGTGTTTGATGAAATCCCATGGACATGGAATTATCCAGATAGAGATTCCATTTCAAGGGAATAGATTCCGTTGTCCGAGTGCGGATATGGGGTTGGAACAGTCCCACAATTAAACTACCGAAAATCAAAATCCGGAATCCCAACAACCACCGGTACCAAGGGAGTTCTTTTCCCTTCCAAAATCCCCAGATCACGGCACCAATGGCTAATACGAATAAGGCCCAAAACCAGACATCTGGACCGTGAAGCCAACGAATGGTCATGTTGACGTCATCCGTAAATTGGGATCAATAGTAAAATCTAAAGGTGAACGATGACCTTCTTTAAAATAGATTTCCCCTAAAAAAGCGATCATGGCACCATTATCGGTACAATATTCCATGTCAGGAAACAAAACTCGTCGGGGCGCCAATTGGGTCTGGCAGGCGGATCGCAATACCTGGTTCGCCGCTACCCCACCGGCCACGACGCAGGTCTCCACACCGGTGGAGTCCGCTGCCCAAGCCAATTTAGCAGCTAACACGTCCACCACCGCTTGTTGATAGCTAGCGGCAATGTCTTCTTTACGCAATGATTGATCCTCTCCTGAAAAACCATCCATAAAATACAAAAGGGATGTTTTGAGTCCGCTAAAACTGAAGTCCAGATTTCCCGGCTTCATGAAGGCCCGGGGAAACGCGACTTTATTTGGAGAACCGGTGGTTGCTAGAGCTTCAATCTCCGGTCCGCCGGGATACCCAAGCCCTAAAATTCGGGCTCCTTTATCCAACGCCTCTCCAGCCGCATCATCTCGGGATTCCCCTAGCAAGGTGTACTTCCCCAGTCCTTTGACGAGCCATAATTGGGTGTGTCCCCCGGACACAAGCAGACAGACAAACGGAAATTTTAACGTGGGATCCGCCAGAAAGTTCGCGAACATATGGGCTTCCACATGATTCACGCCCAAAACAGGAATATCCAGTCCCAACGCCAGCCCTTTGGCAAAGCAGACGCCTGTTAGTAATGTTCCCGCCAAGCCAGGTCCCCGGGTTACAGCGATGCCGTCAATATCTGATACCTTGAGCTTGGCCTGGGATAGGGTTTCATCAACCAGCAGGTTTAAATACTTTTCATGCTCCCGGGATGCGATTTCAGGGACGACACCACCATATTTGCGATGCACTGATTGGGAACTGATGACACTGGACAGAATACGGCCATTATGACAAATCGCCGCACCGGTTTCATCACAGGATGATTCGATACCGAGGACAATCACGGGCTGTTTCGGGTGACGACCAATTCCACGTTTTTCGGAGAAAGATCCTGCCAGTTCAACACATCCTCCGGCACCGTGATTTCCGGCTGATAGAATTGTCGTTTCGGATCCCAAACCGCCTGAAAATCCACGATGGCTTTGATATCATCCGGAGTCAAATTGGCGATATAATTCACACCACCCACAATGGTGAGAGACACGGTCCGGGGATTGACAAAGACCCGTAATCCCGGCAGCACATTGATAACATCCACGGGGACTTCCGGGATGATGCGTTCACTGATAGCTTGAATATCGATCGTGCAGGAAATAGTTTGAGTGGAAAACTGGATCAGCCGCCCCAACGTTTTCAGTGGTAAGTTTCGCCGAACCCGATCCATCGCCTGGTCTACTGTATCCCGCTCGGTTTCCAAGTATTGAATGGAGGATACCAGGTTTTTTGGACCAGCAATCTCAATCAGATGAGGGTTGAATGATATGGTTCCCACCTGAACATACCCAGGTGCAGGCCAAACCACCAATTGTGGTCGTACGGGGACCTTTTTTGTCAGGACGTCATCAAGGCTGATATGAATTTCATCGGGATAGACCACCTCAATGTATTGGATATCCAACCCCGGAGGAATTACTACCTTCGAGGGGTAGGCTTCGTAATAATCATTCAGATAAAAATCATATTCTTCTGAGATCCGTTCCAGATCAATGACCAGCTTGAAATCTTCAAAAAAATCTTTCATCAGGAAGGCTTTAAACAATGACCGCCCAGATCCCTTAAATCGGACCTGGGCGGTTTGAGGTACTTCTTCTCGCAAGGCTTTGCGGACGCTGAGGTTTCGGACTTCCAGAGGAAGTGTCAGAACCCAAACATACTGGTTTCCACTGACAACGAAAAGCCACAGCACCACGGCCAAGCCCAGCGCCCCTATACGTAGAACAATATTCTGTCGCTTAAAAAACGATGGGCGTTGTGACCGGCGCAAAACCTCTATGAACCCTGGAGTGTATTATTCCGCGGGTTCGTCCGCGTCCTCCCCGGCAGATTTCAATGCATCCGGAATTTCGATTTTCTCGGTTGCCGGGGAGTCCTGGTTCTTCAAATAATCCTGAACCTCATCGCGAGGTGATTGCTTTTTACCGGAGCTACTCAGTTCTTCCTTGAAAAGAACGATCTTTTTCTCATCCGGTTTGACTTCCATCACAATGCCCGTAATGGGTTCACCAATTTTGTACTGTTGGATCAGCGCTTTCCGCTCCCGTTTGGAGCGTTTGCCAAATGGGATAATTCCTTCCACATCGTGTTCCAGTTGTACAATGATCCCCTTGTCCAAAATCCGGATGATATCACCCGTGACTTCCTTACCGGTATCAAAGATCTTGATGATCTCCGGCCAGGGATCGTCTTGAACCTGTTTCAATCCCAAGGAAATGCGACGATTTTCACGGGAGACTTCTAACACACGGACTTCCACTTCCTGGCCTTTTTCCAAAATTTCTTTTGGATGGCGAACCACTTTGGTCCAGGACAGGTCGGATACATGAATAAGTCCGTCTACTCCTTCTTCCAGTTCCACAAAGGCGCCAAACTGGGTCAGGTTACTCACGGTCCCTTTCTGGACGGTACCCACCATATATTTCTCTTCAATCTTGTCCCAGGGATCCGGTTGCAGTTGCTTGACACCCAGGCTGATTTTCCGTTCTTCCACATCGATGGATAAGACTTCCGCTTCCACTTCATCGCCCATGGAATATAATTCCGAAGGATTCTTCACATGACGGGTCCACGACATTTCGGAGACATGGATCAAACCCTCGACGCCCGGTTCAATTTCAATAAAGGCGCCGTAATTGGTCATGCTGACGATACGACCCTTAACCACCGTTCCCACTGGATATTTGTCTTCGATATTTTCCCAGGGGTGAGGCGTCAACTGTTTCAAACCTAAGGAAACGCGCCGTTTTTCTTCATCATAATCAATAACCTTGACGGTGATGGTTTCATCCAGTTTTACCATCTCAGACGGATGATTGACCCGTCCCCAACTGAGATCGGTAATGTGCAATAATCCATCCAACCCGCCCAAGTCGATAAAGACGCCAAAATCGGTGATATTTTTCACTCGGCCTTCCATGATTTCGCCTACCTTGATTTTTTCAAACAGGGCTTCCCGCTGTTCCTTCAGGGTATCTTCCAGAATGGCCTTATGCGAGACAACGATATTTTTCCGTGCCTCATTAAATTTCACGATCCGCAGTTCAATTTCTTTATCCAGATATTGGTCGAAATCCTTCACCGGGCGGACATCGATTTGCGATCCAGGCAGGAAGGCCTGAATCACACCCACATCTACTACCATGCCGCCTTTGATCCGGCGAACGATCTTCCCGGTAAATGTGGTATTGTTTTCATAATACTCCCGCAGCTCTTTCCACCGACGCATGAAATCGGCCTTCGTCTTGGACAGAATGGTATTTCCATCTTTATTCTCCAGACGTTCCAGATACACTTCCAGAGTTTGGCCGATTTCCGGAATTTCATCCGGCGCAAATTCGGAGCGATCAATAATGCCTTCGGATTTAAAACCGATATCGACTAAAATTTCTTTCTCATTGATTCCAATGACGCGACCTGTAATCACTTCATTTTCAGAAATATCGGAAAATGTGCCTAAATATTTCTCTTTCAGGTCGTCGGATATATCTTGTTCTTCCTGTGTGGGCTGAAGGTCTTCTAGGCCAACGGTTTTTATATCTTTAAATAAATCCGGATCTAAATAATTCACGGTCTGTTCTTCAGAAGTTTCAGTAGCAGGTGCCGTGTCGGTTTCGGCACTGACGTCAGTGGACGTTGCATCCACGTCGGCCTCTTCAACTACCGGTTTCTTTTCATTTTCGGTCATGATGTTTCCTTAACTAAGCTAGGTTTAATTTGGTTAACAATGGACTGAACTTGCTCTTCAATCGTCAGATTTGAGGTATCTACTTCGATAGCATCGTCAGCTTTTTTTAATGGTGAATGCGAGCGACTGGAATCTTTCCGATCCCGTTCCCGGATATCGGAAATCAAGGCGTCCAGATCCTGGTGGATGCCCAGTTTTTCCAGGTCTTTCTGTCGACGACGTGCTCGAGTTTCATCATCGGCAATTAGAAAGAACTTCCAATCAGCGTCAGGAAAAACCACCGTCCCGATGTCTCGTCCTTCCACGACATAGTTTCCTGTCATTCCCAGACGACGTTGAATCCGAACCATGGCGTCCCGGACGGCCGGAACGGCGCTCACTTCACTCACAAAATTGGTCACTTCCAAAGAACGAATGGCATCGCTCACATCTTCACCGTTGAGATACACGCGGCAATCACCGGCGTCCCAAGTTTGATGCAGATCTAAAGACTCCAAAAGGGCATTTAACTCCTGGGGGTTGTGTAAATCGACACCTGCTTGTTGAATCGCATAGGTCACAGCACGGTACATGGCTCCTGTGTCCAGGTAGGAAAACCCGGTGCGTTCCGCGACTCGTTTAGCCGTAGTACTTTTTCCGGAAGCGGCAGGGCCATCGATAGCAACAATCATTCTTTTTCAGTTCCAATTTAGCCGCCGATTTTAACCTTTTGAGGTCGATTTACCAACCAATATTCGTCCCGAAAGCCCGTCAGATTCAGCCGGTTTTACCTTCGGTCGCCCCCGCCAGCAGTCGCTT
>CAZHTM010000007.1:0-37321 GCA_964535735.1 uncultured bacterium
AAACTATGGAAAAAAATTTGAGGGGGTGTACAGATTTTTGTGTAAACGGTATTTTAAGTTCACCAATCTTTCTACCCTACCTATGTGCTGACGTTGGCAGGCATTTCGAATTGGCATGGCTCATTTTTTAGCCGCATTTCTCAAAACAAAATTTGGATCTTGACGACAGCCTCATCATTGTGAAAGGAGCCTCTGCTTATTGTGACTTTCCTTAAGGTCATATTCAGTGACTATATGGCATTGGTTATATAGATTATCCGGCGGATTTTCTGTGGGTAATCAAAAAAGGTGGACAGATTCTCCCAGTTATTCCGCCAGGATTTGCTGACAGATGGGTGTGTTTTATCCCATTTTTCCGCAAAGATATTTAATGCTTCTCTGGCTTCATCTACGGTGCTGGCCTGGTAGATGGTTTTTAGATCTGCTGCCATCTCTTTCCGCTGCTTCCAAGATACAAATTTCAAACTGTGACAGGCCATATGAATGATGCACAGTTGAACCTGGGTTTGAGGATATACAGTCTCAATGACCCCTTCAATCCGTCCACACTGATGATAAAGATATCCTGTAGCCCTCTGTTCTTTAGCTCTGTCAGAACACTTAACCAGAACTTGCCCCCTTCCGTCTTGGCTATCCACATACCCAGTACTTCCTTAATACCGTCGGTATTAATCCCAATCGCCAGATAGACTGCCTTATTCATGATACGACCTTCATAACGGCCTTTAATGCGAATAGCATCCAAATATACGATGGGATATAATGGATCAAGCGGACGATTCTGCCAGGCTCTTACTTCATCTAATACCGCATCCGTGACACTGGATATAAACGTAGGAGATACATCCACACCATACATCTCTTCCAATTGGTCACGGATATCCCGGGTCGTCATACCACGGGCATACATGACAATGATCTTATCATCAAACCCATCAAATCGTCTTTGGTGCTTGGGAATGAGTTGGGGTTCGAACTTTCCTTTCCGGTCACGGGGAATGTTAATCTCCATCTTTCCATGCTTACTGCGAACATTTTTCGTCGTTTTGCCGTTTCTGGGGTTGTCCGTACTTTTATTGACAGTAACATGTTTGGGATAGCCCAGGTGATGGGTCAGTTCGCCTTCTAAAGCACGTTCAACTAACGCCTTGGTGAGCTAGTAGCTCTTCTTTTCTGGTCATCGTTACCTCCTATTTCTGTTCTGAGTTTATTCCTAACGATAACCATTTACACAAAATTTTTTACACCCTCGCACTTACTACTTGAATCCAAGCCTGATTAAAACCATGTCAACCCATTTTACAGAAAAATTATTGCATAAACGAGGATAAAGAAACCTGGGGAAAAGACACCTGGATACCATGAAATCTTTCATTAAACCATACTAACAAAATGTAAGACACCAAGGCTAGTCGTACATGATATGCCTAATAACCTTGCCATTTTTTATCAAGCATAATAGCATAAAAAATCTCAACGTCAGGACTTCTAAAAACCATTAGAGCATCAGGCGCATCCTTGCACACTGGATAACAGTCCCCCGGATGTCAATTCGGCCCTTCTTTTCTAATTGGCCTATTGGGGTTTTATCTTCCCTGGTATCCTTTGATATTCCGGCTCCATGTCGTCTATTATAATCCACCGATCCGGATTTTCCTTGGATTTTTCCGATTTTTTCAATGAGTCTATTGATACGAGTTTTTTCTTCTTCTTTTGATCCAAAGGCTCGGTTAGTTTTTTATTCTGCCCCATTGATATCCCCATCTTTTAAGGCTTTAACAAGTTTATTTCCGAATTTACTTTTATTATTGTTTACAAACCGAGCTATATTGATGTTAAAGGAATCTAATAATGTACCTTAAATTACAAATTGTTTTTTAGGTTTAGAAGTTGATTTTTCAATTATTTTTTCGCTTCATTTTGCCGTTTCAACAAATCTTTGACACGGAGGTTATATTCTACAACACTTCTACCTTTTATTCTTCCAATAATTGTTGTTCCTTTTTTACAGCCCCAAATTCATGATTTTGGTCGATATTTTTTACAAATTTTGTACTTGTGTGTAACAATTTTCTTGTTTCTTTGATTTTCGTATATCTTCATAATACTAATAGATACTTTTTTGTAACTATCGATCCCTTTTTTACCATTTGGCGAATAGAAGTGCCCAAATACTTTGATGTGTAAATAGGATCTTTGGCTATTTGACTATGTCCATTTGACATTTTCCTCTAACTTTTGTACATTCTTTCGGAACAAGTCCATAGTTGCCAATTGTGTCGGTGAGAAATTGTATGACAAAATGTAGAAAACGCAACCAAAATATTGATGAATACTGTAGATAATAGTAGAATTATTGAAATTTTTAGAGAGGACCTCGGTCTAACCCAACAAGATTTTAGTGAAAAATTAGGGGTGGCAAGAAATACTATAAGTCGATGGGAGATAGGGCGGAATGTAAAAGATTGGGATAAGGTATTTAGAAAAATATCTAAAGTGTTCCCAAATTTTATACAATATATAAATGACTTCAAGCTGTCAGTTGTAGGTGACGAAGAAGAAAAGTCGAATAAACAAAATACAAAGGGCAGTATGTACCATGTGATCTACGAAGATGATACTATAAAGCAGTATGTTGTAAACGGAAAACAGTATCAACTAAATAAAAAGACAAGAAGAACATCGGTATCAGTAATAAGTGACAGTGGAAAAGAGACGTGGGTAATAATACCCATGTCAGGAGAGCTGACTTAAAACAATAGCAAATGTCAAGAACAAAAATAACATTTCGTGACTTTTTGCACCTTTTAAAAGAACAAGGTTTGGCTGGGAATCAGGTGCAAATAGCCAAGTTGTTAAAGGTAGACCCTGCGGTTGTGAGTCAGTGGAAGCGGAGGGACAGCGTTCCAGACAAATATAAATATTATATTCAAAATCTGGTGAGGGAAAACCAAGGAAAAGATACTGGTTTAAAATCTAAAAAAGGAGATTCAAAAAATATGATATTATATGAGAATCCTATTGATTGCGGAGACTGGGTATTGATTGGGTACAATCTACGCTTTATTAAAAAGGACGGTAGAAAGGAAATATATGATGAAACTTTAAAACAATGGGTTCCGGTGGAGATTTCTCCACCAAAATAATACAATGTTTGATAGTATAATAGACGATTATATGGATACAGCTTTTAAATGGACTTGGGGAGTCGTATTGTTTTTAGTTGTTATAACTGTGTATCAATTATTTTTTTATGGATTTAAATGGATATCAACATATATGGTTCCTTGGGTTATGAGGGTTGGTTTCATATTAATAATTTTAAATTTTTTATCCAGTATTTTGTTTGTGTTTCCGAATTTTAAAAAATATGTTGGATTCTTCCATTTTTATTCTGCTTTTGTCTTTGGAATAATTTTATTTTATATCAGTGGAGTAATTGTATATGAGGTGCTTGGTTTTTTGGGTTTGATAGGTACTTTAATTATTGTTCCTGGAATGGGGTGGGTTCTGAGCGCCTTGGTTATTGCATTTATTAATTCAGATGGGTGGGGAGCCGTTATTTTAATTCTATTTATAATGATGATCATTGTAACAGGGGTTACGGGGAGAAAAGCTTTAAAACAAATTTAAGGAGCGTATTATGATTAAACCATTGGGCCCGACAATAAAAGCATATCGTAAACGAAAGAAATTGAGCCAGAAAGAATTCGCTGAGAAGCTTGGAGTTTCCCGGCAATCTGTTATATTATGGGAAAAAGGCTCATTTAACCCACGTAACAATATGAAAAATAAAATTCACGATGTCTTTCCAGACTTTGACCAACTACAAGGCGATAATTCAGGTATAAAAAAGTATGAGGAAGAAAGGTCTATGGAAACACGTTTAATTGAAACAGATGATTACATCATTACAAATGCTGACGGAATGGTTGTACGAATACATAAGGAAAATACTAATATTGTAGAGGCCTTGATTGGTTTAAAATGGGTGACTCAAGAAGGGTCACCCCTGTAAATAGTCAGGATTGAGTAGTCTATATAAGCGTGATGGATCGCCGTACTAAATGGTCTAAGAATGGGGCGTTTCGCATATCGACAGAAACCATGAGTATAGCAAATGCAAAGCAGAAAAAAGCTAAATATGATAAAGATTTTGTAGTGTAAAGTTTTTTCTGTCAATGGCAATTGCCGGGATTAAACGCAAACTGAAAAAGAGGAAAGCAATCACCAGAAAAGAAGCACTTACTCTGTTTCCGTGCCACTAGTCTGTCTTGGCCCTCTAGGAGGGGAGAAAGAACCATCGGGTTCGGCCGGTTTGGAGCCAGAAAAACCGGTCACGGACCACAGGCTGTAGGTGGCCACCGTACAATCACTGCGATGGGAGGCAAACATGGTCACAAGATCCACCGACTCAAAATAGGGTTTTAACTTTTTCGGGAATTTGCGACCCTTATTCATGAGCAAGAAATCCTGCCCCACTAAGGTGTTCTCTGGATATAAAAAAGAATAGAGCGTGGGATGATAACCGATGGATAGACATACCGCTTCCAATTTGGGATGGAGATAGAAATTGATCATGGCAGGAATCTGGTACTGGTTGGCAACGATTCGCTGGTCCGCCCATTCCGGGTTCTTCCGAAGAAACGTTGCCAGTTCGTCCGGGAAGGCCGTATACAGAAAATATCGCCGGGTGATATCGGATTTCCCTTTCAACGGCAGGAAAGGCTGAAAGGTTTGGGCGGTTACCAATAAAATAAGGAACAGTGAATAGCCGATCTGAAATAAAAAGCCCTTTCTGCGAACCGGCCAGTTCTCGCCCACCACAATCCCAAAGAGGAAAAGGCCACCAAAAAAGACCGGGGCCGGCCAGTTCACCTCCATCCTGGCAACCAGGGAATGCACCACGAAGTACGCCAGCGGAACAGCCGTCACCAATGCGAAGTAAATCAATGATGTGGAAGCGGGTTTGACACGCAGCAACGTCTTCACCGGAACGGTCACCGTGTAATAGAACAACACGGGTCCGGTCAGTAAAAACAGGGCGCTCCAAAGTTCAATAAAAGATGTCCAACCTACACCCCGGGTGATGTGACGCCCCTGATACCGAACAAAGGCTAAATCATTCTGGAGATTCCAGATCACAAAGGGAGTAAAGACTATAAAGGCAACGATCAGCGCGCCATAAAAATGCTTATTCCTTAGAAAATGCCGCTTTTCCCGAACAAGGACCGGGAAGAGCAGAATTCCCATGGCCGGGAACAAGGCTGAGATTTTTGAAAGTACTGCCAGGCCCAGGAGAGCCCCGGCACCGTACAGGTATTTAGGATCGACAAAATAGGCTTTATAATAATACAGAATGGCAAGCATGGTAAAAAACACCATCGGCGCATCCGGTGTCATCACAACAGCATTGGTATGAAACATCATATTCGCGGTGACCGACAGTGATAAAATAACACCGGTCCTCTGATTGAAGTGTTCCTTGCCAAATGTATACATCACCATAGAAAGCCACGTGATCATGACGATCCCGCCCAGGCGGACGGTAAAATCATTCTCAGAAATCAGTGTAAATAAACGAATCACATACGCGACGACAGGGCCGTGATCGATATATCCCCAGCTCAGGTGACGAGCATACATGGCATAATAGGCCTCATCATCAATGAGCATTGTATTCGAAATAAAAAATATCCGCAGGAGAACGAGTACGCTACTAATTCCTAAAAATAGTATATGGACCTTCTTATCCATTCAATCTGAACACTCCATTAAAAATTGAATCAGCATAATTATATCTCGATAATACAAAATGTCAATCGCTCGAATGATGACCTGTCATTGTTATATATACATAATCACCTCCTGTCAAAGAAACAAAAGATTAACACCAGTGGAACCATTAACTAGGATTATTACTCAAATGAGAATACCCTGCCTTCCTCATTAGAGTGTATTAATTCAGATCCGTACTCAACCGGAACTACAAATCGCTTCCACCTCGGCGACGGTTTTGGGAATTTTCGCGCTAAGATTCATTGCCCCCTGTTCGGTAATCAATACATTGTCCTCGATTCTCACCCCACCGAAACTCAGGTAAGGTGTTAATCGATCGTAGCGGATAAATGAGGTGAACCGACCCTCCCCTTCCCATTGTCGGATCAGCTGGGGAATGAAGTACAACCCTGGTTCCACCGTGAGAACAAATCCCGTTTCCAAAGGTCGAGCCAGGCGAAGCGCTGACAGACCAAACTGGGAACTGCGTTGCAACTCTGGGGTGTAACCCACCCGATCCTCTCCCAGGTTTTCCATATCATGGACGTCCAGGCCCAGCATGTGACCCAGACCGTGAGGAAAAAACAAAGCATGAGCCCCGCTGGCCACAATCTCATCTGGATCACCGGTCATCAATCCCAGTTCGGTCAGACCTTCCGCCGCTACCCGGCAGGCTTCAAGATGAATATCCCGATAAGGAACGCCGGGTTTTAACCGTTTCAGAGCTTCCCGCTGCATCTTTAAAACCAGTTCTACGATCTCTTTTTGTTGTGGCGTGAACCGACCAGAAACAGGAAACGTCCGGGTAATATCACTGGCATATGCTGTTTTTGAATTGGCCCCTGAATCATTCAGAATCAGGTCTCCGTCTTGTAGGATATTATCATAAACGACATTGTGGAGAATTTCTCCATGGGTGGTGAGGATAACTGGATAGGCCATACGGGATCCGCGACTCAGCGCATGTCCTTCAATGAAACCCGCCAACTCCTGTTCAGACATGCCGGGCCGCGCCTTCCGCATCACCTCCTGGTGGAATTCAGTCGTGATGGCGATAGCCGCCTGAATTTCTGCAACTTCCTCCGGCGCTTTTTGCGATCGCAACGCAATCACCGTATCCAGAAATCGGTCGTCTTCCTCCCGGTTCGCTGTGAATCCCGTTTCATTCCTTAACCATTGGAGAAAAGCCACATTTTCCGCCCGGTACTGAGGAAGAGTCAACACCGACCGACCTTGATTCACCACCGACGTTATATAGTCCGGGAGCGCATCCAGGGTTTTTACATTAGAAATTCCAGCGGCTTGGGCTTGGTCTATCAAAGGTACCTGGGGACCGGTCCACACCTGTTCCTCCGGTGTGGAATCATTGCCAAAAAGAATGGCCTCGCCAGTGTCCCCATCCAGACAAGCCACAAGATCAGGAATGTCCAGTCCCCAAAAATAGAGAAAGGTACTGTCCTGACGAAACGGGTAGGTATTGCCCGGATAATTCATGGGAACGGCTTCATTCCCAGGGAATAACAATACCCCTTTGAATTTTTTGGTGACTAGGCGGGATCGGCGTTGCTGATAGATTTCCGGAGCGAACATGAATTCTCCTTATGCTAGATCGATAGGTCTAATTTACATTGGGCCCAGCTGAGATGCGCCCCAACATCAGAGAATTTTAACAACGTCGATTGTCTATGGAATCAGAATTGAAAATTCAAACCGGCCTGAAACAGGAGTTTGTCTACAGACTCCGATGTCCCACCGGGCGTATATTGGTCGGATGTGGTGCGCTTACGAGGGCTGTAATTTGCGCTGAAATCCAGACGAATTGTGGGATCTAACTTCAGAGAAACACCACCGCTATAAATCCGGTATTCCGACGAACCGGGATTGTTTTTCAACGGCTCCGGGATCACTGCGATGCCGCCGCGTAGGGTTACTCCCAGAAATGGAACCGGTACTTCCCCACCGGCATGAATTTCGGTAGTGGGGCGATACTGGGTCGCCAGGACCGTATTCTCATCCAAATAATCGCGATAGTTTTGATCATCAAGACGACTTCCGGAAACCAGAAACCGGGTCTGAGACCAATCGCGATAGCGGAACGATGTGGCTACGGTAAAAAGAGGTGTACGGACGGCCATTCCTCCATCAAATATGAAGGGGGTCCGAATTTGATACGTCCATTCACCGGTGGATTCGGTCGCATCGTAAAAGCCATCATCAAAAACCAACTTGTCGGTCATGGTATAGGTTTCATTCACTTCCACTTTGGAGGGTAAGGTGATAGTCCCTCCGAATTGCATCCATTTGGCGGCAGACCAAAGACCGCCTAACTTCAGCGTCAGTCCTGAAATATCACTCTGCAACGTCTGCACTACCGAATAGGAGGTAAAATCTGCAGGATAGGCCGTGTACATATTATTCTGATCTTCCTGTAAAAACGTGAAATGATACAACTCCCGGCCTGTGAGAAGTCCCAGCGTCGCCCCCACCATAACACGGGGTGAAACCGCAATCGCCCCTGCCAGACTCCATTGCCCCAATCCTCCTTCTGAGCTGACCTCCTCCTGACGAAACACATCCCGGTCAAAGGGATAAACCGCTGTTTGGTCGTTGGCATCCGTGATTTCAAATTCTAATTGATTGGAGATCGTGCTCAATCCGGAAAACAAAACATTTTCATCGAAGTCCTTGACTCGGTGATATCCAAAAGCGAATACCAGGCTTCCCTGGGCCACAGGAACAGGCGAAACCAATCCAAAGGAACGAAACCGGGTATAACTCCGTTGATCCGTGATGGATTGATTCATATAGGTGGCCGTATTGGGATAATTGAGATGCGAAAGTTCGGAATAGAACTGCGATTGGTCCATCTGTCCCAAACCCGCAGGATTCCAGTACACTGCCGAAAAATCGTTGGCCAGACCTGTAAAGGCTCCCCCCATGGATAGAGCTTGGGTTCCAAAACCAGTTTCGCCTTCAAACAAGTGAATGGCATCCCAGGCGGTTTGCCCATTTGCATAACTACCGACGCCCAGACTGATCCAGAGGATGGAAGAATAAAGGGATGATAATTTCATGGTGCTCCTCTATCGACGCCGTACCGTACGGCTGGATTTAGATGAACTTTTTTTGGCTTTTGATGAAGAAGCTTTCCCCGTGGATCGCTTGACCACCCGGGAAGAATGATGCACAGACTGACTTACGTTTGCAGCCAGGATCGCGACCTCTTTCACCGTAGTCAGAGTGCGACTCATGGTACGGGATTTTTTTGAGGGAGACGATGATCTTTTCTTCGTCGATTCTCTCGATGAAGAGGATTCACGAATAACGGAACGAGACGGAGTGGATCTCGTCGCTGTTGGTTTAGACCGAGTGACGGTCCGTCGAACCGGAGGTGCCGGCGAATCAGAGGATGATGTGGAGGTGCGACGGATGGATCGCACTGGAGTGCTACTCGAATTACCAGTTCCGCCTACAGGACTGACGGGATTGGGTGAAGCATGCACAATCGGTTGATCGGTGAGATCGGCGCCACGGCGATGCCAATCCCGCTTTTCATGTGGCGGACCGGATGAGCGCCAGCCAGCCCATGAAGACCCCCAATATCCATATCCCCAATAGGGTGATCCCCAATAATCCCAGTAATATGGATCTCCCCATCCCCAAGCCAGGTAAATCCCAGACGGATCATAACAATAATCCCATGCCCAGGGATCGTAGAAAGCACAGTCCGCCCAATTCCAGGAGGACCAGCCATAAGAAAATGACCAGTATGTCCGGTAGGGATAGTACCTATAGGGACGCCAATAATACGGTCGTCCAAAATATACCGGACGTATTGTCTCGACAATGATCGTTTCCTGTGATTCCACGTCTTGCTGTGGTTGGGTCGTTGAATACGTGGATTCCTCACCTGGTTTGGGTCGCACCCCATCTACCGTGGTCAATTGGGTATAACACCCCTGGAAGAACAGAACGCCCAAGAGGGAGAAAAGTACGATCGATGGCTGAGTATGTAATCTGTTCATGGATCACCTATGTTTGCTTCTGGTCTATATTAAACAAAGAGCATGCCAAAAGGTTCAATCCTATGGTCGAACCGTTAACTGTATTTATTTGGGAAGATAGGTAAGGCGTTTCCGTGTTTTCTTTTTAAATTGATTGTAAACTTTATAATCAATATTTATACATGTGTTAACGTTGTTTATATTTTGCCGGATCGATTTTTAGTCGCTCCAATTTTTTATACAGTCCCAATCGACTCAAACCCAATTCCCGAGCTGCCTGACTAATATTTCCTTTAAAGGATTTCAGGGCGCGTTCAATCATTCGCCGCTCCAGGGTTTCGGTAGCGGATTTAAGCGTTTGGATGGGGAGCGCATCGCTGACCCGAGTGTCAGCAGTGAGTCCTTCAAAACTGGCTGGCGTGAGGATTGATCCCGGTTCAGCCAGAACCACGGCACGCTGCACCAGGTTTTCCAATTCTCGCACATTTCCGGGAAAATCATAGGATTTCAGCACATCCAAGGCCTCCGGATCAATTTTCAAGGATCCTTTTCCCATACGAGTGCTGTAAACCTGGACAAAATGCGCAACCAACTCCGGAATATCCTCGCGGCGGTCCCGAAGCGGGGGAAGCGTCAAAGGAAACACATTCAAACGGTAAAACAAGTCATCCCGAAACGTTCCGGACCGTACCGCCTCACGGAGGTCCTGGCTGGAAGCGGCGATGACCCGCACATCCACCGCGATGTCCCTGGTTCCTCCCAAAGGTCGGATCTCCCCTTCCTGCAACACACGCAACAATCGTTGTTGAAAAGACGGAGACGTATCGGACAATTCGTCCAAAAATACGGTTCCTCCATTCGCTGCTTCAAAAAGGCCCTTTTTCCGGGATATCGCGCCCGTAAACGCCCCTTTTTCATGGCCGAAGAGTTCACTTTCCAGCAAGGTATCAGGGAGTGCCCCGCAGTTTTGCGCACGGAACGGTTTATTTTTTCGGGGACCGTTGAAATGAATCGCCCGGGCAATCAATTCCTTCCCGGTACCGGTTTCACCCTGTATCAACACGGTGGCGGTGGTGGGAATAACTTTTTTCATGAGTTGAAACACGGCTTTGATGGCGGGACTGGAGCCAATAATGTGGTCAAAATGATAGTGCTCTTCTAAGGTGTTTTGGAGCGCTTTGTTCTCATTCATCAGAGACTGGTTGGCTAATCGCAACCGTTCTATCAGACGCTGGTTTTCCTTGACCAGTGTATATCGTTCCACGGCATTTTCCACCACCAGGCGCAATTCATCCGGCTCCCAGGGCTTTTCCAGATAAAAATAAATCCCCCCGGAATTTACCGCCCGAATCACCGCGCTAAGATCCGCATACCCAGTAATGAGAATGCGGACGGCATCAGGCTGAAGTTCCAGTGCTCGTTCCAGAAATACATCTCCGGTCATGCCTGGCATACGCTGATCCGCCAGAATAACCGCTACCGGTTCTTTCTGCAACCAGGCCAATCCTCCGGGACCATCGGTGGCCTGGAGTACGGTATAGCGATCGCCCAGCGTCCGGGCCAGGGCCTTCAGCACCAACGGCTCATCATCCACAATTAAAACAACCGGTTGAGTCATTCATTCTCTCCTGGTTTTGGTTCCAAGGGAATCTGCATGGTAAACTGACTTCCCTCATCCCAATTTTCCGCTTGGATGGTGCCGCCGTGGCGCGCAACGATGCCATAGCTGATGCTCAGGCCAAGCCCCATGCCTTCGCCTACGGGCTTGGTGGTCACAAAGGGTTCAAATAGACGATCCCGCACGTCCTCCGGGATGCCGGAACCGTTATCCCGGATCTGAATGTAAATGTTGTCTTCATCCCGCCACGTACGAATCCAGATATCGCCAGGCCCGTCAATGGCCTGGGAGGCGTTTAACAAAAGATTCAAAAACACCTGATTCAGGTGTCCCGGCAGACATCGGATGTCCGGTATATCGCCGTACTCTTTATGAACGGTTATTCGATGCTTGAATTCTCCCCGGAGAAGCATGAGTGTGGAGTCCAGTCCTTCATGAATATTGGCGATCTTAAACTGGGCTTCGTCCATGCGGGAAAAATTCCGCAAGTCCCGAACCAGATCCCGAATCCGGACACTACCTTCCATGATTTCAGCAACGATAGAGCCCGCTTCCTCCGGAAGGGCTTCCCCCGATTTTGCCTGTTGAATCCAGGTGTCCAGCGTCTTGAGATTACTATACATAAAACTTAAGGGGTTGTTCAATTCATGGGCGATACCCGCCACCAGTTGTCCCAGGGAAGACATTTTTTCCTGGTGCACCAACTGGGCCTGGGTTTCTTTCAGCTCCCGGTACAGCCGTTCCAATTCGTTGTTTTTGGCTTCCAGTTCCGCGATCATTTTTTCCCGGATTTCCTGTTGGGCCAGTCGTCGCTCCTGTTCCGTCACCTGAACGATGTAACGATTATTTTGAATCGCCAAAGCGGCGGTCTCCGCCAGGATTTGCAATAACGCCAGATCTTCCCGATCCAGTTTCCAGTTTCGATCGGAACGACCGGTCAGTCCCCACACCCCTTCCACAGACGACTTATGCTTCAGAATTAAGACGGTCTCAAAAGGTGGTTGCCCGATGGAACCATCCCCTTTTGCCAAACGCTGAACCTCGTCCAATGACAAGGAAACCAGGTCTTGCGGGTCCATTCCCTTCACGGCTTCAAGTTCGTAACTCGATTCGTTTTTCAGCCAAAGCGCACACCGCTCAAGATGCAATTGCTCCCAGCAGACTGTGACCAACTGTCGCGCCAATTCCTGGTTATCATGGAGGGTCGTCAGATCCTCCGAAAATCGCTGGAGCGTTTGCCGAACCCGTTCCCGCCGTCGATTCAGACGATGCACCTGTTCCAGGATAACCGTCAGAATTCCCAAGGCCAGGATTTCACCGTTCAGCACCGTTTTTAATATTTTCTCCGCCGTGGGGGCTCCGATCAGTCCGATGACCAGATACAGCAGCACCACCAGAACGCCGAAGGTGATCATCATGGGTCGGGCAGTCCAGCGATACCGGGTTCCCGCCAGCCACAGAAAACCGGTGAGGAAACTCACGGCCAAAAGCAGACGCACCAGGTTGATCCAGAATTGGGGATCGGCCATCCGCAAATCCATGGCTCGGAGCCCCAGAATCGCAGTGCGCTCCCACCCCGCAACTTCCGGAATGACAACCGCTTGATCGGTCCGAACCTGCCGCTCCCGGACGATCCCGGACGGGTATCGAACCGTAACCCAAACTGTAATGGCTTCCCCCAGTCCAAAATACAGAACCGGATCGGATTGAGACAGGTAACCCATACCAGACGAGGCCACTTGAAATCCCAGGATGGTTTGCCGAGCTGAATCCTGAACCAAAACTTGTGCGCCAATAGCCTCCCGATTGGAGCGTATTCCATCCAACTCAACCGCCAGCCAATGACCGCCTTTTACCCTGTTGGGAATCAAGCGGCACGTGGTGTCTTTATTCGCAATCAGCACATCCAAGTCGCCGTCCCGGTCCAGATCGGCGAAGGCGGCGCCGGTGCTGTAGTGGCCCGTCTCTGTGGGTTCCTCCCAGGCCAACCTAAATCGACCGTCAGCCTGACGGGAATAAAGTTGATTGGGTCCCAGATTGGTAAACAAAATCTCCGGGAATCCATCCCGATTCAAATCGCCCGCCACGGCGCCATAGGCGGGATACGGGTTTTGAATACCCCACGTGTCCGTCCGGTCTTCAAATCTCAAAAGGCCCTCGTCGTCGGTGGTATTTTGGTACACGGCGGACTGTCCATTTCGATCACAGACAATTAAATCCAATCGACCATCCTGATCCAAATCCGCCATGGTGACACTGTTGGAATTCAACTCATTCTGCAGATGTTTCAGAGGCAAGGAAATCGCCTTAAACCCCAGCCCCTGCTGGTTGAGATACAACGAATCGGCGGTGAACCAATTGCACACGTAAAGGTCTGGCCAGCCATCCCGGTTGAGATCGCCAAAAGCGGCTCCCTGGCTCACGGATCGTCCTCCGGTGACGCCCCAGGCCTGAGTGCGATCTTGTAATCGATGCTTATCACTCTGGATGAAAAGATGATTGGCATGGTGTTCGTCGGTCACAAATAAATCCAGGTCTCCATCCAAATCCACATCGGCCCAGAGTCCCATATTCCCATCAATCGGTCGATCCGGTTTCCAGCCCTTAAACCCGGAACGAAAATGAAGCGGGCGGTTTCGCACCAAAAGATCCGTGGTGGCTCCCCACCCGGTGATTAAAATTTCCGTGGTCCCATCATTGTCCACATCCACCAGGGACGCGCTTAATTCCAGATTGGTTCGGCCGCCGGGATAAAGATTGCCCCCTAAACCCGATTTAATGGTCCAATCGCGAAAGGTCCTGTTTTCCGGATCATTGAGAAAGAGACGATTTAAATTGCGGAACCGGACCAGATAGATATCCGGGTAGTGATCGCCGTTGAAATCCCTGAAAATCACACCGTATCCGTCGTTCAGCTCTGGGAGGCGATAGCCGCCCTCGGGAAACGTGGAATCCATCCAGGCAAAGTCGTTGGGTCCTCCCAGCAAAGCGCCCACCATGAATCCGATACTAAGAAATAGTGTTTGTTTTCCTGACATATACTGTTAACTCCGTATACAATCTATTAAAGATGATACCAAATTCAAAGCATCTCGCCACCACAGGAAACTCTGTCGGGTTGATTTGGCGAATTCCGCTTTTCAGACTAAATTCGCAAGAATCCATCGAGGTTTCAGTGCATTATAGCGATTGACGGGGAAACGGATTCTGAATTTTTTCTAACCATCGGGGAGAATGGTTCTGGAATGATATATGGAATTTTCGCGGATCGGGTTAATTAGTCATGTTTTCAGATTTTATATCGTCCATCCCTGAAGAAGAAGAAAACAATACATAAGTATGATTCATAGACCATCGATATCATTTCAGCAAACTAGTTAACACCTAACATTCGTGCGCCAGACGTGAAACGCTGATGACACGGAAACCGGGGACAAGATACCGCAGAATGGACTCATTGAAACAAAGGTTAATCAGAAGAATTATCCACGTCGCTGAGCTTGGTAGCTATCCTCACTAATACATGTTAAAAGTCTACTGCGAGCATAACGCCATTACGAAAGAGCTTCTCCAACTCAAGAAAGATGGAATAATAGAAATTCTTCATTTCCCTTATGATCCAAACTCAACGAATCGGCGCATATCGCACCCAGCCAAACCTTCCGGTGCTCAAATGAGGGATATTGGCTGTACATTCGAAGAGATAGGAAATGCCTGTTTTGGAGAGTTTGTCGGTTCTGAATACTTAGAGGCCATCATGAAAATCATTGGATTAGATAACCGTCGGGATGCCCTCCATGTGGATTCAGCATACAAATCTGGTTGTATCTGTATGGTTACCTGCGATTCAGACATCTGGTCAAAGGCCGATCGCTTAGAACAGCTCCTTGGTCTTCGAGTTTTCCACAAAAACGATCCGAAACTGGTAGTGTTTCTAAGAGCAAAAACTGATAGATATTAATAACCACTACATTTAGGTCACATTTAACATATTACATGGATCTTGTCGGAAAATCCGTTTATGACACCTCTATAAAACGAGAACCCCGGGATGATCATGGCTGGTGAGAAAGATCCAAGGAGGGTGATGATCGAATTCCCGGGGCGCTGGCCTCGTGTTCGCTACATTCGGATATTTTACCTCAAAGTCCTGGAGGGTAAAGAACTTTCAGGTTCCCAACAGATTCTGAAATACACATTCCTAAGAAATATCCGGGTTGAGAGTTGTCAAAAAGCCGGTGTTGCGAACGATGTAATTTAGAGCCAAAGCCCTTTTGTGGATGTGATGAAGCCCACAGATTTTCCTAGTTCAGTCCAAAAAATTGGGCGCTGTAGGGCGGCAGAATCAGCCGCACCGTGTCTTGAGCCGGGGTCAGTCGTTCGCCGCTTACCAGGTTTTCCAGTGATGAACATTCCACCGGAAGCGTCGCATCAAAATTGACGGTCGAAGGACCTTGATTGAAAACAACCAATACCCGGTCATCGAAATAGGTTTTGACAAAGGCCAATACTGAACCTCGAGCCGCCACCGGGATAAGGTCACCCAATGCCAGGGCCGTATGGGTTTGCCGCAGATGAGCGAGGGTTCCGATAAAATCATACAATTCCCGCTCTTCCGGAGACCAGTCTGATTCGAACCGCATCAGACGACGATTCCCTGGATCACCGGCACCCATAAGTCCGATTTCATCGCCATAATAAATCACCGGAATTCCCGGCAAAGCCATATTCAGGGCATGAAACGCCGCCAGTTTCTTATAGCTTGAGGCGTTCTGCACCGGACCTGGCGGATTTTCAAACGCCCGGCGAGTGCCATCGTCACTGAAGTGGACTTGGCCATCCGCCAGACCAATAAACCGCAACTGGTCGTGGCTGGAGGTGATATTTCCCATGAGATCAACCGGACCCACCACTTTTAAATTATTTTCAATGATATCCATCAGGGGCGCAAAATCAGTGGAATCCGCCACGAAATGCGTCCGGGCATTGAAATAAATGGAAAAATTGAACTGGGCGTCCAATTCCGCCGGGTTCACGTAACTCAAAATAAGCTCATCGGAACCAAACGTTTCGCCAATCTGGTAAAAATGTTTTTCCGGAAACCGTTGCTTCATTTCCCGGGTAAGCGCTTTCCAAAAAGCATGGGGTACATGCTTTACCGCATCCTGACGGAACCCGTCCAGATTAAAGGTGTCCAGCCACCATATGGCGTCATCAACCACCTGTTGAATGGCCTCTGGACTTCCGGGATAATCAAAGGAGGGCAAAAAGGTGTCGAACCAGGTGGTGAGACGGGTTTCTTCGCTCCAATTGCGAATGTTTAACGTTCCATCGGGTAGTTCCACGGTGCCAAACCAATCCCGATGTTCGCGGTAATAGGGATGGTTCTCATGCACATGGTTGGTGACGAAATCCAGTATCACCCGAATGCCGTGGGCATGGGCTGTTTCCACCAGTGTGTGAAGATCCTCGGCGGTACCGAACCGGGGATCCACTTCCCGCGCCTGGACCGGCCAATACCCGTGATACCCGGAATAGACCCGGTGCGGTTCAATGGACTCGGCATAGGCGGAATCAGGTTGACGTTGGACTGGCGAAATCCAAATCGTGTTGATTCCCAACGCATCAAAATAGCCCTCTGAAATTTTATTCGTAATGCCTTCCAGATCACCCCCCATGAAATTCGCCAGATCCGGCAGTCGGGAATCATCAATCGGCCGATCATTGCTCAGGTTGCCGTTGTTAAACCGGTCAATCATCAGATTGTACAACACCGTAAAATGCCAATCTTTGGGATTGTCTTCAGCCGTCATCGGCATACCCTGATCCAATAAAGTGATCGTCTCAGGAATGGCCCGACCTTGGGCATCCAGAGCCAGGACACGGAGCACACCGGTTCCCAATCCGGACGTATTGACCACCACATCGCCTTGCGGTTGCGGGTCCACCTGATCCGGATGTAACGGGTGATTATTGAACGATACCCAAATCTGAGAGGGAATCGCTCCATCCGGCGGCGATTGGTACCGGAATACCAATTTATGCCGTTTTTGTTCTGATTTCCAGAAACGACCTGGAGGCGGCTCCCGGTGATCGGTCAAATCCAGGATGGAATTCCAACCGCCAATATTATTGGAAACAAAGACGGGATTGTCCGGATCAATAAGCTCTTCACTGTCCACCACAAATTTGTACTCGTGTCGGTCCGGTTTTAAATAGACGGTCCGCTCCCACACACCGTCTCCGTCCGTATCCGAAAGCGGGAGAGCCGTTCGGGACCAGTCGTTAAATCCGCCCATAACCACGACCGACTTGACCGGATGATCTGGACGATACGTAAACCGATAGGGAACCATGGGAAGGGTTTCAATAAATAAATCCAGAGTTTGCCCCGCCACAACGATGGGGACCCGGGTCAGAGCCGGTGTTTTATCCGATGTGGCCACTGTCAATCGTCCCGTGGTGGCATCCCAGGATAGCGCTAGCTGATCGAGTTCAGGGATCGTGACCGAGACACGGGGTTCATTAAAATAATTGGATAGCTCAAATGTTCGTTCCGAACCCGCCGGACATTGAATAAGAGGCAAAGGAGCCAAGGCCTCTTCCAGGTTGGGTTGAGAACAGGCGAAAATCCATAATGAAAGGGCTAAAATTGGTTTTTTTGTCATTATCGTTACTCCAGTGAGCCGTAATTTAGTAACTCAACTCAGAGCGAATCATTGAAAACACCTATCATTGACCAAATACTTGACCACCAGGGACAAATTCTATTGACCCTGGTTCTTCTCTTATCAGGATGCAGTTCCATGCAAGAATCTTCGCTTTCCTACGGTGCCTTTGTGCACGATGGTTCCACCACATTCAAATTTCACGCCCCCAAAGCCCAGGAGGCCTATGTGGTCCTATTTGTCCATCCATCCGATACTTCCGGAACGGAGTTCCCCATGGAACGAACCCCAAACGGCGACTGGACCGTGACGCTGAAAGATGTGGGCGTGGGAAATTTATACGGGTATCGTTTAGTGGGAAACGCGGGTGGAATTGACCCCAACCTGATCCTGGCCGATCCCTATTCGCTGGCGGCCGTGACCCAGATTTCCTACCGACATGTAGCCAAATCCTTAATTATCGATGAATCCTTTGATTGGGAGGGCGATCGATGGAAGGTGCGCGATCCCCGGGACCTGATTATTTATGAAATGCACGTCCGGGACATGACGGCCCATCCCAGCTCGGGCGTCACCCAACGGGGAACTTTTCTCGGCCTCACGGAACCGGATCGAGCCGGTGGATTGCGCCATTTAAAGGACCTGGGCGTCAATGCGGTACAATTACTCCCGGTCATGGATTTTGCCAATGTGGAGGTGCCCTACCGGGATCCATCAACGCCAATTTTCAACACCTGGAATCCCTATGCCCGCAATCACTGGGGCTACATGACCACCTTTTTCTTCGCTCCAGAATCCTATTATGCTAGTGACGGGACCGATGCTCCCAACGCCTGGAATGGTGCCAGCGGGAAAGCCGTTCCTGAATTCAAAACCCTGATCAAGACGCTCCACCAAAATGATATCGCCGTTATAATGGATGTGGTCTACAACCACGTGTCCAATTACGACTACCATCCTTTTAAGTACAGTGACCGGGAAGACTATTTCCGCTTCGATAAAAACGGGAACTGGGAATCGAAAAGCGGCTGCGGAAATGACACCCGCACGGAAAGCCCGGTGATGCGCACCCTGATTCTGGAGAGCTTGAAATTCTGGATGACTCATTACCATATTGATGGCTTCCGCTTTGATTTAGGGAATCTCATCGATAAAGAGACCCGGGACATAATTATCCAGGAATTGCGTGCGCTGAATCCCCATGTGATTATCCTGGCGGAACCCTGGGGCGGTGGTTACAATCCCTCCGGCTTTTCTGATCAGGGCTGGGCCTCTTTCAATGACCATATCCGTAACGGCGTGAAGGGGCAGAATCCCCATGATCAACTAGGGTTCATCTTCGGTGAATGGCAAAACAGTAATACCCCGGAAGTGCTCCGGCGATTTGCCATGGGATCTCTGCGTTCATTTGGAGGCCAATACGTAACCTCGGCTCACAGTGTCAATTATTTGGAATCCCACGATGATCACACCCTGGGTGATTTTATCCGCATTGCCACGGGAACAGTGAAAGAGGGGGAAACCATTACCGACCGGGAAGCCAACGCTCGGGTACGGGATCAACTCCTGAAGCTCAACAAACTGGGCGCTCTGTTTCTGTTCACCAGTCAAGGAATCACTTTCATGCATGAAGGACAGGAATGGGCGCGCAGCAAGGTTATTGCGGAAACCGATGCTCCCGATCCCCAAGTGGGACAACTGGATCACAATTCCTACAACAAGGACAATGAAACCAATTGGCTGAATTGGACCGAACGTGCATTAAATGCCGAACTGGTCAATTATTATCGGGGGCTGATTGCCCTCCGAACGGCATACCCGGAATTCCGGCGTTCAAATCCGGAGGATTTTTCCTTCATGGACACTGGTGATCAGGTGGCATTGGTCTATCAACTCCAGGATCGCTTCATTGTTGCATTGAATGGAGAGCCAGATCAGGATTTGACTGTCGATTTACCGGAAGGGGAATGGACGGTATTGGTGGATGATGCCCAGGCAGGACCTTGTGATTTAAAAACGGTAAGACAGGTGATAAACGTACCCGCAACTTCCGGTGTGGTACTCATCCGGAAACCGGCTCAGTAAGCCCTGCTCCTTTAACGAAGTAGCGTTATTTTCTGATGGTGAATCCGGCTATTCTGCTGGAAACGCACCAAGTATATTCCACTGGGCAATTCCAGCCCCCGGTCATTTTTACCGTTCCAGGTAACAGAATAGTCACCCGCTGATTGGATTTTGGTCGTAAGCGTTCGTACTTGCTTTCCCTGTATATCATAGACAGATACGCGCAACTCTCCCGGACCGGGCAGGGTCACTTTGAATTCTACTTCCGGATTGAAGGGATTGGGATAACCGGGAGATACCGAAAAAATTTGGGGCAATTCTGTCGGAGAAGGCGCGGTCGTCAATTGTGTCCAATTGCGGTTGGTGAACACCAATGCCGTATAGGCCGGCACAACCAAAGTGTCCGCCTGGGACGTGGCCAAGGACAGATTGTCTCCTGGGAAAAACACATTATACCACGTACCCGCTGAAAGAAAGGGAACGTTGGTGAGCGTTTGCTCCTGACCACTGAAATTGGCGATTACCACGACCTGGTCGCCTTGATTCCCTTCAGCCTCATCGGAATACCCATACACAATGGTCCGGGCATTATCGTAGCGCCAGAGATCGGAAAAAGTCCCGCGGTACAGGGCCTGATTTTTCTTTCTCAATTGGATTAGCGTTTGATACAGGGCCAGGTGTTCCTGTCCCCGGGTCTGATCCAAAAGACTCCAATCCACCGGCCGGTAACTCAGTTTATGCTCATCCCAGTTTCCGTCCTGATCCGTATCGGTCCATCCGCTTTGCATTCCCAATTCCTGGGCTTGCCAAATCATAGGAATGCCCATCGCCGTAAACAAAACCGTGCTATAAAGCTTGTCCCGTTGAAGAGCGGTGTTCAGAGGCACGTTGGCAAATTCCGCCATCTCCATGATCAGGGATTGTTCATCATGAGTCACGGATGCTTTTACGGTTTTGATCCGGCTAGCGTAGGTGTTCCCCGTATTGGTATACTCATGCAATTTCAATATCTGTTGACGGATCGTGTATAAACTGTTGTATTGGCCATAGGGAGGAAATATTTCTTCCTTCAGCCGGTCGTGAAAACTGTCATTCCACCCGGCGTGGAGTGTGCTGAAGTTGATCAGCCCCGGATCAGCGGGAAGATGCTCAGCAATTTGATACACAGTGGAATCCAAATCCCAGAGCGCTGAAGACCAGCCCAGTAGACCCTGATCTGGAAGCGACCATCCAATCCCTCGGGTAAAATCGAACCGGAATCCGTCCACATGAAAGTCCTGAACCCAAATTCGGTGAATTTCCCGAACGTATTCCTGGGTTTCCGGTGTAAAATGGTCAAAATCCAGCATGCCCCAACTGCCCTGATCTTCATGGGGCCGCAGGTCGTTTTCCGCTTTAAAATAGGGATTAGTCGCCAGATCGGGATTCATTTCCCAGAGGGGGTTGGTGGAGCGGGTATGATTCCAGACCAGGTCCAGAATAATAGCGATGCCGTATTGGTGAGCCGCATTCACCAAATGTTTAAATTCTTCAGGAGTACCATAATTGGACTCAATCGCCAGGCAATGTTCCGGATCATACCCCCAGGAGTGGGTGCCCGGCACTTCCGTAATCGGCATCAATTCGATGGCGTTGATTCCCAGCTCATGAAAATAATCGAGATGATCTTCAATATCCTGAAGCCGACCTTGTCCATATCCCTGGGCAGCAAAATCATCGATGTGCAGTTCATAAATCACTAACGTATCTTCTGCTGGACGGACATACAAAGAATCTCCCCAACTGAAATCATCAGCCGTTGATACGCCGCCGGGTCCAATTTCAACGATAGTGCGGCCGTCGCGCAGTCGCCGCGAAAAGGGATCACTGATCCGGGTACCATCTAAAAACAGATATTCCACCTCCTTTTCGCCGGGCGTCAGATTGGATAATGTCACCCACCACAAATCCGGTTCACCAGTGGCTTTGTTCATCACTACCGCATCGGCGGCCGTTCCGGCGACTCCCGGTTCCGTGCACAACACTTGAACAATCGGCTGTCCCGGCGCCCGAAGCACCAAGGTCAGGTTATTTCCAGATATATTGGGTCCCAGGGCCACATTATCCGGCAAGGGCAATTCCTGAACCTCCAGTGCCGGTTGGTAAAAAATGGTGGAATCCACGCCATTGATGGTGGCCATAATCCGGTATTCTTCCAGAATGCTACGGGGAGGAAAGGATACATAAAATATCCCGTTGGAACGGAGACTGTCGGTCCCATCCAGAGTATCCGCACCAAGAATGTAGGTGATATGCTCTACTGTATCGGACGAAAAAATGCCGATACTGAGACCTACTACAAAACCATCTCTATTTAAATGACGATTGGGTTCGAAAAACAGGGGATCCGTAATCTGCAGAACAGAATTGTGATAGGGTTCGCCATCGTCAATCGGGTTGGCAGGATCGGAAATCCAGGCCCAGTCGCTTCCACTGGAATTGTAGTGGAAATGAAACTTATAGTACACCGTTTCCCCAAGGGAAAAGGTATAAGTTTTCACATACGCATCCAAAGAATCGGCATAGGACATGAGTGACGGGGCTGAAGGACTGATAAAGCCGTTGCTATTGGGTCCCCAGTTATTCATCGTCCCGGGAACAAAGACCCGGACAAAATTATCGTCCGGCTGCGGGACATAGTGAAAGGTGACATTCAGAATCTGAGCCTGACTCAGGGAGAGCAATAACAGTAGTCCGGAAATGCGTCCCATGTTAAACCAGATGTACTTCTGTGGCTAAATGTTTATACCACTTAAAATAGAGAATGATAGACAATACCACCAGGATGATGCCAAGCCCCAGAACATTGGTCCAGGTTTTAAACATGATACTCATCATGAACAGGAAAAACACCACTTGCCAGGGCACAGCCACAATCGTGGAAATGATATCCCGGCGATTTTCTTCATCGATAGCCTGTTGAATGTCCGGTTTCAGTTGAGCCTTGAACCGTTTCCAGGTTCCAAACGGGCGGGTTTTGACATAAAAAGCTTTCAGCGTCGCGTCATCGGTGGGTTCGGTTAGAAGAGCGCCCAAAACCGTTCCCAAGAGCGAAGCGCTGGTGGCTACGGCGAACATGGCATATTCGGTGGTGCCTTCCGGAGCCAAGGCTTTGAAAATAACTGCCGCTACCATTCCCGATATGGTGCCAATAGCGAATCCCCAGCCATTCATCCGGGACCAGTACCAGCGGAGCAACATGGGAATCAACAGCCCCGATCCAATGCTCATGGTGATCCATCCCCAGATGGAATTGATATTTTTAAAGACCAACATCATCCCCAGCCCCAACACAACAATCAGGATGGACGCCAAATAACTTTGAAGCATGAGTTGGCGGTTCGATGCTTTGGGATTGATCCAAAGTTGATAAATATCCCGAACCCAATACGCGGCTCCGGCATTGACAGTAGAATCAAACGTGGACATGCCCGCCGCCATAAGACCCGCCACCAAAAAGCCTTTCACACCGATCGGCAAGGTCTCCACAACAATGGGTAGGACCCGTTCCGGATCAGTGACCTGGGTACCCAGAGAAACACCGATCACAGCAATAGCGCCGATGAAAATCCATCGGAAAGACAGAAGAAAAACCCAGAACACACTGAGCAATCCCGCTTCCCGGTCGTCCTTCGCCGCGAAGTAACGTTGCAGCATATAATTCCCGGTTCCACCCGAACCTTCCAGTATCACTTTCATGAGATAAAAAAGAATGGCCACGCCAAACAGGTTGTAAATCGAATATTCGGAAAATGAATCAATGGAAAGACGAAAATCTGGGATAATCCGAGTCCAGTCTTTTAACGTGGTGGAATACCGTTCAAACCCGCCATCAAAGAGGGGCATGGAAATGGTAAACTCCTGTGGAAGGTCGATCCCCAACGCACGGACCGCCATGTAAATAATGGCTGAAAAGATCAGGATGCCCTGAAATACATCGGTCCAAACCACCCCGTAAAGTCCTGAGGCTACTGTATAAATCATGGCCACCGCAATCAGGAGAGACGCCGCCCAGAATTCAGAAGGAAGGCCAAGATAATCGTGAATCCCCAGGAAGGTATCCAAAAATTTTCCGCCGCCCAGAGCAAAATAGGTGACCATGGCGATGGTCATAATAATTGAGGAAATCGCGGCCAAAAGGCGGGCGATCTGTCCCTGGCGACCGGTGCCGAAGCGTAGTTCCATCCACTCCGCTAAGGTCATGGCCCCCGAACGGCGATTCCACTTCCCCATATAAATCATTAAAAACGCCATAATCAGAGTAACGCCGCCACGAATCTCGATATAAAATCCTTTGGCGCCCAGAGCATAGATCAGCGCCGCAATGATCATGGTTCCGCTGATGTCCAGGTTGGACGACATCCCGGAGCTGGCCAGCGCCCACCAGGGGAGGTCTCGATTGCCCAGAAAATAGGAATCAATACCCTGCGAAGCCTTTCGCTGGACAACCAATCCAATGATCACGATTGCTAACAGATATACAATGACGATTCCGTAATCAATACCCGTCATACATCCTCCTGATGGTTACGACCCTAACTCTCTTTTTTGATCTGAGAGAAAACATGGGTCGGGTTTACTTTCGGGAATACACTTTTTCAATATAATCCTGGATCATCCGATAAGCCGTGAACGCCACCCCGGTTTTTATAGACTCGCGCATGAGCGACGTCCACTGCTCCGGTTGTTCATAAAACGTGGGGATCACCTCTTTTTCCAGCAATGTGTATAACGCCTCTGCGTCGGCATCATCATCGGGTTGGTCCGGGGACCCGATTCCCCAACCGTTGATTCCATGGCGGCATCCTTCCGCCCACCAGCCGTCCACCACTGATAAATTGGGAATTCCGTTGAGGGCGGCCTTCATTCCGCTGGTTCCAGAAGCTTCATTGGGTCGTAAAGGCGTATTCAACCACACATCCACGCCCGAAGTAATCAGCCGACCCAGCCAAATATTGTAGTTTTCCAGAAATACAATTTTAATACGCCCGAATAAACGGTTGGACATGGCCACAATGTCCTGGATAATTTCTTTGCCTAAGGCATCCTGAGGGTGTGCTTTTCCGGCGAAAATGATCTGAATCTGTCCCTGGCCGATACGCGCCAACCGATCCGGATCTTTGAAGATCAGGCGCGCCCGTTTATACCCGGCCGCACGACGGGCAAATCCCAAGGTTAAGAGGTCCGGTGAAAGCGCCCGTTGAGTCTGGGAATTAACATAACCCAGTAAAAAATGTTGTAACGATTCATGAGCTTTCACCAATTCGTCCGCGGGGATGGTGTCCACCTTCAACAGTTGTTCCGGGTCTTTCCGCCATCCCGGCAAGCGGCGGTCAAACAGTTCCCGTAAACTGCGCCCTACCCAGTAGGGATGGTATACGCCATTGGTGATGTATCCGATGTCAAAATCCGGGAATTGATTTTGCGCCACATCGCCATGGAGTCGGGAAACCCCATTGGCCGACCGACTGAAATACAATCCCAGCTCCGTCATGTGCATCCGGCTGTTCTGCACCATGGATGGCAGCCCCAAATCCAGGGGTAATAGCCCATGGAGTAGTTTTTCACAACGGGCAAGATTGAAATGATCGTGACCCGCCGGCACTGGTGTATGGGTGGTAAAATGACAGCGGGATTGAACTTTTTCCCGGTCGTGATGAAAGGTTTCGTAAAGATCCAGAGTCAGAAAAGAACAATGGCCTTCATTCATGTGATAGGTCTCAATGTTGGTATGGCCCAAAGTTTTCAGCAATCGGATACCGCCAAAACCCAACACTGCTTCTTGGAGGATACGATGATTTTTATCCCCCGAGTACAACCGCATGGTGATAATGCGGTCATCGTCGAAATTATCTTCCAGATCCGTATCCAGGAAATAAATGGGAATTGTATGTCCCGTCAACCCGGTGTAATCGTAACGGTAGGCCTGGACCCACACGTCCCGCTCCCGGAGGCGAAGCGTAAATCGCGGCGTTTCTTTAACCAGTAACGGTTCCGGATCAAACCGGGTGTAGGTTTCGGTTTGATATCCCTGACTATCAAGCCGCTGCTGAAAATAGCCTTCCTTGTACAGCAAGGTGACCGCGCACATGGGCAATTCCGCATCGGCCGCCGCCTTGATGTGGTCGCCCGCTAGAACGCCCAGCCCGCCACTATACGTGGGGAGACTGGAGCTGATGCCAATTTCGGCGCTGAAGTATGCTATTCGGATCGGGGAGCCGTTTTCCATGTATCTACCTGAAGATAAAATGCTATCGTTATCGATTCGTTTGGTTTCAATTGCAGGGACCAATGAGGTAACACAGCGGATCCCTGGTATACTTTTTCAAATCCACTTTCACTCATGCTGACAGTAAATACTGGATAGCGCCAGCAGGCTACGGGCTCAGAAAAATGGAAGGTCACCCGAAAGCCATCCCATTCGTTTACCACGCCCAATGAACGGAGGCCTTCATCATCCACCAAGGCATCCATCAAATGACCGTTGTTCTGCCCCTCTTCCTCATAGTAGCGATCGGGGCTGTGCCCACCCAACAATCCCAGATTGAATTCCGAGGCGTACACGCCGTTTATTTCCCGATCACCTCGATTAACAATGGTCACCTGGAAATGGAGAGAATCCCCTTTCAGCCGGATGGTTTTTTGCAATTCAGCTTCTACTCCAAACGCCTTTCCCTGCGCCGAAAATTCTATGGATTGCCCCTTGGCTATTCCCTGAAACCGGGCGTTAATAAACGTCCCTTGTTCCGGACAGGAGCGAGATACCTGTTCCGCAGTAAGCCCCGTAGGGAGAAACCGGTCTTGAAACATGGCGCGGGCATAGGCATCGATGTGAAGTAACTGATCCAGGTTTGGCTCTTTGGCTACGATCCTGTCGTGGATGGACCCGCCCTGGTGGTCTTCCGCTACCGCTTGGGTTAACTGCCGGTGGTAACTTTCGGAGTAGCGGCGCATGGTATTGGAAAGGTTAAACCGAGGGGTGATGAGATCTACTTCTTTCAGGACGCCACCACATTCGCCGGCATAAATCCGTATCTGGTCATTTCCCAGCATGAACTCGACGCCTCCATCCTGATCCCAATCTATAGGTGCGGCGTTCCCCTCAGGAAAGACCAATGATAACCGGGCATCCGCCTGAATCAGCGATTGAAAAATAGCATGCCGAAGGTGCGGCAAGTACAATCCGCCAAAAATACCGTGCCAGTAAGCGCAATTGCATTGGCTGCGTAATATTTCTGTTTCAATAGCCTTCTGGTCTTCCGGCGATAGTTGTCCGGAGGCCCGGGCTCGGTCCAATCGGTTCGAAAGGGAAATATTACGTTTGACCATCCAGTTAGATTCGTCGTATAAGGATTGAAAATTTCGCCAGGTTCCACCCCGGAGAAAGGGCTGGATTCGCTCCCAAGTGCCATTCGTTTTAAATTGTTGAACCTGATCTGCAAATACTTCTCCCTGATGGCTGGGGAGCGTCCATTCGCTCATTTCAAAATAACTGACGGTGGGGAGATACACCCGTCCCAAGGGGGCATGGGAATCGAAATAGTCTCCAAACGTGGTAGTGGTAAGCCATTCACGATTTTTTTCCAGCGCGGAAAACATGCGATCCAACCATTGCTCCCGTCCGTAGCACCGTTCATGGGTCCCGGGCCAAACGCCAAATTTTTCCCCATCATCGGCCATGACCATCACGGCCTGACCGCTTTCATCGGCGGCCTCCCGGAGAATTTCAAGGGACACTTCCGGGTCCTGAAAGGGCATGGCATAACGCAACGGCTGTTGAATGGGAAAGACGCCCACCGCCTCGCCCTGATCATCCGTTAAATAGTACCCGGATAATTCATCCCGTTGCTTTCCGGAAGCCAGAAAATGGTAATCATCTACAGTGAGGTAGTTCATCCCGACGTATTTCAGGATTTTGGCCAGGTGGGGTTCCCATACTCGTTCCGTGAGCCAAAGACCCCGAGGCGTGGTTCGAAAACGTTCTTCGATATAGGAATTTAATTTTCGGATCTGGGCAACCTTGTCCCGATCTGGAATGACGGCTAAAATGGGTTCATAAAATCCAGCTGACAGAATTTCCATTCGTTGAGCGGCTACATAAGTCTGGATACGATCCAGATAATCTGGATGGTGATCTTCCAACCATTCAATCAAACAGCCGGAAAGATGGAGCGATAATTTCAGCGATGGATGATCATCAAAAACATCCAGAAAAGGTTTATAACTTTTCTGGTAGGCGTCTTCGATGACGGAATCGAAATTCCCTACCGGCTGATGATTGTGAATTCCCAGTATAAATTGAATTTTTTTCATGCGTAGAACAGGTAACGACCACCGGCCGGCTCAGGGAACAGGGTTGGCAGCCAACGATTAATTCAGATACGCCTCTACTTCAAGGGTTGTCAATGTTAGTGTTTCTGCGGAACCATCAACGCGTTCCCTATAGAGCACCCAGTCATCATCATTGTGCTCGGAAAGGATGTATTCCTTTTCGTCGATGATTACTGACAAACCGATTTCCGGTTTAATCAACCTTTCTTGCGACTTGTTCTGGTGTTCCATGTGCACCTCTCTTTCGGGTAGTAACTCACTTCAGAGTGACTAAAAATTTGCCCCGAAAAAAGGGCGGAAGTCAAGGGAAAGGATGGAAAGATATGGAAGCTGGATCATGAAGAAAAAAGTATGGTGATTAGTAGTCATTATTCGTAGCTGATACCCCATCTACGAACACCGAACGTCCAATATCCAATGACTAATTTGGAGATTGTGTACCAGTGAACCGGATTCATTCGTAATTGGGTGTTGGTTATTCGATATTGGTTATTCAGGATTAGATCCGTGCGTCGCATAAAGTACTGTCGGGCTGAGCATGTCGAAACCTGACTATTCCATGAGTCCCCCTTCGACGCAGTTCAGGAGGACAGTTCTGAAGATTGGGGTGCATCAGATGTTCGATGTTAAATTTTTCCTAAGAAGTGTTACCTATATATTGACTTCACAACAACCGGATTTTAATCTTAAATATTCAATTTTATATCCTCTGTATTCTCAATACCTTCCGTGGCTCTATCTTAACAGGGGCCTGTATCACCGTTAAAACGGATTAATCAGCGCCAGCCGGGCATAGGTTTTCGGTGATATTCCCGCATCCCAGTCCGCTGGTGGCTGGGCCCGGCCCACCGCCACAAAAAGAATTGGCGTCTTTCCGACCTGGATACCAATTTTTACTTCATATCCAGTGGTGATCACCCATTCCGGCTGAGGTTTGTCGCTGATCCAGGCATTTCCAAAATCCATGATGGCAGCTCCGGTCAGCGACCCCAAGGTAAGTCCCAGAATTTCTATCGGCAGTTGTGGTATCAAGGGAATCCGATATTCCACCGTCCCGAATATGACTCTGTCGCCCAACCGCACCTCATCCCACCCCCGGGGGTTGTTATTTTCAGGGACAAAGAAGACGCCGGCGTTTAGGATTCCCATCGGTAAATAGATATTCGGGTCACGGGTCAGCCCCAGTGAATCCTGAGCCGCTGGTTTTCCACCCATGGCCTGTCCCTTTAATCGGACGTAAAGCGCGCTTCCACCCCCTGTGGACAGATTGGCGAACCCATCTGCTTCCCACCGCGAAAAGGTAAAATCACCATACACCGATTGATCGGCAAAATCGCCCCGAAGAATCAGACCGCAGCCTTGCGTTGGAAGAACAATATTTTTCCGGTTCGGACGCCGGTTTAACCATTGATAGGACAGGGTTAAGCGTCCCTCCCGACCTGATTCAGGAATGGGCAGAGCGTTATAATCTTCCGGATCCCGGGGAATATATTCGCCGGTTTCGGCATCGATAGAATCAGAGATCACATCCGCCTGGCGATTGTAAAACCCCAGGTTCAGATTCAAGCTATGATTACTGGACAAAGATTGTCCAAAATTCAACGGCCATTGGGCGAACAGATCCAAACCGTCTAATTGTTCGTTAAGACCACTTGCGCTTTGATCATAGTACCGGAAATTCCATCGGGAATTGAAAAAATAATTTATTCCCCAAGGCATCCCGGTTGCTCCGTTCATATAAGAGGCAATAAGCCAAGGTTTGTCCGGTCCGGCCCACACCAGCCCGCCAACCAATTGAATGATATGCCGACCCATGGCGTCCATCCAGGCTGTAGTCCCAAAAAGGCCGTGGCCATTCAGGTAAGGAAAGACTAAACTGGCCAAATGGCGGGGATGACGATAGAATCGATAGGATTCCTTCGTCATGGATTCTACCGGAGACCGGGGATCAATATCGGCCAATAATTCCGGTGGGTGATGGTTTTGCCACCGGGAAAAGGCCGGACGGATTGTCAATGGCTTGGTAGTGGTTTTCCGCTCAGGATTCACTTGGACAACTCTCACTGTATCCAAATCAGCCAAGGTGGCGGCCAACACGGTAGAATCTCCGGGCGTCCATTGGACGCTCCAAACCGCATCGCCCACATCGGTATTCTGAAAATTATCCCCCGTGGATAAATCCACGGTGAATAGATTGGGAGCGGAATCCAGCGAATCATTTCCCGCGTGAGAAGTGTAGGTTATATGGGTCCCGTCCGGATGCCACACCGGGCGATAATCCGCTTTGGGATGGTGGGTGGCCCGGCGCAATTCACCAGAGATTACTTCCAGCACCGCAATGTCCAGATTTCCGTCTGTTCCGGAGAGTGCCATGGCAATACGGTTTCCGTCCGGACTCCAACGAGGCGTGAGAATTTGTGTATCCTCAGTAAAATGTGTCAGCGCTTCCTCAACTCCTGTTTCCACATCCACGACCATCAGGTTGGATATATTTCGTTCATGGGTGACATAGACCAACCGTTTCCCATCCGGCGACCAATCGGGATGCAACGCACGACCCGTGTCGGTGATCCACCGAAAGTGGGGCTTTTTCCCGGACAAATCCGCCACGCGAATATCCCAGACCATTGATTGGTGGGGACCATAATGATATTTGGCATAGGCCAATTTTTTCCCATCAGGTGACCAGGAAAGAGTGGAATGAATGCGACCATAATCGATTTCTTCGGTCTTCCATTTGACCCGTGGTTTTTTAGGTTTTTTGGGTTCCTTTTTCTTAAAAAACCGTTCCCAAAACTCTGGCTTTTTGGGGGTTGTATCCTGAGTAGCGATCATCAGAGATTGATCCATGTGATCCTCATCCAGTCGGCTGACAATGGCAATCCGAAAACTATCGGGTGCCACGGCAAATCCATATTCCTCCTTCATCGGCAGGGAAACCACCTTGCCCACCTCTTCAATCGTCTCCTTTTGCGCCCGGTATCCGTAAAAATAGGTATTCATATACCGCCGCCAGTCTTCGTTGAATTGTTCCACCGAAATACCCGTGTATTTCTTAAACCCTTTTTTAAAGCTGGCCGTTTTCAACTTGCTCCGGTATTGAATGATGTTCACGATCGTAGAATCGCCGAATCGGTCTGCCATATACAACAACTTCGAATAGCCATCGTGATGGGGGTCCATTTCATTTGCCTTATTCCTCAATATGTGGACTTTATGAGACAGATCTGCCCGATACGGCCGCCAGTGTTCCGTCATATATTCCGCAAGACCTTCCACGAACCAGCCGGGAATGCCTGCGATAGCGTAATTCCACGGCTCCGGAAGCCAGGGAGATGAAATGGCATTGAAAAAGACAACATGTTGCAATTCGTGTGTCAGGACCTGGTAGAGCCATTTCTCGTCTTCCAACCACAGCGCAGCGTCATTTTGATCCACCCAGATAAAAATAGTATTGGACCACATGGCATAGCCATTCATAATCTCATCTTCAGCGGTTAGAGTTATATCAATCTTGGGTAATTCCTTCAGACCCACCTGTTTCATGAGCACAGGGCGACTTTGTTCGGCTATGGTCAGGGCCTGCTCCGCGATGGTGTCCAGTCCCTGATGGTAGTGAATATTAAAATGTTCGGATGTGAGTGTGGACCAGCGCAATTCCGGATGCGTCCGGCCTGAATAGAGCCAGGTTCCCTGGCCTAATACAATGGCGCCAAGCCATATTAAAAGCAATACTGTTTTCTTCATGGTTAATCCTGTTTTAGATCAATAGCAATAATTGACGCACCCTGATTTTCGTCATCCGTGGCAGCCCACAATGTTTCCGCCACCCATAATAACGCTTCGATTTTATGCCCCGTGTACCGGGCTTGTTCACGGGGATAATCATTAAATTGAATAGAAATTTCTTTTTTCTCTGAATTTCGAATCCCGCCTAAAAGATAAACGGCCGATTGAAATGGTCCGTCATCTCCGGGATCGGACACGGAAGACACCCAAAGTTCTCCCGTTGGAGTAATGTCCAGACCGGAAATGTGGCGCACATTTTCTGTCGGCCATGGAGATCGAAAATGATGGAACCCCTGAATTTTAACCGTGTCATTTTCGGCGTCGAATAATCCCCAGTAGAGTGTGGCAGGTCGAACGTCGCTGCCACGATCGGCCCAAAACACCAGGGTTTGCGTGGGGGTCCTAAAAAACGCCAGTCCCTCAAAGTTTTCTGCAGGGGTTTTTCGGGGAAGCTGAACATGGTTTACTACGTGCCATGTTCCCTGTGCCGTCCATTGAAGTATGGTCATTTTGCCGGAGCTTTCTAACGCGGCCATTTGTTGTGTCCCGGGAAGCGATGCCAGACCTTCCACGTCGACGGGCCATGCTGTCTCCGGCCAGGGAACACCGCGATAAGTTACCACCTTATCCGGTGCGAATTCCAGATAGCCAAGTCGGGGTTGATCCGGTCTTTTATTATCATGGACAACCCAGATTTTATTCCCCACCTGAGCTAATCCGCTCACGGAATACAACGGTTCCGACCGAATCAACTCCCAGGTATCAGACGGAAAGGTTTGGGCCCAGATAACCTGAATGAGAATGAGCCAAATAATGATCCTGAATTTCATGAATTTGCTCCGGCAGGTCTTTTCGCTGAAATCAGAGTAACGGTGCCGAAGGTCATATTTCGTATATCGATTCCTTCAAATCCCTGCGCTTCAAGCATTCCATGCAAGGCGGCGCGAGGGGGAAAATGATCCACCGATTCCGGGAGATAACGATAAGCATCGGAGCGGGAAAAAAGGGCGCCTATACGAGGTAGAATGTGGTGAAAATAATACCCGTAAATTCGATTAAACAATGGCACCTCCGGTTCAGCAAATTCCAGAATTCGCAGACTCCCTCCGGGGATGAGCACCCGGTAAAATTCCTTCAGCGCCAGGTCGTAGTGCCCAATATTCCGAAACCCGAATGAGATGGTCAGCGCAGCCATGCTCCTGTCGGGAAAAGGAAGCTGTTCCCCATCCCCCTGCACCACCTGAAAGCCCGGAACGTGGCCCTCGGCAATTTTTTCAAGACAGCGCCGGGTCATTTTAAAGGCATAGTCCAGTCCGATAACCTGAGCGGAGGGAAATTGTTTTTTTATGGCCAGCCCTACATCGCCGGTTCCGGTAGCCACGTCCAGGATGGGACCTTTGCCCGGCGTCGACAGGGACCGGATCAGACGAAATCGCCAGTATAAATCGATACCGAAACTGAGAACATGGTTCAGGAAATCATAGCGCGGGGAAATGTCATCAAACATATCCCGCACAAACCGTTTTTTCCTTTCCCCTTGATGTTGGAATTCACTCAATGGAAAACCCCATATGTATTAGCTCCTGGGACAACTGCTCCGGAGACTGAAAATGAATAGCATGGAATCCCTCCCGGATAGCTGCCTGAACGTTGGCTTCCAGGTCATCAATAAACAACGCCTGTTCCGGTGCTATCCGGCACCGCCGCAACGCCTCCTGAAAAATGCCCGACTCCGGTTTTCTGAATCCGACCTCATACGAGAAAACTGTCCCATCCACAGCGGTATAAAACGGAAAATTGGGTAGCAAATGGGTGACATGATAGCGATTGGTATTGGACAACAGCCATACGGGAACCGAAGCTTGGAGGCGAGGAATCCAACCTGCCGTGGGTTTGAGCTTGCCCACCATGGACATCCATGCGTTCCAAAACGTGTCCTCGTCCAGCGTTGAGGCATTTGGTAGCGCCTGGCATACCGCATTAAAAAATTCATGATCATCAATGCGGCCCCGTTCATACTCATGATGAGCATCCTCCGGAAACACCTTCCAGAGCACGTCCACCGGTAGGTTTGTGGCCTTCGATAATATAGACTCGGTCCGCTCCGGGTGCAAATCCACCAGAACTCCGCCAATATCAAAGAAAATCGTCTTAATCATCGTCCTGCGATGGTGATTTGGAGGGGACTTTCAGGTCCCAATGGAGTGCCATCATAATCTCCCAGTTTTTCTAAAATGGTAAATCCCGCATCGGTCAAAAGGCGATCAATGGTATCAGGGAAACACATGCGCATTTCAAAGGAATAGATCTCCGGTTCAGGATCATCCTCCCGGTAAAAATACCAGGTCACGGCCATCCGTTCCGTATCGGGATTATACCGGGTTTTTTCACGAATCTGACAATGCCCGCCTTGAAGATGCGTGAAGGTCATGGCGGGATACAGCTTTTCTGGATCGCGATAAAGGTAATCCGGATTGGGGACAAACACATCCAACAAAAATTGACCCGTCGGCTTGAGGTGCGATTTTACCCGCGTCAGGCATTGCATGGCATCCTCATCCGTGAGAAGGTGAAGAAAAGAATTAAATCCAATAAAAATAAAATCGTACCGGGTTCCTAAATCAAAAGTACGCATATCATCGATAATAATATTTGCGGTCAATCCTAAAGCGTCTATTTTTTTCCGGGCCCAATGGGCATACGAGGGACTGAGCTCCAGGCCAGTGTAATTCAGTCCTGCCTTGCAAAGGGGGACGGCCAAGCGTCCCGTTCCGGCAGCCAGTTCCAATACATCGGTTCCCGCCGCCTGGGCTTTGGACACAATCAGGGGAATATCATTGGATTTATCGCCATGAAAGGCGTCGTATAATTCAGGAACAGTGTAGATATCATTCATGGAACATTACCAAACCGGAGACGGACTACGGTTTCAGGAAAGAATCGTCAACTCTTTACTGGTACGGTTTAAAATTTCAGCGGAATCTTTGTGAATAATAAGATCATCTTCGATGCGAACGCCCCCTTGTCCTTCCAGATAAATTCCAGGTTCCACGGTAATCACATTATTTTCCTGTAGTATCGCCTCACTTTGCTGACTGATTCGGGGATAGGTGTGAATTTCCAGCCCCAGGCCGTGACCAGTGGAATGGATAAACTGGTCTCCGTATCCGGCGGCGGTGATGATATCCCGGGCAACCGTATCCAGGTCTTTACAGGAAACGCCGGCCCTTGCCGCTTCACAGGCCTTGGCTTGGGCCTCCAGAACCACGGCATAGATTTCCCTCTGCCAGTCCGCCACGGGAGCTACCACCGGCGTTCGGGTCATATCCGCATGATACCCCGCCACTTTGCAGGCGGCGTCAATGATAATGAAGTCCCCGCGTTGAATCTCCCGATCGCCGGGGACGGCGTGCGGCAGGGCGCTCTGAGCGCCGGTGGCCACAATGGAGGGATAGGCCTCTCCCTCAGCATACTCGCGGTAACGGATCGCCAATTGGTTGGCAATGAATTTTTCGGTTACGCCTGGTCGAATCATGGGTAGAACTTCCGCATACACCTGGTCCGTGATATCCACGGCCGTCCGAAGCGCTTCCAATTCCAGCTTATCCTTTACGGCCGCAAGGTTTTCCACAATCATGGACGTGGATTCCCATCGTACTGTCGGGAATAATGTCTGAAGGCGATGGTATTGATTCACATTGACCACATCCCCTTCCAGGGCCAGTTTTACACCGTTCGGAATGAGTCCGTTCTGGGCCAGAATTTTTTCGTGGGGACCAACACCGATGAGTCTCTCAAACCCTTTTACTTCCTGTTGGGATTGCTCCTGATAACGGCCATCGGTTACAAATATTTTTTTATCCCCAACGAAGAGGCAACTTCCCGCAGATCCTGTGAAACCGGACACATATCGAACACTGGTGAGGTTGGTTAGGAACATTCCATCCAAGCCTCGACGCGACAGTTCAGAGATTAAGGCGGATTGTCGTTTTTGATAAATAGATTCGGTCACGTCCGTTGCCTGATCAGGCGTCTTCGTCTTGTTCCATAGCCTGCTGAATGCGCTTTCGCTCCATCATTATACGGTAAGAGTCTTCCCCTTTATTCTCTAAAACATCCAGCACTTCCAGGGCCTGATGATAAAGTCCCTGTTTAGATAAAATGGACACCATGGTGAAAGTGGCCATGCGGGGATTGATATTCAAAGGCTTGGTCTCAGCCGCCTGAGATTTGTCCGGCTTTTCCGGTTTTTCCAGAAAAACGTGGGGCGCTCGTTCCGGATCCAACAGCGGTGGATTAATTTTTTCTTCGTCCCCGGTTCTCGGTTTCGCCTCCATCTCATCTACCGACGCTTCAGCGGAGTCAGAATCACCCGGTTCAATTTCCTCCACGGCCATTTCTTCCTCTTCCATCGATGGTTCGTCCGCAAATTTCAAATCGGTTGATGCCTCAGGCTCTTCAGATGGCTCTGAGGGCGAAGGTTCTTCCACGGTTTCCATCGATTCCAAACCCTGAGCCAGAAACCGCGCCACCGGATCGTCCAGTTCCGGTTGCTCCGTTATCGTCTCCTCCTCTTCAACCAATGGTTCAGGCTGAATTTCCTGGGCCGTGGTTTCAGTATCAGGTTCTTTCTGGGTCGGAACTTCCGGTTCTAATTGGGTCGTGTCCGTATCCTCGGGGATGACCAGTTCAGGTTCCTCTTCTGTCTCAGGTTCGGTCTCTTCCACAGGTGGCTCAATCGCGAATTCCTCTGGTGATTCCGTTACCAAAGGCTCTTCAACGGTATCTGGTTCTACCGCAGTTGTTGAAGGCTTCACTTCTATCTGAGATATGTCCGTATCCTCGGCAATGATTGGCTCCGGTTCTTCTTCTGCCTCGGATTCCGGTTCCTCAACGGGAGGTTCAATCACAAGTTCTTCCAGTGGTTCAGGTGTTGTGACTTCCTCCTCCACATCCGCTTCCACCTGAGTCGCGGACTCTGCTTCTATTTCGGAAACAGCAGAAGGTGCGTCGCTAGGAAGTTCCGGTTC
>CAZHTM010000007.1:37421-39738 GCA_964535735.1 uncultured bacterium
TTCCGGTTCCTCTTCGGGGGAAACATCTGGCTGATCAAAAATATCCTCCGGGATATCAATTTCATCGGCAGTTTTGGTGGCTTGGAAACTGGGGGGAGCTTCCCTCTCCTCCGGCTTGGCTTCACTGATCTCCTCCCGAATTGCCGTTACACTGGCCGCCGCTTCCTTGAAGGGCTCCGGGGTTGGTGGTTCAGCCAATGAAGGCGACGTTTTGCGAGAGCTGGATGCTTTACGACTCGCTGGCTGCGGTCCAGCAGCGACTTGTTTTTTCAGTCGTCGAATATTGGTGGCTGCCCGGGGATGATTGGGATTATGTTTATGGATAACCTTCCAGGTTTTGAGTCGGGCGGCGGGAGATCGGCGCAAACGCCGCTGGACATCCACCAGCAAATCCATTCCACGGGCATGAAAAGGACCGGCCTCCTGCAATGCCAGCAAACTTTTTTCCGCCTCCTCCAGTCGATTTAATGCCGTGAGAACCTTGGCTTGGATGTAAAGGCCATCTACATGGTGAGGATGGTAGCCTAACCCTATTTCGCATACCTTAAGCGCCCGTGAGAAATCCTCTTCCTGATAATAGAGATCAGCCAACACTGGAAACAGGACCGTATCAAAATGATCGGCAAAATAATATTCCAGTTCGGTTTTATTGGAGAGATTTATCATTAACGCCGGTAGGTTTTAACCCAATCTTGAATATAATCGACGGTTTCCTGAACGGGTGTTCCGGGACCAAACAGTTTCCCTACGCCCATATCGGACAACGCCTTCATATCTGACTCCGGAATAATGCCACCACCCGTGAGCAACACATCATCAATTTCTTGTTCTTTCATCAATGCCAATACCCGGGGGAAAATAGTCATGTGAGCACCAGAAAGAATGGAAAGAGCAATGACATCCACATCTTCCTGGACGGCGGCGGAGACAATCATTTCCGGTGTTTGACGTAAACCCAAATAAATTACTTCCATCCCGGCATCTCGGTAAGCAGATGCCAGAACCTTAATGCCGCGGTCATGTCCATCCAGTCCCGGCTTGGCCATTAAAATTCGAATCGGTCGGTCCATTTTTCCTCAAAGCGTATGTTCGGATTAAAAATTACAAACGATTCTTCAGGAAAACAGCCTCTTTCAACGACGACCCACAACACTCTGTTACACCTGGTGGCTGTCCAATACAAACGTAACGGGTCCGTCGTTCGTCAGGTCTACATCCATCATAGCCCCAAAGCGTCCCTGCCGGACCGGAACACCCCTACTCTTTATTTCAGACAGGAAAGTTTTATACAATGTCTTCCCCTTTTCCGGAGGCGCTGCATGTACGAAACTCGGCCGACGACCCTTGCGCCAGTCGCCACAGAGAGTAAACTGGCTCACAATCAGTGCGGCGCCACCTACATCCAAAAGGGATCGGTTCATTTTTCCGGCATCATCACTGAAGATTCGAAAATGAACAATCTTTTCCGCTAAAAAGGTCACATCATCCTCGGTGTCCGTATCCATTACTCCTAAAAAAATCACTAACCCCGTATCGATGGCACCCACCGTGACGCCCTCCACTGACACTTGGGCGCGAGACACGCGTTGCAAGACCGCGATCATTCGATCCAGACGTTGGACTTCCCGAACCGTTCCCTGAGCCATCCGACAAAGGCTTTATCGGAGGATACCCGAATATTATGGGCGTGGATGATCCGGTCTCCATTGGAGTTCGTTTTTAAATGAAAGGTCAGTTTACACGGTCCCCGATTCCGCTCTGCCTCCTGGCGAAGAGCTTCCAGTTCTTCCGGCGTAACTTCATCTTCTCTGAATCGGATATTCAACCGGCTAGAAAAGTAATCCCGTACATTTTCCAGGGCCACAACTTCATCAGCGATCAATTTTAAATCACCAAAATTGGACCCATCGGAGGTTTTGCCCACCACAAAAATGACCCGGTCATTTTCCACTAGGTGGCGGTATTTCTCATACACTGAGGCAAACATCACCACGTCCGCTTGTCCCCCTAAACAATCCAAATAGAAAAACGCCATGGGATTATTCCGCCGGTCATACTGAATCCTTAGGTTAGTTATCATGCCTCCCAGGCGCACTTTTTCCGGCAATTTCCGATTTGGGTCTTCGCTAAAATCAATCGTACTGAATTCTTCAATATCTTCCGCATATTTCAGTAGGGGGTGACCGGAAATATACATTCCCACTACCTGCTTTTCTCGAGCCAGGGCCTCCGCCTCCGTCCAGTCCGGTACGTCAGGAAGGTCCGGCTGCTTGTTCAGAGCCTTCATCCCCCCGGCTGAAAATAAATCGACCTGATC
>CAZHTM010000007.1:39838-79718 GCA_964535735.1 uncultured bacterium
ACCCACATTTTTTATGGCATTCAACCCAAACGAAATGGTGGTATCATCCACTGGATTAAAATCATTGACCGACACATTCACGTCGGGAGGGTCTACCCGGATACCCAGCTTGCGGCACTCGTTGATCAGAATGACTACCCGTTCCAGATTAGACATTTCCGTGGATAAATTAGCGGCCATGAATTCAGCCGGGTAATGCGTTTTTAACCAAGCCGTTTGGTAGGCGACATAGGCGTAAGCGGTGGCGTGACTTTTATTAAAACCGTACTGGGCAAATTTTTCAATCAGAACGGCAATTTCTTTGGCCTTTTTCTTCGCCACACCCTGGGCAACCGCGCCGTCGATGAACTTGGTCATCATTTCGTCCATCTTCTCCCGAATTTTCTTACCCATGGCCTTGCGCAGGGTATCCGCTTCCGCCAAGGTAAAGCCAGCAATCCGGTTGGCGATCTGCATCACCTGTTCCTGATACACAATAATTCCGTAGGTTTCTTTCAGGATGGGTTCCAGATCGGGGTGGGGATATTCAATTTTTTTCCGACCATGTTTCCGGGAGATAAAATCATCGATATTTTCCATGGGACCTGGCCGGTACAGGGCATTCATGGCGATTAAATCTTCAATCTGGGTGGGCTTTAATTTCTTTAGATATTCCCGCATCCCCGACGATTCAAATTGGAATACACCAATCGTAAGCCCCTTACCAAATAATTCATACACCCTGGGATCATCCAAGGGTATGGAACTAATATCGACTTCAATTCCCTTTTGGGCAATTAACTTTACCGCATGGTCAATCACCGTCAAATTTCGCAAGCCCAGGAAATCCATCTTCAAAAGACCCAGTAACTCCAAGCCCTTCATATCGTACTGACTGACCACATCGTTGGTTTGCGGCGATTTATACAGCGGAATGAAGTCGGTCAGATCTCCAGGAGCAATGACGACACCAGCCGCATGAGTAGATGCATGACGGTTCATGCCTTCCAGGACCTTGGCATAATTGATCAATTCTTTGTATGGCCCCTCCGCCATTTTCTTTAACTCGGGATTTTTTTGAATGGCTTTGTCCAGGGTGATTTTTAGTTCATCCGGGACGGCTTTGGCGATGCGATCCACTTCACCGAAGGAATACCCCATAACTCGTCCCACATCCCGAATCACGGCTTTGGCTTTCATGGTACCGAAAGTAATAATCTGGGTTACGGAGTTTTCACCGTATAATTTCTTAATATAGTCAATCACTTCGCCCCGGCGCTCAATGCAAAAATCAATGTCGATATCGGGCATGCTGATCCGGTCTGGATTCAGAAAACGTTCAAACAGCAAATCATGTTTCAATGGGTCGATGTCGGTAATACCCAAGGCGTAAGACACCAAACTCCCAGCAGCGGAACCACGTCCCGGCCCCACTGGAATGCTATGATTTTTCGCATACTGTACAAAATCAGAGGTGATTAAAAAATACCCTGCAAAACCCATCTTTTTAATGACCGACAACTCGTAGTCCATCCGCTGCTTGACTTCCGGTGTAGGCTCGCCGTAGCGATTGGTGATTCCCGTTTCACAGAGGGACCGCAAATATTCATCTGGATCCTGACCGGGGAAATCTTCCGGGATGGGGAAGTTGGGCAAATGATGCTTCCCCATGGGAATTTCAAGATCAATGGATTCGGCCACACGACGGGTATTTTCCAGCGCAGTAGGGTAGTCCTTAAACAACCGGAACATCTCATCCTGGGATTTAAAATAAAACTCAGGTGTGGCATAGCGGAGGCGATTGGGATCATTCCGATCTTTTCCTGTTCCCAAACAAATGTGAATATCATGCGCTTCCGAGTGATCTTTGAGGGCATAGTGGGCGTCATTGGTGGCCACCAAGGGCAGATCCAATTCAGCGGCCAATTTTGAGATTCTGAGAATATTGGCGGCTTCCTCTGGGATTCCATGATTCTGGATTTCCAGGTAATACCGGTCCGGGAAGATTTCAGCAAATTCCAGGGCGGTTTTTCGAGCGCCTTCCCAATCATCCCTAAGCAGTTTTTCCGGGACTTCGCCTTTCAAGCAGGCCGATAGACAAATCAGTCCTTCACTGTATTGCCGTAACAAGTCTTTATCCACACGGGGACTGTAATAAAAGCCTTCCAAATACCCGTGGGTCACCAGCTTCATCAAATTTTTATAGCCCTGGTAATTCTGGGCTAAGAGTATGAGATGGTTTGTTCCCCGGCCACCTTCCGCCGTTCGTTTTTTATCAAAACGATTGGTCTGAGCCACATAGACTTCGCATCCAATGATGGGCTTGATTCCATGAGCGCGGGCCTGGATGTAAAACGGTATCACACTGAACAGGTTGCCATGTTCAGTCACGGCTACGGAGTCCATGTCCAAGTCCTGGATCGTCTTGATCAGAGTCGGAACCGTTTGAGCGCCGTCAAGGAGACTGTAATCAGAATGATTGTGTAAATGAACGAATTCAGCTGCCATGGATGTGTTTGATTAAAATTGGGGTCATTTTACGGCAACAATATTACGGAAACTCCAGTGGAATGCTAAACCCGGTTTGGATTAAAGCCGGATTTCTTCGTGTTTAATTAAAGTAAATTTAAAAAAGCTGTTTTGACTAAATGACGGCGCCCAGGTAAATCGCCAGCACGCCGGCGATGGTGCTACCTTTCAAAAGACGGGCGCCGCGCACCGCTTCCGGTATCGTCGGATAACGGAGCATCCGTATCAAAAGGTATCCCAGAGGAAGGATGACCCCCGGAATCACCACCAGTGTATATCCCCAACCATATACTCCAGCTATTATCGGCCCAAGCGCTCCCAGGATGACCAAACCCGATAATACTGCCACTAGTCGTCCGGAAGACCTCAACCCGGCCATAATGGGAAATGTATTTAAACCCACCTTCCGATCCCCTTCCAGATCGGCCATGTCTTTCACCAACTCCCGGATTAGGGTCAAACCAAACGCCAGGGCAGCGGGTATATATAAGGAAGTCATGTCACTGAAAGCCGCTCCAGAGAACAAAAAAGTTAGGCCCAAACTAAAGGCGACCACCACATTCCCAATAAGCGGGCGCCCTTTAAAGGCTGGGGTATAAAAAACCATCAAGGGCAACGCCACCACCGCAGATAAAAAAAAGGCTAACCATGGCAGCTTAAGGGCCAGGAGAGTTCCCACCACGAATAGTCCGATGCCCAGCCATAATGCACCAGTCCGAGACACCAGACCCGTGCTCAAGGGACGGTTGGGTCGGTTGACTCGGTCAATGTCGTAATCCCAATAGTCATTCAAGGCATTTGCTCCAGCATTATAACACACCACGACGCCCATGGTGATTAACAGCAACGGGAACGCCACTGCCTGGGAGATAATTTTGGATGATACCCACACTGCGAAAGCGCCCGTGGTCAGATTCAGCGGCCGCAATAGTTTCCAATGTGCCCAGAGGGTGTTCATACTCGACAAGCGACCAGCACGCGGTCATCTCCATTATAATCTTTGATTAGTTCCACCTGGGTGTAATTGGGTGATAAAAACAAATTCAGGGCCTGCTCCGGTTGCGGGGGGCGGCCCACTTCCACCACCAGCCAGCCTCCTGGCTTCACCAACCGGTTTCCATTGGATGCCAGGTACCGCGTAAGTGTTAATCCATCGGCTTCGTCGGTGAGCGCTTGGCGGTCTTCGAATTCCCGCACTTCGGGCATCAGTGAATTATACTCTTCCTTGGTCACATAGGGCGGATTGGATACCACCAAATCAAAGGAATTGGAAGGCTCAAAGGCTTCCAAGGTCTTGTGCATCCATATCACCTTGGCGCTTAACCGCTGGGCATTGTTCTTTGCCATCCGGATCGCATCTGGAGAAGGATCCAATGCCGTAACCTCCGCATCGGGACGTTCCAACGCCAATGTGAGAGCAATGCACCCTGAACCGGTTCCCACATCCAATATGGCTGGCATTTTAATCCCGGCAATTTTATCTAACGCCACCTCTACCACACGCTCGGTTTCAGGCCGGGGAATCAAGATGGGAGGTTCCACTAGAAAGGATCGTCCATAGAATTCAGTTTCACCGGTGATATACTGTATTGGTTCGTGGTTCAAACGACGTTTAATCCATGATTTCAGAGTAGACAGTTGACCGGCAGCAACCGGTTCATCAAAATTGAGGTAAAGATCCACCCGACGGTAACCCAGAAGATGGGTCAATAAATACTCCATTTCCAGGCGGGGAGAGGAAAACCCCTTCTCATGAAAATAGGTTTCTCCCCATTGAATCAGATCAACAATCCGCCAAGTAGAACCGGGAGATTGGGGAGCGCCCATATCAGGCGCCTTTTAATTGCGCCTGTTGCTCAGCCAGTCGGAGATTATCGATTAATTCCTGTAAATCTCCATCCAGAATTGCTTCCAATTGATGGGAGGTATAATTTATACGGTGATCTGTAACCCGTGATTGAGGAAAATTATAGGTGCGAATTTTGGCGGATCGATCTCCTGTGGAGACTAAAGACTTACGGGTTTCGGCCCGCTCCCGGGCAATCCGTTCCTGCTCAATGGCCAACAATCGCGCACGGAGAACTTTCATGGCGGCGGCACGGTTTTTATGCTGGGAAGATTCATCCTGACAAGTAACCACAAGCCCGGTGGGCAAGTGCGTGATCCGGATAGCGGAGTCTGTTTTATTAACATGCTGTCCGCCATGCCCGGAGGCACGATAGGTATCGATCTTCAAATCTGAGTCCAGGATTTCAACGTCGGCGTCTTCGGCTTCCGGCAGCACCGCCACTGTGGCCGCGGATGTATGTAGCCGCCCGCCCGCCTCCGTTTTGGGAACCCGCTGGACCCGGTGAACTCCGCTCTCGTATTTCAATTGTCCATAGGCGCCTTCCCCTTCCACGGAGAATACAACACTTTTGAAGCCACCAATCCCGGTTTCATTAAGTTCCAGAACAGCCGTTTTCCAGCGGCAACGTTCCGAATACCGGGTATACATGCGATATAAATCGGCGGCAAATAATGCCGCTTCTTCACCCCCGGTTCCGGCACGGATTTCCACGATTGTATTGCGGTCATCATTGGGATCCCGGGGCAGCATAAGCATTTTCAATTCTTCTTCTAATCGAAGGCGCCGTTCCTCCAGGTCCGGCAGTTCTTCCTTCACCAATTCTTTGAGTTCCGGGTCGCCACCTGAGAGGATATCCCGATCTTCTGCGATTTGTTCGCACAACTGGAGGTATTGTTCACACTGCTTGGCCAGGGGCTCCAGACGCCGATGTTCCCGGGCGATTTCCACCACTTTATTTTGTTCCATGGCAATGGCGGGATCCGCCATTTTTTTACCCAAATCCTGATATCGTTCCAGGACGGTGCGGGCCTTCTCGATCATCAGATGGCCTCCGCCACATAGGATTGACCTTCCATCGATTCGAACTGATCGCCAAAAGCCGATTTCAAGGCATTTATAGCCACCTCGACCATGTCGTCTTCTGGCGGCTGGGTGGTGATTCGTTGAAGCCAAAGCCCAGGGGCGCGGAGACTACGTAATACTTTCCCGGCAGTGGGGCGTGCCGTGAGTTTGATGATTTCGTAGGAAAGTCCCGCCACAAGGGGAATTAAGGGAAGGTGAAATACCAGTCGCTGAACTAATGTGAGCGATCCAAGCGCGGCAATGACTGCGGTATCAAGCAGAGCAAAAAAGAGAATCGATGTAAGAAGGACAATAAAAATAAACGAGGTGCCGCAGCGGGGATGATACGTGGAAAAGGACTGAGCATGGTCAATCGTCACCGTCTGCCCCGATTCAAAATTAAACACCACCTTATGTTCCGCTCCATGATACTGGAACAGACGTTTCACATCACGCATAAGCGAAATGATCTTGAGATAAAGGAGGAAGAACACAATGCGCAAACTCCCGGCAGCCAGATTAAAAAGAAAGGCTTCTTTGTTCAGATGCAAAAGACGAGTGGAAATCCAATAAGGAGCCAGCATGAACAGAGTAAAAGCCAAAACCACCGCAAACAAGGTGGAAAATGCATTAGCTAGTTTCGTCTTTAACCCTGAATTGCTGGTTTCTTCCGGCAGGGCCACATCGGCGGACCACTGTAAGGTTTGCATCCCCATTTTCAGAGCTTCGAATAAAGACATAATACCGCGCAGAATCGGTTTTTTCCAAATGGTTGAAGTTTCTACACGGGAGGTAAAATCCCTTCGCTGAATTTGGATTTCACCCTCGGGGTTTCGCACAGCGGTAGCGTAGGCCCCGGGTACGCGCATCATCACACCTTCAATCACCGCTTGCCCTCCTACCAAAATGGAAGGTTTGGCAACCAACACTGAAATCCATTTTTTCATAGACATAAAAAGGCCTTCCGGGACATATACATCCTGCGGAAAGCCTGAATGATAATCAACTCGCTACTTAGAAGCGATCTGACCGTACTTTTTCCGAAATTTATCGATCCGACCAGCGGTATCCACTAATTTTTGTTTCCCAGTATAAAACGGATGGGTGAACGATGTGATGTCACAATGAATTTCGTAATGATCAACCCCATCGATTTTTCGAATTTTCTCACTGGTTTGAGTGGACCGCGTTACGATTTCATCACCGGATGAACTATCCACAAATATAACGGGATGATAGTCGGGATGAATACCTTTTTTCATTTCCAACTCCTGATTAAGCTAAGTTTCCCAATGTGTCGGCGACACGCTGAATTCCGCGTCGAATGGAATCCAGATCAGTGGCAAAAGAAAACCGGATATGTCCCGGGGCGCCAAATCCATCACCGGGGACTGTAACCACCTTTGCCGAGTTAAGAATATACTGAGATAAATCAAACGAATCCTCAATTATTTTTGAGCCATTGGTCTTGCCAATATAAGCCGAAAAGTCAGGGAATGCGTAAAAGGCGCCTTCCGGTTGGACGCAAGTAACGTTGGGAATATCACGGAGCAATTTCACCATCAAATCACGACGCTCACGAAAGGTCGCCCGCATGGAGTCCACCGGTGACTGATCTCCAATCAATGCTTCGACAGCCGCTTTTTGTCCAATGGCGTTGGCACAGGAGGTGGCTTGTCCCTGAATTTTCGCCATGGCCGCAATTAATTCCCGATCACCAGCGGCATACCCAATTCTCCACCCAGTCATGGCGTAGGTTTTGGACAAACTCATGAGCGTCAGCACGGGAACAGAGGTTGTGTTCAACGCCGCCAGGCTGGTAAATCGGCCAGAATACACCAATTGCTCATAACATTCATCCGCCAAAATCACCCATCCGTATTTTTCAGCCAGCTCAAGGATTCGCCGATTGGCTTCTTCCGACCAAATTCCACCAGTAGGATTAGACGGGGAATTGGTAATCACACCTTTAATCCGTGGAGATAGTTTCCGCTCCAGGTCGTCCCAGTCCGGTTCAAACTGGCGTTCCGGTACGGTATCAACAAAAACAGGCTCAGCATCGGCAAGACGGACAAACTCTGGGAAGGAAACCCAATAGGGTCGAAAGACCAGGACTTCATCGCCCGCTTCAAAAAGGGCTTGGCAGGCTGTGTACAGGCTTTGCTTTTCTCCGTTGGACACTAAAATTTGGTCAGGAGAAAAATGCAACCCATTGTCCCGTTCCAGCTTGGTACAAATGGCCTGTCGCAATTCAAGAAGGCCCGGTCCGGCGGTATACTTCGTGTATCCCTGATCAATTGCCGCTTTCCCCGCTTCCCGAATATGGACCGGGGTATTAAAATCGGGTTCGCCTACACTAAAATTGATCACATCCTCACCCTGTTCCCGCAACTCGGTGGCGCGAGTTGCCATTTCCAGGGTAAGCGATGGTTGTATTTTATGGACGCGGGATGCGAACTGAAGTCGAACGGACGAGGTCAAAGGTCATGCCGTTTACGATGGTATTCTGGACTATTGTACTTCGAATCTTCATCCACGCCTTCATCATTGGGATCAACGTCTTTTTCCCAATCCACCTCTTTACTAAATCGGCTCCGTTCCTCCGGAAACGGTCCTGGGGGCGCATTAAATCCTCGAAATCCGCTTCGGCGGCGAACATTGCGACGCACCTTCCCAGGGACGTTTGGTCGTGGCTCACGCCGGGGTTTGGGCACCTCTTCGGCTTCTACGACGTCCATTCCCTCAGTCGTTTCTTCGGTAATCTCTTCAGGGATTTCTTCCGGTTTTTCTTTTTCAGCACCCGCTTTCAGGTCTGATTCATCAAAACTGAACATCTCCGGATTGAATAATCCATAAATCGCACCATAGCCGCGGGTAATGCCATTACCCACGCCCAAATAATTGGGGAGGATGAAATTGGTCCGGAATTCGCCATAGAAGGCCCCCCAGGCATTTTCATCCACGGGTTTGGGGAACAGAGACGATAAAGATACTTTAGTATAGACTTTTTCTGTTAAATCCATTCCCATCTCCCGGGCGATAAATACGATATTTTGCCCCAGAAGTCGATTGAGGAAACTCACCCGCTCAGGATTATTCAAAAACCGGTAACGACTGCCAGTCATTTGATTTAATGCAACCCAGGGGGTGATAAACCGGTAGCGAATCAATCGGTTGGTGGGATGTAAATGATCATCGTTTTCTTCGATATCAACATCCAGAACCTGGAAGGTAATATTCCCAAAATCGAGCAAGTCCATTTTTTTGGCAATGGACAGGATGGCGTCCACGCCTTCTCCAATACCAACCAAATAGATTTGTTCATTAAGAATTTTAACCTGTACGCGGGGATAAAGGAACCGATCCCGATAGCGTCCATCCAACATAGGAACGATTTCTTCCTCAGGGAATAAACGCATCAGGACCCCTTTCACCTGATAAGGGGTCTTTTTAACCGGCTTATCCGTAATCACCCGAACGGTTACTGATCGTACTGGAGGATATGCTTTAACTTGTTCTAATTCATTTTCCATAACTAAACCTCATCTATAACAAATGCTAGTTACACCAATGGATAAATTACTTTTATTGGCTCATTGTGTCCAGGAATTCTTCATTACTTTTTGTCCGCATCATTTTATCCCGCATGAATTCCATGCCTTCAATCGTATTCATCTCATTCAGCAGCTTCCGTAAAATCCACATCCGGCTGAGCACTTTCTTTGAAAGCAGCAATTCTTCTTTACGCGTACCGGACCTTACCAAGTCAAACGACGGGAATATCCTGCGATCACTTAAACGACGATCAAGAACCAACTCCATATTACCGGTACCTTTGAATTCTTCAAAGATAACGTCATCCATTCGGCTGCCTGTATCTACGAGCGCAGTTGCGATAATCGACAAACTGCCCCCTTCTTCTGTATTACGAGCCGCCCCAAAGAATTGTTTCGGTTTTTTCAACGCATTGGAGTCGACGCCGCCAGACAGAATTTTTCCGCTGTGGGGAATGACAGCGTTATGCGCACGGGCCAGACGGGTAATACTATCCAGTAATATGACCACATCGTCCCCAAATTCCACCATTCTCCGTGCCTTCTGCAATACCATGTCGGCAACGGAAACATGACGCTCCGGCGCCTCGTCGAAAGTGGAACTGACCACCTCCGCATCCACATTTTGCTTGAAATCGGTCACTTCCTCTGGACGTTCATCAATCAATAGTATTAGCAATTTAGTTGCGGGATGATTGATCCGAATGGCATTGGCCAGTTGCTGCAAGAGAATGGTTTTTCCTGTTTTAGGTTGAGCTACAATCAATCCCCGTTGACCTTTCCCAATGGGAGCGATAAGGTCCATAATGCGCATGGATAAATTTTTCGGATCGGTTTCCAGCTTAAATTTCTCCTTTGGGAAGGTCGGCGTAAAATTATCAAACAAAATGCTATTTTTAATTTCCTCCGGGGGACGCCCATTGACCATATCCAGTTTCAGCAACGCGTAAAACCGTTCCTTGGCTTTCGGGGGTCGAATTTGACCCGTAATCAAATGCCCCGTCCGCAACCCAAAACGTTTGATTTGTGAGGGGCTTACATAAATATCATCAGGACCCGGCATATAGTTAAAATCCGGACTGCGCAGAAATCCATACCCATCCGATAGAACTTCCAGAACACCGGCGGCGTACAACGCACCATTTTTATCGGCCTGACCTTGTAAAATTTTGACGATTAATTCCTGTTTATTTAAACCGGAAAAGCCCTGGATTTCCATATCGCGGGCAATCTGGGTCAAGGCTTTAATATTAAGCGCCTGTAATTCGTTGAGATCCATCAAGTGGGTTCCTTTTAATTCACGTGTTGGGGAAATATGTCCTAAAGAAGAGAAAAAAGCTTCGCGCGGATACAAATATCTAAGAAGTAAATTACGCTAAATCACCCCATTGTCAAAACATTTATCAAAAACAGTGTACACCTGTCCAGCGATATAATGACTACCAAAGATCAGGCCCGGTCTGTTCGAATTCTCGTACCGTTTTAATTGTCGCAAAGCATCCATTAAATTTTCCCAGCATTCATTTTCGACACCATTTTTCGTAAGTCGTTCACTCAATTCCCGGGCAGAAAGCAATCCCAAATCAGGCTCCCCGGAAACCCACAAGCGATGAAATTTTCCTTTAAGCGCCCTGGCCAGATGATCCAAATCTTTATCTCCCTTTAAGACCATCAGCCCCCAGGGTCGTTTGGCATAAACTTGCTTCAGAGATTTCAACACGCGATCCAATCCGTGAGAGTTGTGGGCCACATCATAATAGATCGGAGGCGCGGCTTGAAGTCGCTCCAATCGACCAGGCCAGTGAGTTTTTTCCAACCCGTTTGCCAACATATTCGCAGATAGGTGAGGAAACAGCGTCTGCATGGCAGTCAGGGCCACACAGGCATTTTCCATCTGGTGCCGTCCAATGAGAGTCACCGTCCACGTCCGACCTCTCCATCGAAACGAGGATCCCGCAGGGTTGATCGATACTGTCCGACATGACCGAAAATCTACAGAAACCACGGGACTGTTGGTGACTTTGGCCATTTGTTTGAATAGGTTTCGAATATGGGGTACTTGTGCTCCGAGTACAACGGGAACACCGGATTTAAGGATACCTCCTTTTTCCCGGGCTATGGCAGTCAGGGTTGAACCCAGGATTTCCCGGTGGTCCCACCCCACGGGTGTAATTACTGTAAGCCTGGGGTTCAACACATTGGTAGAATCTAACCGTCCCCCCAAACCCGTTTCCACCACGGCCACATCTACCTTCATTCGGTGAAAATACCAAAAAGCAAGTGCCGTTGTGGTTTCAAAAAAAGTAGCTTGAATTTGATCAATGGCATTCTTCGTGTTTTTCAGAAATTCCAGAATGGATTCATCATCAATCGGCTGGCCATTAACGCGAATCCGTTCATTAAAACGCACTAAATGGGGAGACGTGTACAGTCCCACTTTCAAACCGGCTTCCCGCGCCATGGATGCTATCATGGCCGATGTGGAGCCCTTGCCATTCGTCCCGGCTACGTGAATTGCGTCCCAATGGTGATGCGGATTGCCGCAGGCTGTCAAAAGACGGCGGGTATGGTCTAATCCTTTTTTAATGCCCCGTCGTTCCAGGGCATAGAGATACGAGAGGTATTGATCTAATTCAGGGGAGATGGACAAGGGAAACGTTTTCCAACGAATGACCTAAAAAACGCTCGGCCACGGACTCAAATCGCGCCGGGAAATCGGTGACAAATACGTCCAACGTTCCCGGTTCCTGCGTGGAACTTAACAAGTCCAAATCCTGCAACTCCAGAGCCAGGCGATTTGCCACCGTTTCCGCCGAATCCACCAACGTCGTCTTGCCATCCACGATAGATTGCAGAAGTGGTTTTAATAACGGGTAATGAGTACAGCCCAAAATCAAGGTGTCCAACTCCGCCAAGGTGATTTCAGACAGATATTTTTCCGCCACCATCCGGGTCACGGGTTCCATGAGCCATCCTTCCTCCACCAAAGGAACAAACAATGGGCAGGGCTGACTTACAACCTGGACATCAGGGTGTTTCTCCAACAGTTTCTTTTCATAGGCACCTGAACGAATTGTGGCCACAGTCCCGATGACCCCAACACGGTTATTCCGAGTTATTTCCAAAGCTGCATCCACACCTGGCTCAATCACACCCATCACGGGGACATCTATGGATTTTTTAAGATAATCCAGTGCCAGAGCTGAGGCCGTATTGCACGCCACGACCAAGTATTTGGCGCCTCGATCGACTAAAAACTGCGCAATACCGAGAGCGTATTCCTGTACAAGCGTTTGGCTTTTATTCCCGTAAGGCACACGAGCCGTATCCCCAAAATATAAGAGCGATTCATTGGGCATTTTGGAACGGATGGCTCGTGTTACTGTGAGCCCTCCAAGTCCAGAGTCAAAAATTCCGATAGGCGCGGTGGACATTACCCTTCCGCCAGAACCTGCTCGCGGGATTTTTTGAATTTCAGGATAGCCCGATAGACGGCATCCGCGATTTCTTGGCGGTACGTTGGTGATTTTAACTGTTTCTCCTCGATCGGGTTGGACAGAAAACCCACTTCCACCAATACATTGGGCATGCTGGCGCCAATGAGCACATAAAACCCGGCCTGTTTCACCCCACGGTTAGGGCTTTTTAGTTGCTTATCCAATTCGGTTTGAATATCAGCAGCCAGGGCTTCACTCTCTTTCATAAACATACTCTGAGCCATGGTGGCCATAATCAAATTTTCTCCGGTTAACTCCTTATACTGATCCCGACGATCACCTTCTAATTTGATTACAGCATTTTCCCGGGAAGACACTTCAATCGCATCTTGTGTTTTCCCTGGCCGGAGAAGGTAGGTTTCAAAGCCCTTAATGTTCCGGTTACGCGAGGCATTGGCGTGGACGCTCACAAAAATTTTTCCGTTATTTTCATTGGCAATCTTGGTCCGCTCATAGAGGGGGATAAACACGTCTTCTTCCCGGGTGTAAATCACCTTGATCCTGGAATTTTTTTCCAGCTTCCGTCCAATGCGTTTAACTATATCCAGAACAATATCTTTTTCTTTGGTACCGTAATACCCTTTCGTCCCTCCGTCTTTACCTCCGTGTCCCGCATCTAAAACCACTGTATCCAGGCGCCACCGATCTTTGACATCCTTAATCCGGGCCGCGCTCTTAGACAGGGGCGTTCTTAATGTGACTACTAACTCATGGGGTTCAGTGCTTTGATAGAATTCATGTCCTTCCACCTTGCCCCTTAGCTGAAAAGCGAGCTGGGCTGATTCTTGAAGCTGGTCCACCGTTATTTTCCGTATCACACCCCGCGTTTCCGCTCGGAGTACCTCCGCGGTGTCCACTAATCCTTTGCGAATAGTGATATAGAACCAGCCGTTATCATTGACGAAGGTGCTGATATCTTCATTATTAAAGCGTTCTCGGGTCCCCAATCGTAAAATCGTACCGTTGGCCTTTTCGTCCACTCTCAAACTGGTAATGTTGAATTCCACCACATCAATATCTAAAAGTTTAGAAACCGGATCCCAGGCTAAACCAGGCATGACCACCGATTTTATCAGCTTAAAAAATGGGGTGGCAGGGACATAAATATCTTTGCCTTTTTTCTTGGCCTGAACAGGGAGTTGATACACTTTTTCATCCACCAAAATAAAACTGGTTTCGGCGGAGATTTTTATTCGGTGATCATTGAGGTAAAGAACAATTTTTTCCTGCTTTTCATTAATGTAGGAATGGGCATCAAGCACTCGCTCCAGGTCCAGGATCGAAATATAGGTTCCGGGAGTATTATCCAGCGATTTTAAAATGTCCCGGCTTTGGTCAGAACGGTTCAACACCCGGACCGTGCTGCCAAGCAGGATTGTGCTGCAAATTCCCAGCAATACAAGGGGGATAACTATTCGTCGAAACATAAGCCCAAATTTATTTGCCCGCGCTTCCCGATTCCAACGAGAACCTAAAATAAAAGATCCATGATTAAAGCGCCTTCTAATTGAGGCGTATTGGCACTGAAATTCTCAGTTTTAATCCACGCTATACGGAATCCAAATCGAGTTCCCGTGTTCCATTGGTGCATAAGGCGACCTTCCAGACCAACTCCACTCCGTGACCAGGACCGGGTTCCCATTTCGTAGGGAAGGTTCAATTTCCAGAAATACACGCGCGTTGAAGGATTGTTCACTTCGGCAATTGTACTTTCCAGGGTCCATTCATTTGTTTGTGTTAAATAATCCATTTGCCACTTTATCCCTTGTCCCCGGGATCGTTTACCACCTTGAATGATCTGGGTTTCGTTTATTTGAATTCGGGTTTTGAAGTGGGAACCAACCGGCCGTTCAACCCAAAATTTCAGTCGTTGTTGCTCGAAAGTAATCGGCAGCGGTATCAAAGTAAACTCCGGTTCCGAATACAAAGGACGGTGATTCCAGTCCAATTGAAGTCGCCAACTCCACATGCGGTTGGACATCCACACCCGAAGTCCTTGATCCACTGACATTTCCGACGCAGGAATTTCCGGGCGGAAAGCATCCAGAAACAGTTCAAGTTTCAAAATAAAACGAGTCACTCGAATTCCCTGGTATATACCCATTTCTCCGGATTTCAGCGAATTAATCTGTCGGGGAGGATTGGCCTGAAGCGGTTGAAATCCTGGGGTATAATATCGGACTGACCACAAAACCCCAATTCCGGGTTGCCGTATTTGAATCGCCAAAAATTCGGCCATGTTCCCGAAACGATCCCTGGCCACCTCTCCGGTTCCACCACCCCAAGACAGGCGAGCTTGTCCAAACACTGAACCTTCCCACCCCAAATTTTCACTATCGACTATTCGAAAAGCTCCACCCCAGTTCCTGGCCTTTGATGGAGCTGCCCATGCCGCCAGTATAGACGATTGTCCTGCATTTCCCCAGTCTACGGCAGCTAACCATCGACTTCCTTCTGTTTCCCTGGTACATCCTCCTCCGGATATCCGACCGTCCTCTATCGCCGATCGATGGGACCGGAGTGAAAAATTCCAGCGTTGGAATGTGGAAATGGACTCCAAACCAATTCGCGTAGGAAAGCTTCCAGCGCTGAATAATCCCGACCCCAATCGCACCTGCAGATCCCCCAACCAAAAATCCCAGTTTTGGTGTTGAACGGTCAGGGATCGACGTGCGCGGCTGGGAACCTTCAACGCTCCGGCGCTTCGGTCCATCACCACATCCAGATTCACCCGATCGCTGAGCTGGACAGCGCTTCGCCAGCGATACAGGTCCGATTTCCCCAGGCGTTGGCTTTGGACGATTCGGCCGTTAATATTGTAACTTTGGGATTGGGCTGCCCATATTTTCAAAAACGCTCTCAATTCCGGAGACAGGTTGTTTTGATTCACTTGCGTTATCGACACTGGCAGGGATAAGGATTCCAGATAAGTGCGATCTTGAGCCGTAACCCATCCAACCTCGCTTAACAGTTCCAATGACATTTTATCCAGAACCGGTGGGGCCCGAAGCACATCTTCCAGAGCAAATAAATCTTCCTCTTCCAGAGTGGTCGCCGAAGCTGTGCTCCACTCCTGAAGGAGTTGACTAAGGGTTTGCCCTGAACCGATCCCAACCCAAAGGAAGCACCAAACCAATATCGGTAGTAATTCGGGCCAGGTCCGTACAATAATCGACCGCATAGTCAATGTGTAGTCCTCGATAAAGCAGAGCAAAACCTCCAGCGATGCGGGTAGGTCGCTGATTGGCTCCTATTCGGATTTTTAAGAATGATGTAGGCCTGTATTCCACGCCAAATTTGAGACTGCCTGGATAATCCAAATCCTGCTCCCATTCTAATCCCAAATCCAATTTCAATAATTGCAATCGAAATCCGGTGGTCACCACTTCCGGAATAGACGGATGAACATTAAGTCGAGCTCCGGTCATATTCTGAATAATCACGCCCCAAAGGAGCCCCGGTTGAAGCTCTCCATGAAGGGCAGCTGTCCAACCCAACGCAGTGCTGTGTCCATAGTTTTGGATTCGGAGACTGTAAAGCGTAGCCGTTAGTCCGCCAGCTACTGTCGCGCTGAGTCGCCGTCCCACAGCCAGATTCACTTTCCGCTCCTGGTAATCCCGACGCCCAAATTGGTGAACGGACCCCGCCAAGCCCCAACCGGCCATTCGACTCTGAATCCCAAATTGAGTGGCTTTCAGTAACTTTATCTGGTACGGACGCGCCCAGGCCATCTCCACCTGGGGAGGAAAGGCCAAACCCAATGCGGCGGGATCGTGAGTGATTGAGAGGGGCGTGGGTGCGCTTTGAAGCATTAAACACCCTTGCGCGCGACTTCCCGGGGAAAGGAATTCCCATTCAAATGCGCCAAAGGCCGGGCTCAAAATCAAAAGACTTATAATAATTTCTTTTAAACAGGATGAATTCACTCCTACACCCTAAAACAAACATTAAAAACACCGGCCTTTTAGAAGGAAACAGTACAGGTCAGAAGCGTCTAACGTCGTCCACCAGGCCGATGATTAAAACTACGACATTTGATATGAAATCACACGAAAATTTGTCGAATTATCTTAGCGGCATTCGTATGGGGATTATATACGGTTTCCAATAACTGTTGACGGGCCTGTATCTCTTTTGGTGGTACCGGAACCTGAAATCGGGATTTAATTAGTTTTTGCGCCTCCTCCGGAGATGCAAATACCGAGCAGGCGTTTCTCAGTTCCGGGTCCGTGAGCATGGCATCATTCACCAAAACATGGCGACCCTGAAATAAGGCCTTCAATAATTTTAACTTTAGCCCGGTGGCCTGAAATGTGGGAAGGATGTGGATTTGGGCGTCTTGAATCCATTGATCCATGGCCGCTACAGTCTCCGGTTCCACTAAACGCACATGGGAATAATCCGCCGCTTCGCGCTTCAGGCGGAGGGAAGGACGGCGACCGGCAATTACCAGAGGAATATCCAGTGCTGAGAAAACCTCTGAAACCAGATACCGAGCCGCCTGATCATTTTCTCCCACTGCCAGATTCCCATGGTAAAGGACGTAAGTCCCGACTCCTTTCGGGATATGGACTTCAGTCATGGATTGAAACACGGGCAAATAAGTAACAGCCGAAAATTGTTTCTGGAAATAACGCGTATCGGCCTGGGATAACGGGAACAATCCCTGGGCTCGACTTAAGATTGCTTCATAGGCCTCCAGTTTTTGCGCTTCTCTACGAAGATAAAACCGTTGAAACGGAGATGGAGAAACATCCGCCAAAGACCGATAGTAATGGTGCTCTACATTGTGGGTTCTCACAAAACGGGGATAATCTTTCAACTCTGTCGCTTCCAGGATTGCGCCCCCGTGAAGGCCCTCTACCCAAATGGGGTCATTCCTTTGACTCAGGGCTTTCACCAGATCCGGATCATCTCGCGTGGCGACGATAAACGGCCGGGAATCCAGAAATTTCAGGGGACTCCTACGCCGGGGATAATACTTTACCGAGGCACAGAGCGCTTCCAATCGGGGAGATGGACCCCGCCCATAATCGAAACAGTGAAAATGCACCTCCACACCTGCATCTACCAGCGCTTTAATCTTATAATAAACATCTATCGCGCCTCCATAATCTGGCGGGTCCGGTACATCAAAGGCGACGAGCTGCAATGCTTTAGTCATGCCACCCCAGTTCGTCGTAATAAGTATATAACTGCCGGGATGTGGCCTCCAAGCCGTGGACTTTGACCACCCACTCCCGGGATTTTTCTTTCATAACGCGGAGACGATCCCGATCTTTCACCAAGGCTGACAGACGATCGTAGAGCGTTTCGGCGGTCACATTGATGAAAGGATGATTCTCAAGAAAATCTTCATATTCCGGAACCAATTCTGTGACGCAACAGAGTCCTAACGCCATGGCCTCCACTGAATTCATACCATAGCCCCAGCCGCCTCGGTTATACACCTGATCCACCAGGATATCACAGCTTCGTTTCAGTTCCAGAACCTCTTCATACGGCTGATTCTCAATCAGTACAAATTCCACGCCCGGAATGTCCCGGGCTACGGCTTCGCAGGCGGGAATAATCACTTCACTTCCCTTATAAAACCGATTGGTGGGACTGTGACATATGCGGATGGGATCGCCAACCTCCACCCTTGGCGTAAGGCGTTCTGTATCTACAGGTAGAAAGAGATATTTCAAATTGGGATGTTTGGGTAAGAGATCCAGTTCGCTGGTAAGATTCAGTCGACTTACAGCATCCACCTCCGGAAAAACGCCCCGGGTTCGCAAATCCTGACCGTGATAGGTACAGGCAATCCCTTTACCGAGGTTGGCCATTTCCTGGGCAAAACGACCATCCCGATAAAAATCCATCCCCCACTCAAAATGATAGATGTCATAATCTCGCAATCCGTGGGCATCAATAAAGGGTTCTATCGTCCGGGACCATAGCCAGTCCCGACCTTTGAAGTACCATGCTTCCAATGGATTAGAGGGCGACCATACGGGCGGATATCCGGGCTTTTCCTGATAGTCGCCAGCTCCACCTCGAAAATGGCGGTAATACCAATGGCGACTCCGAAGATACCAGTCACTTGTTGACACCAGTGGAAGGTTTAGACAATAGCCATTATCAAGCCGGTTGCGAGTGGGGTACAGCGTGAAGAACTCGCAGATATTTCCGCGCTGCTCATGGGCTTTTTTCCAAAGGGTGAGAGAACCTACTGTATTTTCCGGTGCGATATAGGCTATTTTCACGACGCGATGCAGTTACGATTTAGGGATTCTACACCATTTGGTGCGGAGCAAGGTGATTCTGGACCGGCAATAGACAAGAAACATGGATAAATTTAGGGAGACTTAAGAATCCATGAAGCTGTTTATTGTTCCATCTTGGTATCCTTCCCCGCTCCACCCTGATGACGGCACGTTTTTCCGGGACCAGGCTCGTCTTCTGGCAGCGGCAGGAGTTCAGGTTGTGGTCATTTCTTCTTCGATCCGCTCCTTCCGGGAGTGGTCTTTGCGTCGGCAATTTGATAACCCTGAGAATCCTGAAAGAAGGGACGGAATCCTTGAGTACCGCCGGGAATCACTCAATCCTGGACCTAAACTCCCTCACGTTTTCTTTCGGACCTATCGTCGACGCCTCCATTCGCTATTTCAACAGGCTTTGAATGAACAGGGACGCCCTGATTGGGTCTGGATTCAATCTTCACTTTGGGCGGGCGCAGCCCTGGCTCCCTTGCTTGCCGAGCTTAATATTCCCTTCATTGTCGAAGAGCATCTCAAGGAATTTTTATTACCTGGGGCCTTGACCAAATTTCAGAGAAAAAGGATTCAGCAAACATACCATTATGCCCACCGCATCGCAGGTCCTTCTCAGGCCCTGGTTGCAGCGCTCCTGTCCCAATTTACGCTTCCCCGCCACCAGGGATTGGTCCTCCCCAATCCGGTGGATTCCCGGACCTTTACCCTGCCAGAATCGCCGCCACCGATAACGCCTTTCACATGGATATCCGTTGGACTTCTCCGAAAAGAAAAGCGTTATGATCTGTTGTTGGTCGCTTTTTCAAGAGTAGTTCGGGAGTCCACGACTCCTCAGCGGCTGATTATAGTGGGCGACGGACCAGAGCGGCGTTCCGTTGAAACGATGCGACACGATTTAGGATTGGATAATGTCGTGGACATCACTGGTTATAAGGGTCCCTCCCAAGTAGCTCGTTACCTCAAAACGGGATCTGCGGCAGTCTGGGCCAGTGATGTGGAAACCTTTGGGGTGGCGATCGTGGAAGCGCTGGCCTGTGGTCTGCCTGTAGTGGCTACGCAATGCGGCGGACCGGGGGATTTCATTCACAAGGAGAATGGGATTCTCGTGGAACCGGGACAGGCTGAAGGTTTAGCAACTGCCATGGTTGAGCTCCAATCCCGTATTACCGAGTTTGATCGCTCAGGTATTCGGAATTCTATCCTGGCTTATTGCGGAGAAGACGTTTTTGTTTCTTTAGTCCGAGATTTAGGAGCGGCCTTGGTGGACACTGATTTATCTTCTTGAGATTGTGAAGGACGCTTCGGCAAGTAACAATAAAAAATATTTCCGGTGGGTTTATTGGGCTTCACCCCCACGTCCGCGCCATGAGCAGAAGCAATTCGTTTCACAATTGCCAGCCCTAGTCCGCGTCCCCGTTTTTTTCCCTTTTCCAGCTGAACGCTGCGGGTAAATACAATCTCCCGTTGTTCCTCGGGGATGGTAACGCCATAATCACGAATCTCCAACCGAACCCAATCGTCATCTTCCCAAAGAGCCACATCAATTTTCTTACCTGAACTGGCATACTTAATAGCATTGCTGATAAAGTTTTTGGGGACTTCCGACAGAATGGGATTAATGTTAATGACAAGGGATTCCGGGATTTTCAAATTGAGATTCATGTCTGCCCCTTTGAGCAACATGGTGAATTCATTACAAACTTCCCGAATCATTGCAGCCAAATCCACCGGTTCCCTGGTAATATCCTCACCCAGTGAAACTTTCGACAGGGTCGTAGCGTTTTTAATAACTTTTAACAGTGTTTCACTACTGTCGGAGATTAATTGTAAAAACTCATTATCCGGCTGTTCCGCCGTCATCATTTCCGTCATTCCCGCGATAACACCTGCAGGATTTTTCAAGTCATGGGTAATCACGTCCAATAACAATTCTTTCATGTTATTGGTTTGCTGTAATTCATGGGCCAGCTTACGGTATTTATTTTCAGACGCTATGATGGCATCCTCAGCTCGCTTATGTTGGATTGCATCCGCAATTTGGTTAGACACAAATTCCAGCATTTCCACATCTTTACCGGAATACAGTCCTGGTGTATCGTAGCTTTGAACGACGATAACACCAATGACTTTCGACTCCAACCTCAATGGAACACCTAACCATTGTTCCGAGGCTGTACCAATTAATTCGATATCGCCATTGGCTACCATTTTATAAATACCGTCTTTATCCACCAGCAGAGATTTCCCGGTTCGGATAACATATTCGGTCAAACCCCTGCCTAAAGGTTTAGCGTCAGGACGTTCATCCACCTCATCCACAAAATAGGGGAATGAAAGCAGTCCCGTTTCGTGATCATAGAAAGCAATATAGAAATTGGTTGTATTGATCACACCCCCCAGAAGTTTGTGGATCATGGAGAATAGTTCTTCCAAAGACATGGCAGCGCTGTCGGCTTCGGCGATTTGATAGAGAATACTGGTTCGCAAATTGATAGACAAGAGCGCGTTTTGCATTTCTTTCCGTTCGGTAATATCAATCGAATATTCGATAACCTTCTTAATGGTTCCATCATCCGAAATGATCGGAAAGCAGTGAACTTCCATATTCCTGGGGTTGTAAAAGGTGTCGTAATGGATGTGTTCCACAACGGCTGGTTTCCGAGTTTCCAGAACCTGACTTATGGGACAGGGATGTTCATGTCCGGTGCAGGGGGTATCCCGATGGTGAGACACTTCGTAACAGGAAGTGAGAGGACCCGTGCTCAAATCTTTCCCGCGACTATTGGCTAAGGCAATGGAATAGTCATCCACGTTGATTACAAAGAAGGGATATGTCAGGGATTCAATTACGGACTCTAAAAATTCTTTTTGATGGCGAACTTCCTCTTCGGCCTGAATCCTTTCGGTGAGATTCTGGGCCACGTAAACCACGCCTTTTAATTCACTCCCGTCACTACGAAACGGTGCCGCACCGACCCATACCGTGATATGAGTCCCATCAGCACAAATATACTGACATTCACCATATCGTACTTGTTGACCCTCAATTACGCGAGCTGGTGATATCTCATCCTGATCACCCAGTTCTAAAACCACTGAAAGGGGTTTTCCTTCCAACTCACCAGGCTTATATCCCAGCAAACGTAGTGTAGCCGAATTTACTTGTCGGATTATGGGGGTTGAAGCCACATCCACCACCATTAATGATTCACCCATGGATTCCAGTATATTTTCGAGATTGGCCTTGGAAATGGTGGTTTGGATCAAATTACGAATTGTCTGCCACCCGTTATCCACGACCAAAAAAGTGTACACCGCACCTAAGAAAAAAATCAGTCCCGTAAATATCATCACCATGGTGGAATTTCCGGAAATGAAGGCCACCAGCGCTACCAGGTAACCCAACATAAATAAAACTGTTAACGCAATAAGTACTCGCCAGCGCCGTTGGTATATTTTCCCATGGACCATGGATAAAAGAGACCGTGTGATTCGGACACTGACCGCCAATATGCCGAATCCTGCTAGGATAAGGATTGCGCTCAGAATTTCAATACTATCCAATAGGCTTTTCTCTATATTTAGACATATTTATGAATCGTAGTTAATAAATCAGCTTGGCGAACAGGTTTGGTTAAAAAATCATTGCATCCTGCTTCTAAGGCATTATCACGGTCGGTTGTAAAGGCGTGGGCTGTCAGGGCAATGATTGGTGTATCTTTCCGGGGATCGTCTAATTTCCGCAACCACCGGGCCAAATCCAAACCATCCTCATCACCCTCCAAAGAGAAATCTAAAAGAATTAGATCCACGTTTCCATCAGCCAGTTGTTCTTTAGAGGCGGGAACCGATTCTGCCATACGAACTTCGTAATCCTTCCGAAGAAAAAAGTGCATCAATTGTTGTGATGTTTTATCATCCTCCACCACCAGGATGACTGAACGACCGGATTCATTTGAACTCATTGATAATCCTCATGATTTTAGTTCGCGTCGCGAATTATCTTTCTTCCTAGCACTCTTTTAAACGTAAGAGTGAAGGTCGAACCTACTCCTTTCTCACTGAAAACGTCAATATCCACATTATTCAGGTTACAATACCTTTTCACCAAAGCCATTCCCAACCCCACCCCTTGGTATTTCTTTGTATAACCGGTGCTTTCCTGGGAAAAAATATCCCACATGTGTGTCTGATATTCTTGAGACATTCCGATACCCGTATCTTTCACTGTGAGAACCAAATTGTTCCCCATTCCACGAATTTCTACTGTTACTCCTCCCCTTTTTGTGTATTTCAGGCCATTATCCACCAGATTCATAATAGCTTGCTGAATCGAATAAACATCTACATTCACCTGATCGTTTCTCACATGGGTTTGAAAATTCAAATACAATTTTTTCTCCACCGCCCTGGGAGTCATTTCCTTGATGATCTGTCGAATTATTGGTGTTAGATGGATAACTTTGGGGTGAAGCTCAAATCCACCCGCTTCAATGGTGGATATATCCAGAATTTCATGAATCGTTTTAATGATTCGGTTTCCACTGGCATGAACCGAATCAAATATCTGCGCCAGTTCCGCGGATGCGGTTGAACGGGTTTCATATTCCACGACCTCCATAAATCCCAGAAGAGAATTCAACGGAGTCCGGATTTCATGGCTCATATTAGCTAGAAACAGTGTTTTTACCCGATCAGCTACCTGAGCTTTAAGCATAGCTGCTTCCAGTTCTTTTTGGTGCCGGACAGCTTCTGTCACGTCCCGGATAATTCCCTGAATTACCGTACCTTTAGTGGTTTTTCGCTGGATTGAAGACAAACGAACATGGATAATTTCTCCTGATTTCTTCCGCAATCGGGTCGGAAATTCCTGAACATAACCTTGTTTTCGTGTGAGGGTTAAAAATCGCTTCCGATCTTCGGGCTCCACATACAGTGATTCCGTTTTCACCGCTTTTAATTCCTTTTGGCTGTACCCTAGTAACCGCGTTAACGCTTTGTTAAACTCGATTAAATGACCCGCTTCATCACTGATATAAATTGCGTCCCTGGATTCTTCAAAAAGGGTGCGGAATTTCTCTTCACTTTCCACCAAAGCCTGATGGGCTTTCTTTTGTTGCGTGATATCTTCTTTGACGGCAACAAAACGGACTACTGTCCCGGCTCGATCCTTTACTGGAGAGATGGAAACCGATTCCCAAAACAATTCCCCGTTTTTTCGTTTATTCAGAATTTCACCGCGCCAGGTCTGCCCGCTTTTAATGGTATCCCAAAGTTTTTTGTAAAACGCCTTGGTATGATGCCCTGATTGTAAAACACGAGGATTTTTTCCCCGCACCTCTTCAATAGTATATTCTGTAATCCGGGTGAAAGCGGGGTTAACATACATAATTCCCCCGTCAGTATCCGTAACGACAATTGAAATCGGACTTTGTTCAATAGACGTTTGCTGAATTAAAAGCATTTCCTCTGTTCGTGCCCGATGGAAAGCACCACCCACCTGGTTGGCCACCGCTTCCAGAATGGTGACATCGGCATGGCTAAAGGCGCCGCGGTCATAACTCTGAACCGTAATATAACCGATGGGTTTTTCGTTCCATAGAATGGGAGCGAACATGAGAGACATGGATGGACGGTTTCTAAAGCCAAAAGGTGAAATGGATTCCAAAGACGGTTTTTTTTGACGATTATCCAGAACCGAACGTCCCTCCAAAATGGCTTTATAATTCATGGTCTCAAACGCTTCTTTACTTGTTCTTACGGGCACGGGGAACAGACCATCCGGTGGCGTATCTTCATTGTACAATCCAATCATCTGCTGTTTTTCCCAATCCAGTTCATATAGACCGAATGCATGATAACGGAAAATAGTTCTCACTTCTTCAGCAATAATAGGACCGATCTGCTGGGGCGATAGACGAATAGTGAGTCGCTGGGAAACCCGGTGCAAACACTTCTGGATCGACTCCTGGCGTCGCCGTTCCCGAATATCCCGGATAATACCCGTAGCAAACCATTGGTCTCCCTGTTTATAAGCGGAAATTGACAATTCCAAAGGAAGCACCGTCCCATCTTTATGCACACCCTCTACTTCCACGGTTTTGCCCACAAGGGGGCCATCTCCCGTTTTTGAAAAATGTATTAACCCTTCTAATGCTTGATTTTGGTAACGTTGAGGAGTAATAAAATCATGAAGGGGTTTACCCATAACCTCTGAAGCGGAATACCCAAAAAGGCGTGTAGCAGCAGGATTCCAAATATTGACCTCAAAACGTTCATTCATGCCTAAAATCGCATCGGTAGCGGTATTTAAAAGTGACCGGAAACGTTCATCCCGCTCCCGCACGCGCTCTTCGGCACGCTGGTAATTCAGGGAAGTCGCCACCAGAGATACCAACCGCTCAATTCGTTTGAATTCCCCAGGTGTTATCTCACGCTGGGAATTAAACACCACCAGTCCCAGACACTTATCACGCGCCTGGATTGGCACCGCCCCAACAACCTGCGTTTTTGACTCATGAATAATTTCCGGAAGATAATCAACAATAGGGTCTGTGAATGTGAAATCAGCGAAGAGTTGAGCTATCTCCAGCACATCACGGGTATAAAACCCTTTCCCTGTATCCACAGCGGCTTTGAATCGGGAACCTTCTCTTAATCGGGGTACAAATTCCTCGCGTTTAACCTTTAAATGCCGTTTAATTTGTGCTTTCATTTCCGGTCGGGAACCGATTTGAGCCATGTTCATCAACCGTGAACGATCGCGAGTAAAAATGTAAAAGTTTAACAGATCCACTGCTACCAGACGATGGAATGATTGCGCCAACGTTTGGATAATAGATTGGAAAGATTCCCGATTTAGGATAGCAGTATTTACATCCTGGAGTAAACGTAATTCTTCCAAATTTTCTTCTACATTCCGACGAGCGCGGTTCAATTCGGTAATATCACGCTGAACCGTAGCAATCGCATAGGGTTCACCAGTATCTGGTGATGTAAGTAAAAAGAAATTTGCCAGAACCGGAATCTGTTTTCCCGTTTGGAAATGACGAAGATGGGTTTGATAAGTATATTGTCCTTTTTCTAAAACTTTTGGTAAGGCAGTCTTTTGTTGATAATCGGCATCTTCCTGGGTCAAAAAATCACGGATGTGTAACTCAGCTGGATCCCGGTCCAATCCTACAAGATGTCGGCCCCCTTCATTCACAAACACTATGTTTCCATTCATGTCAGTGATGGAAATGAAATCGGCACTATGATGAACCAGGGCAGCCAAACGCTCAATTTCCGCCCGATCACGTTTGCGACGAGTAAGATCCTGAATAATACCGGTAGTCTGCCACCCGGTTGCAGTTCGATAAGCCGAAATCGACAATTCCACCGGGAATTCCTCCCCATTCTTTCGAATGGCCGTTAACTCACGGGAGTCATCCCAAAATATGCCTGAACCAGATTGAATAAATGTATCCAATTCCTCTAAGACTTTTCCCCTGGCGTCCTCTGGAGTAATTAAGTCGAAGAAAGGTTGCCCTACGGCCTCTTCTGGTGAATAACCAAACAAGGTCACCGCCGCCGAATTCCATATCGTTACCAGACCGGATTCATCCATACCCACCACAGCTAAAGGAGCTGTTTCAGTGAGAAGGCGATACTGTTCCCTTGAGGTTTTTAATTCCTCTTCCATTCGTTTGCGATCGGTGAAATCCTCCACCGCTAACAAAACCTTGCGCCAGCTGTCTTTGTATCCGGGTGGAATAAAACGATTCACAATAATGGACAAAGTTTTCCCGGCCGGTGTGGGAAATTCTGTCTCATTTACCATGGAATATTCACCATTGAATAGCGTGACCAAGTCTTTCCGGAAATTGACTGTAAACTCATGCCCTCCTAGACGATGGAGGCCTATTAATAATTCTTCTTTGGATCGGACGCCATACATCCGCAGTGTAGCCTGGTTTACATTCAACACCTTAATCCGGGAGACACATTCGGTGATGGCTTCCGGATGATCATCAAACCAAGCATCCAGATCTGTGACTCCTTGCCGACGCAAGTCTTCGAAATACTCCCTTACGCCGGAATAATCCTCTTCCCACAGGGAAACAGGCGATTCTTCAAACAGTAACTGATAGCGGTCATGGCTTCTGGCTAAAGCTGCCTGTGCCTGTTTATGAGCTCGAATTTCTGCTTCCAACTGAGTTGTTCGTTCCTGCACCAGTTGTTCCAGTTCCTCCCGATACCGTCGCAATTCTTCATCCTTGGCTAATCGCTCTGTGACATCGGTGAGAAATACTGTCAATCCAATAACCTTTCCATCGGTTGCCAAAATGGGGCTATACATATTTTCGTAATAGTACCGGTTAGGCGGAGCACCGTAACGTTCTACAATAGTAAACGACTCTCCCTTCAATGCCCGATCAAAATTCCTTCGGGCTTTTCTCCGATCCTTTGAATCTCCGATACAATGAAGCATGTTTTCGCCGATGGAGATATCCACACCCCAGATAGCTTTCATGGTGGTACTGTGATTCTGATTGAATCCGATATACCGATATTTCCGATCCAAAGAAAAGATGACCACATCTTTAGGGCTTTCGATAATGGACTGAATCCTGGCTAAGGCGGATTGTAGTTTGATTTCCGCCTTTTGTCGCTCCCGGATTTCCATTTTTAGTTGACGGTTGGTTATACGAAGATGAGCTGTACGTTGAGTTACCCGCTCTTCCAAATGGGCTTTAATTTTTTGAAGACTGCGTTCTGCTTTTTCCTTTTCCTTCAACTTCCTTTGGATATCATTTAACAGTCGGATATTCTCCAAAGCAACCGCCAGAACATTCCCCAAGCTGCTTAACAAAGTAATATCATCGGAAGAATAGGCATCCTTATGGATACTTTGAACGTTCAAAAGACCAACAACCAAACCGCTGATCTTCATAGGGACTACGATTCCGGAGTGGGCCGAATGGGGATCGCTTGGATCGGGATTCCCCGGCTTTACATCTCCAGGCCCTTTCACATGGTATTGATTCTTAATTTTTTTACTCTCTTTGCCCCAGTCTGCTACATACACTGGTTCTCCAGAATAAATAGCACGGCTTTGAATACCCGGAGTATTGGGGTTAATTGGAATGGGGGGTAATTCTTGTGGATCCATGACTTTATTATCCACAACAGCATACTCCGCGATGATGAGTTGCTGATCCGGGTCATACCGGGAGATAAAGAGAGCTCCCACATTGATGTTTTTTTTGAGATGCTGGTAGGTAATCCTGTACAACTGACGGGTAGTGTGCACTTGTCCCAAAGCCAATGAAAGGCGATTGACAGCCTTTTGGTGCTTGAAAAGTCGGTCTTTTTCGACTTCAACCGTTTTCCATTCGGTGACATCTTCCACGGTACCTTCATAAAAAAGGATATTTCCCCTGTTATCCCGAATTGCCCTGGCATTCTCCCGAACTTGGATCGGCGTGCCATCTGATCGGTACCAGACCGTTTCAAGTCCCTTTACGCCCCCTTTTCGCTCCACCAATCGTTTAAATTCCGAACGGTCATATCCCGGTTCAAATCCTTCTTTTTCCAGGTTCCGTCGCCGGAGGGCATCAAAAGAATCGTATCCTAGCATTTTCACCAGGCTGGGATTGGCCAAAAGAATAGTCCCATCCGGAGTCGTGCGATATAATCCAATGGTAGCATTTTCATAGAGGGTGCGGAATTCTGCCTCTCGGACTCTTAATTGCTCTTCGTATATCATCCGTTCCGTCACATCCCGAGCAATCCCCCGTACTTGTTTCGGTTGTCCTTCAATGGATTGAAGACTGGCCTGGTATTCCAGAATGCGTTCCTTACCCGCGCGATTCAAAAGACGGACATAGCCCTTAGCCTGATGGGTTTCCCGTAGCTTCTGTAGATAGTCTTTCCACTTATGGAGGTAGGGCTTTTGTATTAAGGTTTGAATATTGATATTCTGATAATGCCTGACCGAATATCCCAGAATACGAACGACGGCTTTGTTCACCCACGTCAAATTTCCTTCCAGATCGTGGAGATAAATCAAATCATTGCTGTTTTCCACCAAATCCCGATAGCGAGCTTCATTGAATTTTAGATTCTGAATGGCTTCATACGTTTTAGTAATATCATGAGCAATGCCCCGTACTAACGGTTCGGGACCGTCCGTTTTTAAGGTATTATTATACTCCCAAATATATTGTTTGCCATATCGGTCCCTTACTTTCATGAGACCAGTCGCTTTGCCTTCCTGCTTTAATCGTCGGATATAGTCTTCGAATTCATTTCGTACCTCAGGTACCAGAAGGTCTTGAATAGATTTGGATAAAAGCGTTTTTTCCGAATAACGCGTGGTCCTAATTACGGCTCGATTTACCATGCGTAAACGCCCCTTAAGATCATGGGTACAAATCAAATCATTTGTATTCTCCACTAGATCCCGGTAACGAGCTTCACTAATCCGAATTTGTTCCGCAGTTTGTCGCTGTTCCGTAACATCCCGGATAATTGCGGCTTTTCCGAAAATATTGGCTACATGGGGAATGCTAATCTCTAGAATTTTATTCCGGAATCGAATCTCAAAAGGCCGAACGGGGATACCCATTAACGTATCATTAATCAACGTAATAATTCGGGGAAGATCACGTAAATCCAAAAATATCTTCGCTAAATAAAACGCGCTTTTTCCCACCAATTCCGCGCTTTTAAGTCCCGTCATTCGCTCAAATGCTGGATTTACTTCTAGTATAGTTCCTTTTCTATCGACAACGACAAAACCATCATAAGCGCCAATGAAGATGGAACGGTATTTTTCTTCCGATTCCTTCAATTCCCGTCGGGCTTTCCACTGCTCCAGAATATTATCGATTACCGCCACTAATCGCGCCCGTTGGTCCTTTAAAACAAAATCTGCCGCGCCAGCCTTAATACACTGTACCGCTGCTTCTTCCCCGATGGAACCGGTGACCACAATCACCGGCGTGAAGGGATGGTAATGAAGAGCATCCCGAATCGCGGATAAACCATCATAGTCCTGTAATTGATAATCTACCAGAATAACATCAGGCTTAGTTGATTCTAACTTTTTAATAAAGTCTTTTCTGGATTTGGCATAGACAAAACGAAAGCGAAACGGCAAAGCTTTTAGGCAGCGACGAATCAGTTCGGCGTCTTCCTGGCGGTCATCCAGGTAAAGAATGGATCGGTTTGCTTTCATGAGCCCTTTAATCAGATAAGAAGGACTAATTTAACGTGAGGATGGTTTTCCAACAAATGGGGATTCGGATCGTAAAAATTTGAATACGAGAAAATTGTATTGTTATGTGAGCCCGGTCGCATGGGGCTCTGGTAAATAGATAGAGGTAGGTTCTCTCGTCGAAGAATTTTTAAATTTGCGTTTTCAAATTACCTTCATTTTTCAACCTTACTGTTTGGTTCTCTCTTGAAACATTTATTAGACAGCATTTCCGAACGTTCCACCCGAATTGGAGTTATTGGTCTGGGGTATGTGGGTTTACCGCTGGCAGTTGAATTTGCCAAAGCAGGATTCCCGGTTACCGGTATCGATGTGAACCAGGACCGCGTACGAGACTTAAACAATGGACAAAATCCTATCGCGGATGTGGATGACACTGAATTCCAAGACTTGGTCAATCGGGGAATGTTTAAAGCCACAGATGATTTCGGGGTGGTGGCTGACTTAGATGCCTTGTCCATCTGTGTCCCTACGCCTCTTAATAAACTGAAAGACCCGGACGTTTCCTATATCGTGAATGTTTTGGATCAGATCAAACCGTATCTGCATCCTTCTTTACTCGTTGTTTTGGAAAGTACAACCTACCCCGGAACGACTCGGGATCTGGTCCTTCCAGCCCTGGAATCCACCGGACTAACGGTGGGGAAAGAGTTTTTTCTGTGCTTTTCTCCGGAACGAATCGACCCGGGAAACACGACCTATTCGGTTCGGAACACACCCAAGGTGATTGGTGGAATCACCCCCAACTGCACCACAGTCGGAAAAGCTCTGTACGAAGCCATCATCACTCGCATGGTGCCTGTTTCATCTCCAGAAACTGCCGAAATGACCAAATTGCTGGAAAACACCTTTCGCTCAATTAACATCGGATTAGTAAATGAAATGGCGCTGATGGCGGAAAAACTGGGCGTAGATATTTGGGAAATAATTGATGCTGCCGCCACCAAACCGTTTGGCTACAAAAAATTTACTCCCGGTCCCGGCCTGGGGGGACATTGCATTCCCATTGATCCCCATTACCTGGCATGGAAAATGAAAACTCTGGAGTACCGGGCCCGATTCATTGAATTAGCCGGTGAAATCAACACCCAGATGCCCCATCATGTGGTCAATCTTACCACTCATGCCCTGAATAAACAGGGAAAGCCACTGTCCGGAAGCCGGATTCTTTTGCTGGGCGTGGCCTATAAAAAGGACATCGACGATACCCGGGAATCGCCGGCTTTGGATATTTTAAACCTTTTGGAAAGCGAAGGCGCACAAGTGGATTATTATGATCCCTTTGTGCCTGAATTAACCTTGAGCGGCGAACAAAAGTTCAGCCTGCTTCACTTGACCAAAGATCAATTGGAAAACCGGGACGCGGTTTTGATTGTAACCGATCATAGTTCCGTAGATTATGAACTGGTTCGTCAAGCGTCTCCGCTTATCGTAGATACCCGGAATGTGTATCCCAAGAACGGCGATGCTCACATTCTTCGGCTCGGTGTGGGTCGGCTTGGATAACAGCCGTTCAGCAAACGATTCTTTTCATTACACAAAATCAATAAATCATAGGAGTATTCTTACATTATGTCTGAGTCTTTAATTGAACCCCATGGCGGTTCGTTAGTGGAATTAATGGTCCCAGAAACCGAACGGGATGCCTTGAGAAAAGAAATGATGACCCTTCCTTCCTGGACCTTAAACGATCGACAGACCTGCGATCTTGAATTGGTATTAAACGGCGGTTTTTCTCCGCTGAAAGGATTTCTGAATCAGGAAGATTATGAATCCGTCCTGGACCAGATGCGTCTGGCCGACGGCACCCTTTGGCCCATACCCATCACGCTGGATGTGACGGAAACCGCTGCCGATTCTCTTTCAACGGGAGATGCCCTAGTTCTTCGGGATAAGGAAGGTTTTGCCCTGGCTATTTTGGATATCACCTCTGTCTGGACCCCGGATCGCCGAGCGGAAGCGGAAAAAGTATTTGGAACCACAGACGAAACGCATCCTGCGGTAAATTATCTGCTGAACGAATCCAATCCGGTTTATTTGGGTGGCACCCTGCGGGGATTGTCTTTGCCCAAACATTACGACTTTCAAAATCTTCGACGGTCGCCACAAGAAGTGCGTCAGGCGTTTGCCAAGCGCGGTTGGGAAAACATCGTGGCATTCCAAACCCGTAACCCCATGCACCGGGCGCATGTGGAACTGACAGAACGAGCCGCTCGTGAACTCCGCGCCAATGTTCTTATTCATCCCGTTGTCGGACTCACCAAACCCGGCGATGTTGATCATTATACTCGGGTCCGCTGTTATCGTCATGTCCTGGATTCGTATCCCACTGGGACGGCGATGCTTAGTCTGCTGCCTTTGGCGATGCGGATGGGCGGTCCACGAGAAGCGCTCTGGCATGCCATTATCCGGAAAAATTACGGGTGTAATTATTTCATTGTTGGCCGGGATCATGCCGGACCAGGAAGTGATAGCCAGGGAAATCCCTTCTATGGTCCCTATGATGCCCAGGACTTGCTCAAACAGCACGAGGCAGAATTGGGAATCAAAATGGTGCCGTTTAAGCTCATGGTTTATGTGGAAGACCGGGCGGAATACATGCCCATCGATGAAGTGCCGGAGGGATTGAAAACCCTGAACATTTCAGGAACGGAATTACGTCGCCGATTGGATAAGGGACTGGATATTCCCGAATGGTTTTCCTATCCCAAGGTTGTGGAAGAATTGCGCCGGTCCCGTCCTCCGCTTAATCGCCGGGGGTTCACCGTATTTTTTACCGGTCTCTCCGGGTCCGGAAAATCCACCCTCGCCAATGGTCTCCTGGTAAAATTAATGGAAGACGGTCGTCGTCCCGTGACTCTTCTAGACGGTGACATCGTTCGAACCCATCTCTCCAGTGAACTGGGCTTTTCCCGGGAACACCGTTCCATCAATGTACGCCGGATCGGGTTTGTAGCTAGTGAAATTACTAAAAATGGCGGTGTGGCCCTCTGCGCACCCATTGCACCCTATCGGGCTGATCGCCGGGCCAACCGGGAATTGATCTCCAAATTTGGCGGCTACATTGAGGTGTACGTGAGCACGCCTTTGGAAGTCTGCGAAGAACGGGATGTGAAAGGACTCTACGCCAAAGCCAGGCGGGGAATCGTCAAAGAATTCACCGGAATCAGCGATCCCTATGAAGCGCCGGAACATGCTGAAATTGTGATTAATTCCAGCGATACCGATCCGGAAATTCTGGTACAGGAGATTCTTCTTCAGATCGAGCAGTTGGGCTACCTGTAATTCCGGATGCTGACCCGGTCGGAGCAAATCTCATAGGAGGAAGGTGATGCGTAATATCGTCATTATTGGTGGCGGCATCGTGGGATTAGCCACCGGGGTTCAACTAAAAAGCATCCGTCCCGATCTGAACATTACGCTCCTGGAAAAGGAGCCTGATTTGGCCCATCATCAGACCGGCCATAACAGCGGAGTGATCCATTCCGGAATATATTATCGTCCCGGCTCGTTAAAGGCCCAAAACTGTCGTGAAGGTGTACGGTTACTGCTGGAATTTTGCGATCAGCATGCCATCCCCTACGAATTATGCGGCAAAGTAATCGTCGCGACAACAGAAGACGAGCTGCCTCGGTTGCAAACTCTTTTCGAGCGGGGACAAGCCAACGGGGTTCCGGACCTGCGATTGATTTCACCCGAAGAATTGCGGGAACGGGAGCCCCACACGGTCGGTGTCAAAGCCTTAGTGTCGCCCCAGACTGGTATTGTGGACTATACTCAAGTGGCCGACGCGATGGCCGCTGTTATCCGCGACAAAGGTGGCGTCATCCAGACCAGCACCCCAGTAACAAATCTTGTCCCGGATGGATCCGGTTTCAGAGTGGAAACACCTAATGGAGATTTTCCTGCTGATCAGGTGATTAATTGTGCGGGGCTGCATGCAGATCAAATTCCTGCCCTGGCTGATCAGGAGCGTCCGTTACGCATCGTCCCCTTCCGGGGAGAGTACTATACGCTGGCGCCTGAAAGCCGTTCTCTGGTCAATCATCTCATCTATCCGGTGCCCGACCCTAAATTTCCGTTTCTTGGCGTTCATTTTACGCGAAGCGTGGATGGGGAAGTGGAAGCGGGACCGAACGCCGTTTTGGCCTTGGCTAGAGAAGGATATGGGAAAACCGATTTCGTCCTGGCCGAAGTTTGGGATTATTTAACCTATCCCGGTTTCTGGCACATGGCCCGGAAATACTGGACGGTGGGCATTGCGGAACAATGGCGGTCGTTAATGAAATTCGCCTTTGTTCGATCCCTGCAGAAATTAATTCCCGAAATCACGTCCCGGGACCTTTCACCTGGTGGCTCCGGCGTTCGTGCTCAGGCTCTGGAACCGGACGGGAGTCTCAGTGATGATTTTCGAATCTGGGAACGGGGAGCCATCACCCACATTTTAAATGCTCCGTCGCCGGCCGCCACCAGTTCCCTGGCGATCGGAAAAACGATTGCTCACCAGGTCCTATCCCGCACTTAACCAAAATTGGGTGTTTTACTTTTCCATTCAAAGTATGGAACGTCCATGCGTAGACTTCCATTTGTCGGGGCTTGATTCTAAGCATTGAATCGTCTTGAAAGGATCATCATGCAACCTGTTGTATTAATCGTCATGGATGGCGTTGGCCACAATGAAAACCCTAGGGGAAACGCCGTAGCGGCAGCCCATACCCCCAATCTGGATCGTTACCGTGAGTCCTATCCCTGGTGTCTTCTGGACGCTTCCGGAGAAGCAGTGGGGCTCCCCCCGGGATTTCAAGGGTCCAGTGAAGTGGGCCATTTGAGTATGGGCGCGGGGCGAATTATTGAGCAGGAGCTGAAACGAATTAACGATCAGCTCACGGATGGTTCCCTGTATCGTACAACGGAATGGTCGCGACTCATGAACGCCTGGACTTCGAATAAGAGTCAACTACACTTTTTTGGATTACTGCAGGACGAAGGGGTTCACGCCCACCAGGATCACCTGTTTAAGATGCTTCTCCAGGCCCGCTCAGAGAATCCCCATGGTAAAATAGTTATTCATCCTTTTCTGGATGGTCGGGATACACCACCACGAAGCACTTTAGAGTACTGGGCGCATCTCCGGCGGGTCATGAAAGACGTGGGGGGCTGTTCCATCGGTACGTTTATGGGCCGCTATTATGGAATGGACCGCGCTAAAAATTGGGCGATTACGGACCAGGCGTTCCGATGTATCGTTGCTGGTGAGGGGCGGAAAACCGATGATCCCGAAGCAGCCATTCGCGCAAGTTACGATCAAGATCTTACGCCCACCGGAACCCCCATGACCGATGAATATATTCCGCCTCATGTGCTTGCCGATTATTCGGGGGTTCAGGACGGGGATTGCATCTTGCACACTAACTACCGCCAGGACCGGGCCATTCAATTAACGCAAGCTTTCGTGGAGGAGTCGTATCCTGGAAACCGGCCGGTTCGTCCGAAGATCGTCTATGTGGGGCTCACGCGATATTACGATGAATTTGATCATTTCTTATTGGGTTCAGCCCAAAATCAAGGCGACGCCCTCAACCAAATCGTAGGACAGGTGATATCGGAGCACGGTCTCCGGCAGCTTCGCATTGCCGAAACGCAAAAATTCCGCCATGTGACCAGCTTTTTCAACGGGAAATCCACGACACCGTTCCCTGGGGAAGATCAAGTAGAAATTCCCAGCCGGTTTGATCCCGCCAGTTTTGCTGATCATCCTGAAATGGAAGCCTATCAAGTGACCAAGGAACTGGTTCACCGATTAGAGGCGAATCCTTACGCATTTATTTTGGTCAATTTCGCGAATGGCGACATGGTGGGACATACCGGAAATTTCGAAGCCGTCCGAAAAGCTGTGGAAATTTTAGACGACTGTGTGGGAACGGTTGTAGATCGCGTGCTGGCGTTGGGTGGCCGAATTCTCCTGACCGCTGACCATGGAAATTCCGACCAAATGATTGACTATGAAACTGGGCTGGTCCGCACCAGTCACTCGACTCACCCGGTAGAATGTGTTTACATTAGTAGTGACGCCGGTCAGTTTTCAATGCCTGATCGGGGAATTCTCCCGGACATTGGACCGACAGTTTTATCGTTAATGGGACTTCCGATTCCTAAGGGCATGACGGCTCGTAATTTGTTAACACCGCGAAACAACTCCTAAAGGAGGATCATCATGATTTTATCCACCACTCCCTCTTTGGAAGGCAAAACTATTGAAGTATATCTGGGCCTCGTCACTGGCGACGCTATTCTGGGAGCCAACATCTTCCGAGACATATTCGCCGGAATTCGGGACATCATAGGCGGTCGATCGGCAGCCTATGAAGAGGAATTGCGCAAAGCCAAAGACATCGCCCTTATGGAAATGCAAGCGGAAGCCCGAAAGCTGGGCGCCAATGCCGTGGTTGGTGTAGATCTCGACTACGAAACTATCTCCGGTTCAGGTGCCGGGAATATGCTCATGGTGAGCGCCAGTGGCACTGCCGTTGTGGTCACCGATTAGCTTTTTGAGACAACCAAATTTGGTAGCGTCTGTCTAAAACGTTTTATAACAAGAATTGGGAGATCACTATGAACACAATTTTTAAATATTTATTCGGTCCCATACTTCTATTCTCATTGGTTTTTGGTGGACAGCGGACGATTGTTCGGTTTGGACAAGATGTTGAAGTTAGTCGCGATCAAACCGTTGAATCTGCTGTGGCCTTAGGCGGCGATGTTCGAATTGAAGGACGGGTAACTGAAGATGCGGTCGCCATTGGTGGCAATGTATATTTAGGCCCCACTGCAATCGTAAAAGGAAATGTGGTCTCCGTGGGTGGTCGCGTATATCCCGAACCGGGCGCTGAAATTGACGGTGATTTGGTGGAAGTGGGCTCCTTTCAATGGCGACCTGGTTTCTGGTATAGTCCACACTATTTTTTCCCCTTTTCATTTTTTATGATTCTGTCCATGCTGGGATTTGTGGCCATTGGTATCCTGGTTATGATATTAGCTCCAGGTACTTTTCAGTCGTTGAGTACCCGTTTGGAGACAGACCTGACCCGATCCTTCCTTTATGGACTAGTACAGGTATTGTTGATCGTCCCGGTAATACTCTTTTTAGTCGTAACCATTATTGGGATTGCTTTGATTCCGGTCTTGATTATCACCCTGATTTTAGTCGGAATTTTCGGCTATTTCATAACGGCCACGGTAATTGGTCGGCGTTTGTTGGTGGCTTTTCACAAAACCCAATCTTCACTGGTCGTTCAATTTATCCTGGGGATTCTGCTCCTCTGGATTGTGGGTCTGGTTCCCGGTCTGGGCAAATTGATCAAATTTGGAGCGTATCTTGTGGGATTTGGAGTAATAGGACTGGTCCTTGTTGAGCGTCGTAAAGCGCGGTCAGCATCATTTACCCAACCAGAACAATTAAAGGAAACTGATAAATCTTGATCTGCGATTCATGAAAGTAGAATCGGTAGGCGTTAACGAATTTGTCCGACGACAAATTCCTGGTTCAGGTAAAACATTTTTCCGCGGAATAACCTTCGAAGATGTGGCCCGTCATGCCGAAGATCGGCTCCACGGCGGTTTTGTCCGCCCTGGCTACCGGGATGGTGTTTGCCTGGTATCCGTGGCACCAGATTGGATACCGTATTTCTCCTGTCCGTATGTTAAAATCGGACCCGAAACACGGTTGAAAGCGGAATGGGTATCCCGACGGGAAGGCGAAGAGCCTTATATACGTATCCGGGCGCTAAATGGAACCCCACTGCCGGCTGGTCAGGTCGAGTTGATCTTATATCGTCATGACGTGCTGGCTGAAACGCAGGAGGCGTCCACCGACTGCGATTGGGAACTGATCAGCATCCATGCGCTTCCGAAAGGCTTGGCATCCATGCCCATGTTCCCCGTCACCATGATGCGCAATCAATTGGAACTGCCCGGAGGGACTCGGGCGCAGTTTACATCAGAAGAATGGGCGGAAGCTGTGCGGTTCTGGCAGCAGTATGCCGCTCTCGAATCAGAGGTTATTTAAGGAGTAACATTTTCTGGGTCAAATTGCGTCCCGCAGCTTCGAGACGCAAAATGTACAATCCGCTTGAAAATCGGGAGGCGTCCCACGTAATACGGTGAGTTCCGGTCGTATTCCATCCCCGATACAAACGCTCCACCAGACGCCCATTAATATCGTAGACTTCCAGCGTCATTTGGGAATCTCGATCCAGAGAATAGTTAATACGGGTAATCGGATTAAAGGGATTGGGAGAAACCGGTCGGAGCGTGAATTGCTGCGGCAATGGCACTGAAGAACTCACTGTCATCGCAAAGGAAGAAAGCGGATGGAAAGCAAACGTTCCATTGGAAATGGTAAGCGGGGAAAAGGGCAGTTGGACACAAAATAGATCGAAGGAACCCCCTAAAGAATCGATTCCGCTGGTAGCCAAATCAAGTGTCCCTCCTGTGGCCAAGTAGGCCATTTCCAATAAATTGCCAATGACCTCCAAAAACAAGGAATCCGCGCTGCTGCTGTCTATTCCGGTCGTATCCATCAGGCCCACCAAATCGCTCACAAGCGACGAATCTACTTGGGGAAGAAATAAAAATAAGGCTTTGGGATTGGTTATATCCGTGGGGAAGCTCCAACTCTGGGGATTCAACACACCGGTCGTATCCTTTAGGTACGTCACCATCAGACGATACACCTGATTTCCAGTTTGTTGAAAAGCCGCCATAAAAACCTGCGTGACACCAGAATCGGGGAAAGCGACGGCCAAGGCTCCTTCCTCAGGTAAGGTCAGCGAATCCAACTCCAGACCGGTGCTAGCATCAAAGGTCCCGTTGATAGTTCCTGTATAAGTAAACGACACGTGTCCGGTAAACAACGTAGGACCCTGAGCGCCCACAATCTGTAGGATAAAAAGGCTGGAAAGAATAATGTATTTAATTCTCATCAACTCCACTTCACCAGTTATTTTTCGACAGGAATATACACGGAATCACCCATAGAATGTGGGACCGGGATCACAAATGGATTCCAGATTATATTCTGGAATGAATTTCCATGTGAAAAGTATAGATGAAAATGCTGAAAGAAGGGTGCTATTGTCCCTAAATTTGCCGGCCTTTTTGGGCCCATAGCTCAATGGTTAGAGCAGCGGACTCATAATCCGTTGGTTCGGGGTTCGAATCCCTGTGGGCCCACACAGTTCTTCCCCGTCGGTAACCAGCTTTTATCGACGGGGATTCTTCATTTTTATTGGCGATGCTTCATCCCCGCCAAAGTGGACAGAGCCGGACTCTGATGGACTGGAAAGGACAGAAACCGGATACGGATTTCCCGGTACGAACCTTCTTCTACAAATTTGGGAGGGCTAATGATTTATCGGCAGTTCTTAACGGTAATCCAGACCCCGTTCGTTCGGGGTTCCCTGCCCGACTGACGTCGTTCAGGCGGGGAATCCCTGTGGGCCCACAATACATTGCTCTCTGTTCTCAATGAGTTTCAGGGGCTTTGTTTTATACTGAAATATTTCTCCTTTTCATTTCGGTCGGAGCCACATAATCACCTGCCTGACCACGTCATTCAGAGGGGGAATCCGCTGGTTTAGGGTTCCCGTCCGCCACCTGTATACCGAAGACTGAAGCGCAGGCAGTTACTCACGACTTGAATTCAGATTCAATTCCAGGGAATTTGATTATGCAAATATCCTTATCTTTTCTAATAGTCTACTGCGCCTTATAGGCTTAGCCAGGTATTCGTTACATCCGGCCTTAATACAATTGATCTGATCCGTAGTAAACGCATGGGCCGTCGTGGCAATGACCGGAGTCTTTTTCCATGTTTTAGTTCTCCGCATCCA
>CAZHTM010000008.1:0-2776 GCA_964535735.1 uncultured bacterium
TGGCATCGGTGCAAAAAGCCTGGGCGTTACCACCGGGATTTTCCATATGTATAGTCCATAATCGAGTATTAAAACGATCCTCTTCGGTAACCCAAAAAGGGTATTATTTTGATTTTATCGCCTGGGAAAAAAAGGACACCAAAGGACAAACAATTGTAACACCTTCTATTCCTCACATGTATGGTTTAAAAAAGCAAATTGAGCGAATTCGATCGGAAGGACTAGCGTCCCGTTTCGATCGCTATCGGGCGATGGCTAAAGCGACCCGCGCCTGGGCTCAAACAATGGGGCTAACCATGTTCTCCGAAGCGGGATTCCACTCTGATACCGTGTCTTGTATTCGAAATGACGTTGGCTGGGATCTGGAACACCTGGGACGCGATTTGATGGATCGTGGTTATCAATTTTCCAACGGCTATGGACGCTTGAAAAATCAAACGTTTCGTATTCCCCACATGGGTGAGACGACACCTGAAATATTATCGGCTTATCTCAAACTTATTTCCGATTTGGCAATCAAGAAGTAAAAAAAAAGCCTCCGAATTCCGGAGGCTTTTTTTGTATGGAATTGTGGCTTTTACAACTCTTTTAAATCTTTGAGGAGTTGTTGAAGCATCTGCTTGGCGTCGCCAAAGACCATGATAGAATTATCATAGCCAAATAATTCATTGGCAATTCCCGCAAAACCGGGATTCATGGTCCGTTTATTGATCAATACGGTGCGTGCTTTGTCCACATTCAAAATCGGCATACCATAAATCGGACTTGATTTATCATGGCGGGCCGCTGGATTGACTACATCATTGGCCCCCAGGACTATGGCCACGTCGCAATCTTCAAATTCCGGGTTGATTTCATCCAGATCTTTGAGTTTATCGTACGGAATATTGGCTTCCGCCAAAAGGACGTTCATGTGTCCCGGCATCCGTCCGGCGACGGGGTGAATGGCATACAAGATGGTTTTACCTTTTCCTTCCAGATAATCTGCCACTTCCCGAACCGCGTGTTGAGCTTGAGCTACTGCCAATCCATAACCAGGCACAATGATGATTTTTTCAGCCGCATCCAGAATCATGGCCGCTTCTTCTGTAGAATAGCTCTTGATATTCATCTGCTGCTGAGCACCGGACGCGCCTTCCTGTTCCAGTCCTACCGCGCCAAAGATGACGTTGATCAGAGACCGGTTCATTCCTTTGCACATAATATCGGTCAGGATCAATCCGGAAGCTCCAACGAGCGCACCGCTGATGATCAGCCCATTATTCAACAGGACAAATCCAGCCGCGGCGGCGGCAATACCAGAATAGGAGTTTAAGAGCGAAATGACAACCGGCATATCAGCGCCTCCGATGGGAATAACCAGAGTCACACCCAAAACCGCCGAAAGAACAAGCATCGCAATGTAATATACCATCATGTTGGAGGGAACCAAGACGGTTCCAATGGCAAATCCCACCAAGAGAAGCGCCAGAATGGCGTTCAGGGTTTTTTGACCGGGAAATACAATCGGCCTACCGGAAATAAATCCCTGAAGTTTGCCAAACGCCACAAAACTGCCGGTAAAGGTTAGAGTCCCTACAAATACACTGAGCACAATGGTGGTCAGAGCATAGTAGGAGGGATGACCAGCAGCCACATCCGGAGCAGCCTTGGTGTAAAATTCAGCAGCACCAACCAGGGCTGAAGCTCCACCTCCAAAACCATTGAAAATTGCTACCATCTGGGGCATAGCCGTCATTTCCACTTTCACAGCGAAAATCCCACCGATAAGGCCTCCAACGATCATCCCGATGATAATCAATTTGAAGTCCAGACCAGCATATCCCACGAGGGTAGCCACAATGGCGATAAGCATTCCTACTGCAGCCACCAGGTTTCCGTTCCGGGCGGTCCGGGGATGGCTCAGGCGTTTCAGTCCTAAGATGAATAGAACGGCGGCCGTCACGTAGAATAAATTGATGTAATCCATGATTGCCTCCTAACGCCGTTTAAACATCTTGAGCATCCGGTCTGTGACCAAAAATCCGCCCACGACGTTAATGGTTGCAAAAATCACGGCAATTAACCCCAACCAGGTTCCGATCGTTCCGCTCACATGGGTAGCAATAATTGCTCCAACAATGGAGATCCCGGAGATGGCATTGGATCCGGACATCAAGGGTGTGTGCAGGGTTGGGGGCACTTTTGTTATGACTTCAAACCCGACAAAAATAGCCAGGATGAAGACCGTAAGAATATTAATCATATCCATCGATAAACCTCTTAACTCTTCATTGCTTCCATGGTGCGTTCATCCACTATCTTGCCATCATGGGTAAACATGGCTCCGGAAATAATTTCATCCTCCATGTTTAGTTCCAGGTTTCCGTCTTTGCAAAAATAGGTGATGAAACTGGACACGTTTTTTCCATAGAGTAGGCTGGCGTGATAGGGCATGGTGGCCGGTATATTGGTGCGACCATCGATAATCACATTATTTATATTTACAATTTCACCAGGTTTAGTCAGTTCGCAATTCCCGCCATTTTCCGCGGCTAGATCCATGATGGCGGATCCGGGTACCATGCCAGAAACCATATCCTCAGGAATGAGGATCGGAGCCGGTTTTCCTGGAATTAACGCAGTCGTGATCACCAGATTTGACTTTGCAATATGCTCCTTAATCATGGCGCGTTGGCGACGTTGATATTCTTCCGATGTTTCCTTGGCATATCCGCCCTCGCCAACACCTTCGGTTGAATCGGTTTCGACTTCAATAAATTTAGCGCCTAAACTT
>CAZHTM010000008.1:2876-78055 GCA_964535735.1 uncultured bacterium
AGGGCATCCATTTTCTGAGCGAGTGTTGTCCGGGGAATTAAATGCATGGAAAAGCCGGTGATACCATTCTCTACGAATTTTTTCACCGCTTCAAGTTCCCGTGTGGTTTGAAAAAAGGACACATAGGCGGCCCCCTTTTTCATTGCATCGGCTTCATGTCCACCCAATGCATCATTCTGAGTTGGGGGAGCGACTTTCAGAACGATATCGGCCTCAGAAAATAGTGCTTTTACGTCGGTAACAATCTCTGCTCCGGCGGAACGATAGTCATCATCTGAGAAAAAGGAAGCAGCACCGGCACCGGACTGGATTTTAACAGTCAACCCACTTTTAATGAGTTCTTTTACGGATGCTGGGGTTGCCGCAACACGATTTTCGCCAGGCAGGACTTCTTTTGGGACGGCGACAATCATACGACTCTCCTTGATAATTTAGGGTTGGGTTTTGATTTGGGGATAAGCGTGTTGAAATTGACGGAATCTATTTTGAATTCAGAGTTAAAATTACACTTTACGCACGGTTTAATACATCTTATTTAGTTGCGGTAAATAGCGCATTTTTTGGAAGGGTGTACTCCAATTCTGTTTGGTCCAAAGCCTGGTCTATCATTCCTTGGATGTCTAAGTCCATTTCCTGTTTTTCCACATCCTCCAATCGCGCTTTGGTGACTGGGTGTCTTGGGATAAATAGGGTGCAGCAATCTTCGTGAGCTAATATCGATGTTTCATACGTTCTAATTTCACGGGCTTTTTGAATGATATCCTGTTTGTCCATGCCAATTAAGGGGCGGTGGACTGGAAGGGTGACTGCCTGCTGAACGACGAATAAATTTTCCATGGTTTGGGAGGCTACTTGCCCTAAGGATTCACCCGTGAACAAACCCCAACATTGTTCTCTTTGAGCAATAACTTCCGCAATCCGGACCATAAAACGACGGTAAAGGAGTACACGATATTTAGGAACTGCTGTTTTTAGAATTTCTTCCTGAATTGCCGCAAAGGGGACTAGATATAATTTCGTGGGCCGTTGATAACGATCCAGGATTTGAGCCAACTGGCGCACTTTTTCAGTAGATGCCTCAGACGTATAAGGAACGGAATGAAAATGCACATAAATGGGATGGATCCCGCGACGCTGGGCATACCATGCCGCCACGGGAGAATCCAATCCCCCAGATAACATGACTACCGCTCGACCACTTGACCCAAGAGGCAAGCCCCCCGGACCGGGAATTTTTTTCAAATAGATATAGGCTCCAGTGGTGATGACGTCAATATGAACGTTTAAATCGGGGTACTTAAGGCTTACAGGTTTATGATCCCGTTCTATGATAGCTTCACCAAACTCTTCGTTAATGCGTTGGGGAACGATCGGCAAATTTGAAAATGATTTACGAGTGGTGATCCGAAACGTGGAATAGGATATGTCGGAGGTGATATCCAGGACACGTTTTTTTAAAATCTCCGGTTCTGGATCGCAAAATTCCGCTAGTGCGAAATACGCAATGCCAAAGGTCGACTGAATCGCCTCCTGAATTGATTCGAGAGAATCCTGACCTTCTGATGAAAGGGTGATAATAATCCGGCCCTGGATGGTTTTAATGGATTCGGTTGGATTAGGACACACCCGTTTCAGGGCGATTTTCAAGTTTTCCTTCAGTTTTCGCTCAAAATAAGATCGATTTTGGCCCTTTAAACCGATTTCGGCGTAGTGGCAGAGGATGTGGGTGGGGTGTAACATGATTAACCGGATTGAATGTAGTGATTAAATCTACGGGGTAAAAAATTTATGCATCAAAGGAAAGATTGTGGATATTGGCAATAATATTTCTCAAATTCTTTGCCTTAATAAATTTGTGATTCGAATCACATTTCTCATGGAACTCTATCCACCTATTGAACCCTACAAGGAATTTTTTCTACCTGTATCGCGCCTTCACACGATACATGTAGAAGAGGCTGGGAGCCCTCATGGTTCTCCGGTTATCTTTTTACATGGAGGTCCTGGTGGTGGTATCGATCCAAGTTATCGTCAATTTTTTAACCCTGAAAAATATCGGATCATTCTCTTCGATCAGCGGGGTTGTGGAAAAAGTACGCCGTATGCTTCGCTGGAAGAAAACACGACCTGGGACTTGGTTGAAGATATTGAAAAAATCCGGCAACATTTAGCGATTGATCGTTGGGTGGTTTTCGGAGGGAGTTGGGGCAGTACCTTGTCACTGGCGTATGCCGAAAGCTATCCGGAACGAGTCAAAGCGCTGGTTTTGCGAGGAATATTTTTACTCCGGAAGAGTGAATTGTATTGGTTTTACCAAGATGGGGCTAGCCGTATCTTTCCCGATGCCTGGGAAGAATTTTTAGCACCGATACCAGAAGATAAACGAGATAATTTGCTTAAAACGTATTATGAATATTTGACATCCCCCGATAAAACGATCCGGCAAAAAGCCGCCGCAGCCTGGAGTGTTTGGGAGGGCAGTACCAGTAAGCTTTATCCGGATTCTGACTTAAAGGAAAAGTTCTCCGAATTGGAATTTTCCGAAGCTTTTTCCAGAATAGAATGTCATTATTTTATACATGGCGGTTGGTTTAATCCAGAAGACCAATTGCTACGGAATGTGGATCGAATCCGATCTATTCCGGCTACGATAGTTCAGGGACGGTACGATGTGGTTTGTCCGGCGACTTCGGCCTGGGATCTCCATCGAGCATGGCCGGAAGCCGAATTCTATCTCATCCCGGATGCGGGTCACTCTGCTACTGAACCAGGCATTAGGTCCCAGTTGATCCGAGCCACTGAAAAATACGCCGAACTTTAACGAGAATAGATAGAGGGGATTCGTCTTGGGGGTAAATATACAAACGTGTAAATCCATGCAGTATGGATTGTTCGGCATGAACTTCCTAAATTTAAAATCTCAAATTTCTTCATAACTGAAAAGACGGGAGTTAATACAATGAAAAGATGGATCATGAAGCGCAAGTCATCATCCGGTTTTACTATGATCGAAATTATGGTAGTGGTGGTGATTGTGGCTATTCTTGCGGCCATTGCGGTCCCCATTTATATTGATTATGTTGAGAGTGCTCGGGCCTCGGAAGCTAAATCCGTGATCGGAAACATTTATAACGCCAGTAAAATGTACTATCAGACCTATGGAGAGTGGCCTGCGGACGTGGAAGAATTGGAACGATCCGGACAGCTGCGCCTCGACCAGTCGACTAAGCGACAATGGATATTTTCGATTCAGGTGTCGGATAATTCCGGAACGATTACTGCCACCAGTACCGCAGAAATGGACGGAGGAGAAGGAAATATTGTCCAGTTCGATGTGGAAACCGGTCAATACTCAGGATACGGCTCACCCAAGGCGGCGCAATAATCTCGAAGGACATTTATGGAAATCAATCAGCTTCTGAGTTATTCCCTTGATAGTGGAGCGTCCGATCTTCATCTTAGCGTGGGGAGCATTCCCATGGTCCGTATTAATGGGATTATGAAACCACTCAACTTGCCCACCTTAACCATGGAGGACATGGAATCCATTATTCCTCAGGTTATGTCTGAAGATCAAATCCGGATTTTTAATGAACGGAAAGAGATTGACTTTTCGGCCAAATTGGAAGGTAAAGGTCGATTCCGGGTCAATTTCTTTTCTCAAATTCGAGGACTATCAGCCGTATTTCGGACCATTCCCGAAGTGGTTCATGACTTCGAAGAGTTGGGCATTCCCCCGATTCTCAAACAATTGGCATTGAAGGATCGCGGTTTGATTTTGTTGACCGGTCCGACTGGTTCAGGAAAAAGTACAACCTTGGCAGCTATGGTGGATCATATCAATCACAATCGTGCATGTCATATTATAACGATTGAAGATCCTGTGGAATATTTCCACCATAGCGCCACCAGTTTGATCAATCAACGGGAGTTGGGGATCAATACCCACAGTTTCGCTAATGCCCTTCGTTCGGCTTTGCGCGAAGATCCTGATGTGATTCTCGTAGGCGAAATGCGGGACTTGGAAACCATCTCTTTGGCACTGACAGCAGCGGAAACCGGTCATTTGGTTTTGTCCACGCTCCACACATCCAGCGCTGTGAAAGCGGTAGATCGGATCATCGATATTTTTCCCGCTGCCCAAAAAGGTCAAATCCGCTCTATGCTTTCTGAAAGTCTGGAAGCGGTAATCGCCCAGAAATTACTGCCCAACAAAAACCAGGACGGTCGAGTTCCCGCCTGTGAAATCATGATTGCCACGACAGCCATTCGTAATCTTATCCGGGAAGACCGAATCTATCAGATCCCATCGGTCATGCAGTCTGGAGGTGTGGAAGGGATGCAAACATTGGATCAAGACCTACAGCAACTGGTATCACAAGGCAAGGTTGATCGTTCAACTGCAGCAAATATTGCCGATAACCCCAAATTATTTACTTCTTCTATTTTATAAGGTGAACACGAAAAGAACAGAATCGGGATTTACCTTCATAGAAGTAATGGTGGCAATTGTCATTATCACGATTTCTGCATATGGTCTTTTGCTGGGAGCCGTTCACGCCCGTGGGGAAATGCGTTCCATCGCTCTGCGTGAACGGGCTACTGAGGAGTTGATCAATTACCTTGAATATTGGAAAGGACGGGTGGCGGACGGTCAACTCTCCATAAGCGAAAAAGCAGGAAATGTTCAGGGTAAAACGATTTATTTGGAGGGCGATCAATTTTCAAAGCACAAAGTACAGGCAACCTTGTACCTTGATCCCATTCGATTTGTGGAGAGTTCCCATCCAGGAGGATTGAGACGCTGGGAACTGCACGCCCGCATTCGCTGGCAGGATTTTTCATTCTCAACCAAATCAGTGACCCGAGAACGGGAACTGAGTATGATCATGACACAGTTTGAATGAAGATTCGGTTACAATCCAGTCCGGGGATGACCCTCATGGAGCTCATGGCGAGTATCACTGTGCTCAGCATCATTACGATTGGTCTGGGACTTACCACCCGCACGATTCAGGATCATTATGCCAGGGATACAGTAAAGGACGAAATCCGGCAGTACGGGAATCTGGTTATGCGGGAAATATTAAAGGAAATTAGTTTGGCGAATCGATTGGATATCTCCACATTGAATGGGTTTTCCCGAATTATCGTATACAGACGAGATGAATTCAATCAACCGGTTCAGATGTCTGTTAGCGCTTCCGTAACTCAGGGGATAAAAATAAATAATCGTGATCCCTTAAACGGACATTTACATTTCCCTGATGGAGGTCGGTTCAAGCATTTACAATCCATTCGATTAACCGATTTTTCAATCCAAGAAATACCCGCCATCCGACCCTCTCTAGCGAAATTTGCTAAATCCACATATGACATAACCTTGGAATTCACAATTCAGCCGAAAGCTGAAGGAACGCAAAAGCTAGACCCGGAAGTTGTCCGGTTCAAACGGAGGGTGTTTATGCCCATGAAATATGTAACCCAAAACAGTAATACATCCCAGGGACTGTTGTGAAGCGTTATTCTGCCAGTACTGGATCGGCCACGCCAACTGCCATCTTATTCGTTATGGTGAGTATGTTGATTACCGTGGGGTATTTGAAGTATTCCCTCACGACTTCAGCCATGGAGCGCTACCGTTTTGCCGAAACGCAAGCCTTGTACTTGGCTGAAACAGGGTTAAATAAGGAAGCAGTTCCCGTGCTTCCCTTCATTTCATCACCGGATTCCATGTTGTTGTCGGGACAACGGGCTTACACGGTGGACGGAAAGAAAATGGGTGACTATGAAAATATTCGCGTGGGCGTACAAACCGGTCCCAACGGTGAGTCGATTTATTTCGGAGAGGGGACAGGTGTTGCATCTTACAAGGGGCCTGATGCTAAGCTTATTGAAGTGCGGCGACGTGCACGGTTGATGTTGCAACCGATGGATTTCTCCAAGTGGATGTATTTGACCAATACGGAAGAACCAGGCGGCGGCCCTTACACCGATGGTACGGTCAACTTTGGACCCAACGATGCATTGGAGGGGCGGATTCACACCAACGGACACATCACGATGAGTACGTTTGGGTGTCCTTCATTCGCTGAGGGGAGCAAAGTGGTGGCGGTCAATGGTTTCTCGCTCAATGGATGCAATTACGATGAGGACATTCTGGATCCAACCGCTCCAGTTGATTCCATTGAATTCCCTCCTGGTCGTTCAGTGGAAATTACCAAGTCCAAGGCCAATTGGGTTTATACTGGCGATGATCTACTATTCCGGGGAGCGTTAAAAGATACCTTAATTATGACTCAAATCGAGTTTGTTAGTGGCGGATTTAAAGTCAGCCAATGGACGTATCTTATTCCACCGGTAGCGGTGGATGGGCCACCACCAACTGAATTTGTTTGGGACACAGGAGGGAGTGCGTCTGGAATATCTTCCGGCCGTGCCAATTTTAATCTGCCATTTAGTAATGTGTTCGGATATGCCAATTCCGATACGCTCATTATCAGCGATCACGATGCTAATGGAAGTTCCATAAGCGCAATCATGACCCAGTATTCGGTAGGCGACAGTATTTTGGTCACGTCTAAAGATACGATTACCAAATTCTGGGGCGGATTCATTACATCGAAAGTGCATGTAGGCAATCTCTACATTATCGGGGTCGGAACCTGGTCACAGTCCTTTGTCGGAGGAGGATTCGTGGATGGGGAAGGAGTTGAATTGTCCTACAAAGCCCCACTGGACCAGAGTCTTGCGTTCAATAATTTTGCCTACTACCATAATCATTCCAACAACCGGTTCAGCCATTGCAAAGCCGATGGTTTTCACAATTTTGATTTTGAACCTGGTATAGATGGTCCTGATGTAATGCCAGAAAGAATGGTTTATGCCGATCAGGGAGTGATTTATGTCCAGAACGGTCAGGTACGTATCAAGGGAGTTGTTGACGGTAATTTTACGATCGTGACGGATGAATATACCGAGTACCGCCGCCATGATGATCCCACCATAATTGATCGGGTCTACGATAACATTTGGTTGATTGACGATATATATTATGCTGATTCAGATCCATTCACAGGTGAGGTGGCCTATCCTTCGGCAAACCGTTTGGGATTGGTTTCAGGCGCCAATATAATAATCGCCAATACAGCCGCAAATGGGGCTCGTAATCGGGCCAATGGACAAGATATTGTAATCAATGCGGCTCTTTTGGCGTTGAAAGAATCGTTTGTGGCTCATTATTGGCAAAACACCGTCACCGATCCGGCGCTCTATGGGCCTAACATGTCAAATTTCAATCTATCAAAAGGAGACGGGCGTGGCCCTTTCAGAAACCCCAATCAGCTAACGCCATCCACTACCGGTCAAAGCGATATTCGTGGCGTCGTGCATTTCTGGGGATCAATATCCCAGGCGAAACGGGGCTATATGAAACGGAATAATCCCGGCCCTTATAATGTGTTTCCTGGGATCGGATATGACAAAGATTATCATTATGATTACAATTTCAGCGATTTTTATGGACCTATTCATTTCCCGGTGACCTCCGGGACTGATGGTGGGGTCAATTTGACGATGAAATCTTATGGAGAAATACCAAGTGAATTGCCTTCTCAAAATACGAACGGGACGATGCCATGATTGTTGGTCTTGATATTGGACGACAGGTCATCAAAGCGGTAGCCGTAGAAAAGACAAAAGCGGGATTTAAACTCTTAAATATTGGAGAACGGTTGGTTCCGGAATCCAATAAAGCGTTTGACCCCGATTCCATCACCCAACCCATTTGGGTCATTGCTATTCGGGAAGTGTTGAGGGATATGAAATTAAATCCTCGACGGATTAGAAATTTAGTCTCCGGGTTAAATGGGTCCAAGGTGAGCATTAAACAAATCACCACCATGGAAATGTCTTCGGACGAACTGGTTTCCGCGATGACGTTTGAAGCCAGGAAGCATATTCCCATGGACGGTTCCGAAGCGGTCATCGATTTTCAGATTCTTGGTCCGAATAAGAAGGAAGTGGATAAAATCGACGTTGGCTTGGTGGCGTGTACGCAAAAGGTAATCAACAGCCATTTGGATTTATTAAAAGATGCGGGGTTAAAACCCGGTATTGTAGACACGGATCCTTTGGCGGTGATTAATGCGTATATCACTAAACATGATTTGCCGGATGAGGGCGTTGTAGTGCTCGTAGACATCGGGTCGTTATCCACATCGCTTATTGTCCGGGGCCGAATGGATGAATTGTTCATTCGGGATATTCCCATTGGGGGACATCATTTCGTGAAATGGTTAAGTAAATCGCTATCCCAGGATTATCCACAAGCGGAAGAATCGCTGGCCAGATCTGGCATATCGGCTCATTTGGAAGGTAAATCGGAAACAGAATCGGCACATAGCATTGCCGTGGCAGACCGAACTATCTATGACAATCTTGTCGAAGATATACGCCGTTCATTACGCTATTATGCCAAGACCACGGGACAGAGTTTTTTCCAGAAGATCATCCTCAGTGGAGGAGGTGCGCTTACACCGGGATTGGCAGAATTCATCCAGGAAAAATTGAATGTGGAAACTACCTTGTTTGATCCGCTGGAGATTTTGGATGGCGTAGAAAAATTTGAGGTTCCCAATCGCGCACAATATGCGGTGGCCACCGGATTAGCAATCCGGGGAGGGATTGAAGAATGAAAAAATACATTCTGATCAACCTGAACAAGGCCGAGAGTCGCGAATCGAAGATGGAACGATGGCGGGAACGAAGCCGTTGGGGACTGTTTACTGGGCTGCTCTTAATTCTAGTGGGATTAAATATCAGTGTCTTCTTGATAAGCCGCGGCTACCAGCATTTAATTGAGCAAAAAAGTCAGGAAATAGTGGATATTAAACAGCAAATCCAATCCTTGCAGGCTAAAGGAAAAAATCTATCCAAAGCGGACATTTTTTCGTTGGCCAGATTGGAACAGGACCGGGTGCTCTGGGCCAAGAACATGGAATTGCTGGGTAAAATGACTCCTGATGATATGGCAATCACGGGTTTGACCTACAAGCATAGAAAGCTGGTGATTCAGGGGATAGCGACAATATACGAGGATCAAAAAGACTTTGATATTATTCGGAAATTCATGAACAAACTCCAAGAGAATAAGGAGTTCTCTAAAAATTTCAACCGCATCAAATTCGTTAAAAGTGCCAAACAAAATATCCGGGGGCAAACGATTCTGGTGTTTGAAATCCAGGCGGACGTGAAGTCCGGAATTCAAAGCAATCAACGAGGACGTAGGAGGACAACCTGATGGCGGTGCGGAATACCTGGCTGTTTATTTTGTCAGTGGTGCTAACGGCTCTCTTCTGGATCCAAACTACCGTATTATTCAAGGATAAACCGAGAAAAATCCGGGATTTGGAGGCGCAACAGACGGAATTAAACGAACAATTAATCAGCGCCCAGATTTTGGCCAGTAAATTGGATCGCGTATACACCCTATTTGAAGAAAACCTGGCCTTATCTTCCCGGGATTCTTTAGCTGAGGACGCATCCATTGCGTTTATTGATGACCTAACCGAGATGCTAGAACGACAAAATATTTCCCTGGAATCCATCAAACCCAAGGAACGGGTGGAGCGGGGAAATTATATTATGTCTCCCTATCAACTCTTAATTCGGTGTTCCTTTGATCAGTTGGGGGAATTCATGGCTGAATTGGAACGTTCACCACGGTTGATTTCGGTGGACGAGTTCACCGTGAATAACGGAATTGAGCGTATTAAAAACATATCTCGCGAAGAAGAATTACGAACCCAATTGGTGGAGTTGAGCTTATCGACCCTCACTTTGGTTAAATCATCAGAAAAAGGTGGAGGCGTCTAATGGTGGATCGCAATCATACCCTTTGGGTTCTATTAGTATGGTTTACAGTGGTGCTCATTTTAGTATCGGTTGGCAAACTGTATCCCACCATAAAAGAATGGAGGAAAGTAAAATCCCGTGCAGCACAGGTTCAGTTCGGAACCGATAAACAGTTGGAATCGGAAATCGAATACCTGGAAGATCGGCTTAAGGCGCGAAGCGAATACCGGTTTACCATGGAAAATGAACCAATGCGGCTGACCAATGTTCTCTATCTGACCGATCAATATGGCCGCCGAACCAGCCGTAATCGCGGTAAAATTCGTATATCTGCCGTGATTTACGGGACCACGGAAACGCAGGCTATTATTAATTACAAAGATGTCAATTTTACCGTATCTGTTGGTGATTCAATCGATAAATATGTGGTGGCATGGATTGATACCGATGAAGTGGTGTTGACAAGTGGGGATAAAGAATATCATTACCCGGTGGTTACATCGGCAATCGACCGTGAATCCGACCAACCGGAAATAATTCGTAGGAGTAATTAAACGTATGATGAACAGGTGTATGACGGCTGTGGTGTTAATGGTTGCGTTAACCGGAATACTGACAGCGCAAGATCAGGGAACGATAAGTTCTAACGAAGCTAACAAACCGACTTTGGTCACATTGCATGCGGAAGATGCATTCCTTCCCAGTATTCTGGCTATCCTTGCAAAAGAGAGCGGATACAATATCGTTACCGATCCTACCGTTAACCGGCAGGATAAAATATCGATTCACATTGAGGATGTCCCCATCGAACAGGCGATTAATTTGGTTGTTCGCGCTGTGGGGCTCAGTTACGAAGTTGTGGGAAATTCGTTTTTAATTGCCGAACCGAAAAAACTGGCTGAAGAAGTAGGTGTTACCAGTCATGTGATAGAACTTAAATATGCGTCGGCGGAGGAAGTGAAGCAATTACTCCAGGATCTAACCGAACAAATCCAGGTCGATGTTTCCGGGAATAAATTATTAGTGAACGCCAGCCCTAAGAAACTGGCTGAAATTGGAGAAGTGGTTAAAAAAATCGATGTTCCAGCCATTCAGATTTTATTGGAATTACGTTTAATTGAAGTGGCACAGGACGAAGAAGAGAGATTGGGCATTGATTGGTCAAAATTGGCGAAATATACCACGATTTTAGCCGAGAATGGCGTACCGCCGGCAGGAATTCCAGGTGCGGGCTCAATTGTCCCGGGATTAACGCAAAGCGCTGATTCCCAAAGTGGCGGCGCCATTGAAGACTATCAGGCGCAGCCTCGTGATGTACTACCACAGGATATGATTTTCAACCGGTTGAATAAGGATAATATTTTCGCATTTCAAAATGGATTCAGTCGTCAGATGACCGCGTTTGACGTTACGTTGGACTTCCTTCTGAAAGAAAATAAAGCAGAAATCCTGGCTGATTCAAAATTGGTCACGCTCAATGGCCGGGAAGCCTCCATTAAGATGCTGGATATTGTGCCCTACATTCTCAGTTCTGGTGGCGTTGGCGGGCAGGTTCAGGTTCAACGGGAGGAAGTGGGTATCAAGCTCACTATTTTACCCACGGTGAATACCGATGGTTACATTACGGTCAAAGTGGAACCGGAAGTCAGCTCAATTTTTGAGTTTATTGGTCCTGATAAAAATATTCCCCGGGTGAAAAGCCGGCGAAGTGAAACAACCATTCGTGTACAAGATGGAGAATCCATCGTTATCGGGGGTTTAATTGCCCGGGATCGGAAAGTCACAGAATATAAAGTACCGATTCTCAATAAACTGCCATGGATTGGAAAAAAACTATTCACGAGTAGAGATGTGCTGGATAAAAAAACAGATTTAATTATTCAGATTACGCCATCCATCGTAAAGGATAATTATACCCATCTTGGAAAGACCAAGGAGATGGAGGAATTTGAGAATAGCCTGAAGACGACCTTGCGGGGTGAACCGGCCGAAACGGATTCACTCCAGGCAGGGGAGGAGAGTACCGATGAGTAAAATAAATTTATTTACCCGCCTTTTAATGTTAAGTGGTGGTCTATCTCTGGTTGTTTTGACCAGTTGTGATGATCGCGTACCACAAAGCACATCGTCCAATTATGTTCTCTCTATAAAAACCAACGCTATTGCCTACGACACCAACGATAACGAGATAGTTGTTGGGGAAGATTTACTGGGTAACGCAACAGTAACTCGGGTAACAACTACTTTATTGGACAATAATGGAAGCCCGGTGTCAGGTAAAGTTATCCAATTTTCCGCTCAATTAAATGGAAATGCCGTCGGATCTTTTAATCCCACCGAAACAGCAACCAATAACGATGGTTTGGCCGTTTCATATTTTTCCGATGATGGACATGCTGGGGACATTATCTTAAAGGCCAGTTTGGACTCCGAAATCCAAGACACAAAAGTCATAAGTGTCGTTGATACCAGCGCTACGGCCGTATGGCCCTATTATCTAAATGTATCGGCTAGCAATTCTACAATTCAGGTGGACAATGGACAGACCTGGGCCGACATAACGGCTTTAGTCACCAATCGACGCGGATTCCCCATTCAGGGATTGGAAATTTATTTCACGTTAAATCCGCCGGATATTGGTGTTTTGGCTGCTGAAATAGTAGTCACCGATTCCGCCGGAAAAGCAAGGGTCCGATTTGAAGATACGGGCAATGTAGATAATGTAGGGACGGCCTCAATCCTGACTCAGTATTCCCATCCAATGTTTGGCGCGTTAACGGATTCTGTCCAGGTTTCCATAGCCAGTCCGGTTAATTATTCTCTGACGGTCAATTCCATTCCAGTGGCGATTGATTTATCCAGCAATGATCGGATTAATGTAGGTGAAGATGTTGCGGGACCCAATGCGTACACACTGGTAGTGGCCAGTTTGAAAGATCAAAATGGAAATCCGGTTGGGGGCCAGCTACTTAGTTTCAGCGCTTCTGTACTGGGTGCTTCAAGCGGAAGTTTTGATATTTACAGTGTGTCCACAAATACGGAGGGATTGGCGTCGGTCCTTTACGAGGATAATGGTGCCGCGGTAGATAATCCTGGAACGCCGACTTACGAAGGTGTGATTGCAACCGCCCGGCTGAATAACGATATTCAGGCGTCTACCAAATTCAACGTCTATGCCGGTGAAACCGATGTGTGGCCTTATCGCATTATTCTCAGCACGGATACGGACGTTATTCAACTGGATAACGGCGCCACTAAAGCGCAGGTGACTGTTCGTGTTTTAAATCGCGCCAACCGGCCATTGCCTAACCTTGAGATTGCGTTTGACGCCAGTCTGGGCTTTATCACTGAAAGCGCTATTACCGACTCCACGGGATCGATTACTACTGATTTCACCGATTTGGGGAACCCTGAAGATGTGGGTGTTTCCACAATCACCGTGTCCTACGATCATCCTAGTTATGGCAGCGTAGCCGATTCTTTGTTTATCAGTATTGAAGACCAGTCCTTCAGCGGGACACCGGCGTACATCGAAATTCCACCGTCCAATCCCAATCGTATTATGGTTGTTGGCGGCGGCGGCCGGGAATCAACGACCATTAAAGCGGAAGTGTACGATGAAAATGGCGTTTTGGTGGATTCTCCCACGCTAGTGACCTTTACCCTGGGACCTTCTGTACCTGATGGGGCCAATTTGAATAATGCCGGTTTATCGGATACGGCCTATACAGTGAACGGCGTCGCTTCCGTGTCCTTGAACAGTGGAACCCGCCCGGGACCGATTCGGGTCACGGCCTCCGTGCAATTATCGGATGGCAGTACGATTACCGCTACCCGGGATAATCAGGCCATTATAGTGACCGGTCCGGCGCAATATATTTTCCCGGATGTCGATTATACATCCAATGAACCGATCGGCGGCGGGATGTATCGTATGGAAGTGGCCGCTTTAGTCTATGACCTTTGGTATAATCCTGTAGCTGACACGACCCACGTTTATTGGACGATGGAGCCTTCTGCTTCAGACGCCGACGGGATATTGGATGCCTTTGTGGAAGGCGTAAGCTTTACCGGCAATGAAAACCTGAGCGGACAGACTTATCCAGGAGTATCTTATTCTACTGTGATTTATCCCAGCCGGGATATATTCAGTGTCGCCAAACTGACGGCCCTCTGTTTTGGCGGTGATTTGAATGGTGATGGGGTGTTTGGAGATTCAGTATATGCTTCCGTGGAAAATGATGTGGTGATGCCTTTCTTCCCGGGTAATCTGATGGTGACCGTAACGCCATCGTTCTGGGATTTCACTACCATGAGTCCCAATCCTAGTGCTCCGATTCCTGCTCCAATCCAAATCACAGCGACGCTCACAGATTATTATAATAACCCGGTGGAAAATGGCCATCTGCTTTTTGCCGCCACAGGAGCCAGTGATTTGCAACCCTCGAATATTATGATCACGGATGCCAATGGTCAGGCCACAGTGATCGGGACTTTTGATCCAGGGATTTGCATTCCTCAGCCCAATACAGATCCTCAGCTTTATGAGGATTTCACAGCCACGGTGATGGTTACGTTGATTGATCCTATTATGATCTCCAGCGAACCGGTGGAAATCCTGTTTATTCGCAGTCCCATTATTCCGTAACTCAAGGATCGTTGATGGAAAAACAATTCAATCCGCAGTTTTCAAGACTAGGCGAAATTCTCGTCTATCATGAGAAAATTTCTGAGAGTCAATTAAATACGGCACTGGCCACCCAAAAGCAGAGCAAAGAAAAATTGGGTGAAATCCTCATCGCTCAGGGGGTTATCACGGAGGATGATCTAGTTCATGCTTATTCGGCCCAATTAGGGTATCACGCCGTCAAGGAAGATGATTTGTTTACCGCCGAAGCGTCGGTGGTCCAAATGATACCGGAGGACTTTGCGCGGCAGTATATGGTGCTGGGCTTGAGAAAATCCGATTCCACAATATCGGTAGCTATGGAAGACCCGGAGGACCTGGTGGCCATTGATTCCTTGAAACGGCTAACGGGATTGAATCCGGAAGTCAATGTGGCGGGACCTTCAGCGCTCTTGCGCGCCATGGATCAGATTTATGGTAGGATCAAACAGACTGGAGAGGTGGAAGAAGCACTTCAGGGACTTACCGTCATTACCGGTGATGAAGACGATCGTGAGGAAGTGGATCTTTCGCCGGAAAGCGCATCCTCTGATGACGCACCGATTGTCAAACTGGTTAATCTGATTCTGCAAGAAGCCATAAAAGAGCGCGCCACGGATATTCACATTGAACCACAGCAAAAACATATTGTTGTGCGGATACGAATTGACGGTGTTCTCCAGACCATAATGTCGCCACCAATTTCGTCCTTAAATGGCCTTACAACCCGTATTAAGATATTATCTAATTTGAATATCGCGGAACGCCGCCTGCCTCAGGATGGTCGTTTCACCATCAAAAGTATTAATCGTGAAATCGACGTTCGAGTATCCATTTTGCCTACGGTATTTGGTGAAAAAATCGTGATGCGGTTATTGGATAAGACGGGCTTTGATTTTAATCTGAAATCACTGGGATTTGAAGATGATATGTACCGCATCTTTAAACGGGTGATATCTCAGCCCTATGGGATGGTAGTGGTTTCCGGTCCTACGGGATCAGGAAAATCCACATCGCTCTATGCGGCAATGAAAGAGATTAAAAGTGAGGCTATCAATATTTCTACCGTGGAAGACCCGGTTGAATACCAGTTGGATGGAATTAATCAGGTTCAGGTGTTTGATGATATTGGATTGACATTCGGAGCAACGCTCCGTTCTATTCTTCGTCAGGACCCGGATGTCCTGCTAATCGGTGAAATCCGCGATGAGGAAACAGCCGATATTGCGGTAAAATTTTCTCTCACAGGCCATCTGGTATTCACCACTGTGCACGCCAATGATGCGTCATCGACAATTACTCGTTTACTGGACATTGGTATCAAACCATTTTTAGTAGGGTCCTGCTTAAATCTGGTGATGGCCCAGCGATTGGTGCGGACAATATGTCCTCATTGCAAAGAAGATTACGAACCGACCCAGGAAGAACTGGATTTATTTAATCTGGATATATCTCAACTTAAGGACGGTAAACTTTATCGGGGAAGAGGATGTTCCCATTGCAGACGGACTGGGTATTTGGGCCGAACGGGTATATTCGAAATGATTCTCATGACACGCAAAATCCGGGCGTTAGTTTTTGATAATGCCAACGAGGATGCGATTCGGGCTGAAGCGATGAACAGTGGCATGACGACCTTAAGGGAAAGTGGCATTCGCAAAGTACTAAACGGCGTGACCACCATCGAAGAAATTACACGGTCAACGGTGGAGGACTTCTAGTGGCCACCTACGCTTACCTAACCAAGGATGCTAATGGGAACCGACATGAGGGTGAAATCCGCGCCGATTCGGTGGATATAGCGGCTCAAAAACTGTCACAGAATAATCAAATTATCATTAGCCTGAAAGAAGTAGATACCACTTTCGATTTTCTGGGACCGTTTATTGATGAAGTCAGTTTATCGGTTGAGAAAATTCGGAACCGGATTCCTCTCAGCAATATTGTTTTTTTTACACGACAACTTTCGACCATGTTCAGCGCTGGTTTGACCCTGGAACGAGCGATCAAAGCGCTGGCTCAGGAAGAAAAACATCCCAAGCTGAAAAAAGTTTTGACGCAGGTCGGCGATAATATTCGTAAAGGGATGTCCTTATCCCAAGCTCTAGAACGACATCCCGGAGTATTTAATACCCTTTACATTGCCTTGACTAAAGCAGGGGAAGTCAGTGGTAATCTCGATAAAATCCTAGAGGACTTGGCGACCTATCTGGAAAATTTGGAGGATACTCGTCGTAAAGTAAAATCAGCGATGACGTATCCGGTCTTTATGGTCTTTTTTCTAACGGGGATGTTATCTGCTATGTTTTTATGGATTATTCCCAAATTTTCTGCTGTTTACGCACAATTAGGTGCTGACTTACCCACGGCCACCCAGATGCTAGTCGGGTACAGTCAGTGGATGAGTATGCATGCGGGTAAAATATTTCTTACTTTCGTCAGCATTGTCATAGCGATTTGGCTAGTTTCCAAAACCCGTCGAGGAGGGTATTTAATCGATTCGATAAAAATAAATTTCCCTATTTTTGGAAATCTTATTGTTCAGTCGATTTTAAATAAGTTCGCCAAAACACTAGGGATTTTGTTGGGCGCCGGAGTTTCTGTTTTGGAATCCATGAATTTGTTGAAAAAAGTGGTCCAAAACCGAGTGTATGAAAAATCTATCGAAGAAGCCGCGGACTATATCCGCGACGGATTTAATATCAGTACCGCACTTCGACGGACCGAAGTATTTCCTTCCATTTTACTTCAGTTGACGACCACCGGTGAAGAAACAGGGGAACTGGATAAGCTATTGGATCATGCGGCAGATTATTATTACAAACAAGTCAACTCCTTGGTGGATCGCATGACGACTTTAATAGAACCCCTGCTCATATTAGCAGTGGGGGCCGTGATAGCTGTCATGGTTGTGATTACCTACCTGCCGGTATTTTCTTTGGGCCGTGCGCTACAATCCGGCTTATAGCAAATTACCGGAGTAGTTTTGCACCAATTTTTCGTACCCGAAAAGAATAAATTACAGTAAGTTGGCTGCTTGATCATTATTCAAATAAGGCATAGGAATGAATAAAAACCTCATCACATCATTACTGAACCGAGTCGTTATTACCGGTATGGTGTTATCACTTGGATTTGGTGGACAAATTGAAACCCAGAATTCCCTGATTCATGTCACCGGACTACGAACCCTTCATTTTGCTATGGAGACCGTGGACCAAATCCCGATAACTGAAAATGGAGTGGAATGGACCCGTCTGAGTCTTCCCGGTGGGGGGCTTAATTCACAACCAGGAGAACCGGAATTGCCCGCCGTCACATCCTGGATTGCCATCGATCCAACCCGACACTATACCCCCGAGATTACGCTGGGTGAGCCAGAGGTTTTGGAAAATATTCATTTACCCATTTATCAGGCGGAAGATGATCCCGAACATTTCACCAGTCCCCGAACCACGCAACCGGATCTGGTTACAGTATCAGAACCAGTGGTTATGAGGGATCTTGTTATGGTGCAGGTAACGATCACACCTTTCAGGTATCATCCGGAGGAGGCTACCGTAGACGTTTATCATTCAATCGATGTGGAATTAGTGGATGATGGACCTTCTGATCTCAATACCGTTACTCCACCGCAGTTATCAAAAGCCTTTGAGCCTCTTTATGCTTCTCTTGTAGCTAATTTTGATCGGGATGCATTTTCGGATGATTATCAGCAACCGTCCATCCTTTACATCCTACCCAGTAATTTTTCTTCGGTATTGCCGGTTATTGAACCCCTCTTTGAATGGCGGAAACGATCTGGATTTGTTGTAGACTATGCGTCAGTGAGTGAAATCGGCACCTCGAATACATCTATCAAAAATTATATCCAAAACGCCTATCTTAATGGAGAAAATCCCCCTGAATTTGTCGTCCTGGTGGGGGATGCCGCCGGAAGTTTTTCCGTGGCTACCTTTCACGAGACCTGGAGCTGGTACAATGGGGAAGGAGATCAGCCTTATGCAGAGCTAGTGGGTACGGACCATTTCCCAGAGGTGTTTATTGGCCGATTATCGTTTTCATCTGTTACAGAATTGGCGACGATTGTGAATAAAACCATCCAGTATGAATCAAATCCATATATGATCGGTGAAGATTGGTTCAGTCGGGCTTTGTTGGTTGGTGATCCTGCTTCTTCAGGAATTTCTACGATTATCACAAACGAATACATTAAAGAACGGATGGAATTTCATGGAGGGTCGGATATCCGTACAGTGTATTCCGCGCCCTTTGCTTCTCAAATGGTCTCTAACTTAAACGATGGTGTTGGCTATTTTAATTACCGTGGTTGGCTGGGGGTCAGCGGATTCGGTGCCAGCGATATAAATTCACTCACCAATGGCTTTATGCTTCCCTTTGCCACACCCATTACTTGTGGGACCGGCACATTTGGTTCCAGTTACTCGGTAGCGTTAACGGAAGCCCTGATCCGCGCTGGAACACCCTCACAACCGAAAGGTGCCGTTTGTGCGATTGGAACCGCCACTACGGGTACCCATACGCAATTTAATAATGCGGTTGATATGGGGATTTATTACGGTCTTTTTGATGAAGGAATCAACTTTGCCGGAGCGGCTTTAGCCCGCGGAAAATTGAATTTGGCTCAGGATTATCCTGCTAATCCCGAAAATTATGTGGATATTTTTACCCATTGGAATAATCTTATGGGAGATCCGGCCCTTCGGGTTTGGAAACGGTTTCCACAGACGATGACCGTGGACCATTCTTTTGGAATCTCTTTGGGAACCAACTACTTTGATATTGCAGTACTGGACCAGCACGGCGTTATTGAAGGAGCGTTTGTCACTCTTTGGAAGGATGACGATAATTCATTGTTCAAATCGGCTTACACTGATGAGAATGGACGTGCCACCATTCCCTTGGATTCCGTAACGGTTGGGAATGTTTTAGTTACGGTCGTCAAACAGGATTACAAACCCTATCAGGGAAGTTTCTCGGTCGTTGCTCTGGATAAGAACGTCAATATTTTGGCCGACGCGGTTGTGATTGATGATGATTCCACTGGACTGAGTTTCGGGAATGGGGACGGCATCATCAATGGGGGTGAGCAGGTAGAAATCCATGTTCCCTTTAAAAACTATGGTGTTTTAGCGGATACTGGATTGGTAGCGATCCTCACAAGTACCTCTAGCCAGATCTCGATTATCATTGATACCGTGGAAATAGGAATTCTGGATTCCGGTGCTGTTGGATTTTCAGGATTACCGTTTGTAGTATCGGCTAATCCCGGCTTAGATGAAGGCACGCCGTTAGGATTACGAGTTGAGATTAACGATCAGGATGGAAACTCATGGAGCGGAGATTTACGGCTGGAAGCTGCCGGAAGCCAATTGGAATTATATGAGTTGACGGTTGTGGACTTCAGCAATCATGTATTGGATCCCGGCGAAACCGTGGGATTGCAGGTAACCCTGTTTAACCATGGGAGTGTCCCCGCGACCGGTGTAAACGGTGTGCTTATGTGTTCATCTCCCTCAATTAATATTAATGTTGAAAACAGTACTTGGAATGACTTAGGTCCCAATGAACTTGTGAATAATTCTGGTAATATTTTCTCCCTTACTGCCGATGATGATATTTTGCCAGGGTCAAAATTTCCCTGTTTTTTAGTAGTGACCACCGGAGAAGGGAATTATCATTCTTTCTATTTTGAGTTGACCGTTGGAATACCAACAGAAGGTGATCCGTTGGGGCCTGATGAATATGGATATTATATCTACGACAGTGGCGACCAGATGTACAATAGTGTTCCCAATTATGACTGGATAGAAATTGACAATCGTCTTGGCGGTCCGGGTGAGGACATTATCCTCACAGATACAGGAAATAATCAGGATGATATTAAAGTGCTTTCACTCCCGTTTCCCTTTACGTTCTATGGAACGGAGTATGACTTGATTACCGTCAGTTCAAACGGGTGGATTGCCATGGGAGAGACCACGTTGAAATCTTTCCGCAACTATCCACTGCCCGGTGCGGGCGGACCCAGTCCCATGATTGCCGCATTTTGGGATGACCTTACCACCAGCAATGGGGGCAAGATTTTCAGCTATTGGGACCAGACCAATCATATATTCATTATAGAGTGGTCAGGGATGCGTACCTATCAACAGAGCAGTGTTGAGGATTTTCAGGTTATTTTACGCGATCCTAGTTATTTCCTTACCCCAACTGGAGACGGTGAAATCCTGATCCAGTACAAGACGTTTAATAATACATCTTACAATACGGGTAGCGCGACGACACATGGGAATTACTGTACTGTCGGTATTGAAGATCCTTCGGCATTGATTGGACTTCAATATACGTTTAATAACGAATATCCGGCGGCAGCAATGCCATTATCAAATGAAACTGCACTATTGATAACCACGCGGGGAGGTTCTGTTCGGGTATATGGCGATGTTAATCAGGACGGTGAATTGAATGTTTTTGACTTGTTGTTATTGGCCAATTATCTGGATGACGGTGATCCCAGCTATTTGAGTCCCTTTATGGCGGATATCAATAGTGATGGACAGGTGGATTTAATTGACCTGATCGTCATGTTCCAAACCATTCTGAATGAGCAATAACCTTTCTCATTCAGGGGAGAATGACAGGAAACGGTTGAATGGTATTAACACCTGTCTGGGTTCTGCTGCTGATCTGTTTGGTCTTGTGTACCGTAGGATGGCTTGAATACCGGAATCATCAGGCCATATTGGCTTCGATTCCATTACGTATTCACGTTAATGGAACTCGGGGGAAATCCAGTGTTACCCGCCTCATCGCTGCTGGATTGCGGGCCGGTGGTTTAAAAACATTCGCCAAGGTCACCGGAACAGCTCCACGCGTTATCGATGATCAGGGGCGGGATCGGGTGATTCATCGTCTCCGCGGAGCTTCCATTGGTGAACAAATAAGAATTTTACGATATTTTGCGGCAGAAAAACCCGATGCGGTGGTGATCGAATGCATGGCCGTTCAACCACAATATCAATGGCTCGCCGAACAAAAAATGGTCCGTTCTCATATTGGTGTAATCACCAATTCCCGCCCGGATCACCTGGAAGAAATGGGTCCTACTCTGGAAGATGTAACACGGAGTTTGTGTAATACCATTCCTTTTGATGCGCGGTTTTTTACTGCGGAGTTGGAGCAAAATACTATCATGGACCGGATCGCGCGAAAGCGGAATACTGAATTCAACCTGGTGCATGAAAACAACTTCGACCATGATGTGTTACAAGAATTCGCCTATGTAGAACATCCCCAAAATGTGGCCTTGGCGTTGGAGGTGTGTGAGGCAGCCGGTGTTCCGAAGGATAAAGCTTTATCCGGGATGACTAAAGTAAAACCTGATATGGGATCCCTTCAGGTTTGGCGGTTAAATATCCGGGAACATCCTTTCCTGTTTGTGAATGGTATGGCAGCCAACGATCCGGTTTCAACCTATCAGATTTGGAAAATGGTCATCAATCGGTATCCCGTGAATGGGGATTTTTGTATTTTTCTCAATACTCGTGATGATCGTCGGTCTCGTAGTTTCCAGCTTTTGGAAATGATTTATGAAAATATCAAACCCCAGCATTTGTTGATCCGTGGAGCGAATCTTGATGGGGCATTAAAACTCATTGAACACTTAGAACCGGGTTTAGTACCTATAATATTTGACCACGAAGCGTCTGATGAAGAGGTCATTCAGGCAATTCTTGATATCCCCGATGATTCGCTGATTTACGCTGTTGGGAATCAAGTGGGAGCTGGTCAGCGCTTTCTGGAATCCTTAAAACCTTACCGAATTCATGACTGAAATTACCATTGGACTGGGAATCGCGCTTAGTTTGATCCTCTCGGAAGCATTAGGGGTCACCGCGGGAGGAATTATTGTACCCGGTTATATCGCTTTATACATGCATCAACCAATTCAAGTAGTCATTACATTACTTGCGGGAATTATCGTTTTGGGTATAGTGCGATTACTAAGTCGGTTTATGTTTATTTATGGCAAGCGTCGGATGGTGCTATGCATCATTCTGGGCTTTATTCTTGGGTATGTCAGCCGTAACGTATTGTATTCACCAGTGGATACTGTGTCCTTGGCAGTTATCGGCAACATTATTCCCGGTTTAATCGCCAACTGGATGGATCGGCAAGGAGTAGTGAAAACGATTTCAGCCATATTGATTACGGCGGTGATTGTGCAATTGACTGTGATGCTAATTTCAGGAGGTGAAATCCTTGTCTGATCAAGATCTACGAGTCTTCATCCCCAGTATTCAGCGGACATGGGTTTTGGTTGTCATCGCCGTAGTTAGCGTCATTTGCTTCACGATTGCGTCCAAAATGAAGACCCAAATAATCTCCCATGCGTTTGATCAGAAGATTGAAGCCGCGGAAACCATGGCGGCGGCGATGGACTACCTAAAGCAGGATCGTCTCCATGCCGGGCAGATCATCGACATTGAAAATGATCCCAATGAAACCGGGTTAGTGGGATCTCAATTCAGTTTGATAACCACGGATGAAGGAGATCTGGATTCAAAACTCACCACATTGGACCCCAATTTTGCAGCAGCGTTGGTTGAACTTTATTCCCGCCTGAATTTAGGTCCCGGTGACACCATTGCGGTGATGGTTACGGGTTCCATGCCCGGCGGTAATATGGCGGCGTTGATTGCGGCCAAGGTAATGGGCATTACACCAGTGGTAATCACATCAGTAGGCGCATCGCAATGGGGCGCTAATATACCGGGATTTACCTGGTTGGACTTGGAAGCCAAGCTATACGACGCCGGTTTTATTACTACTCGATCTATTGCCGCTAGTATTGGGGGACGGAATGATCAGGGACGATTGCTCAGTCCTCGCGGGCGAAACATCATCAAAAAAACCATTCAGGATTATCATCTTCATTTGATACATCACGAATCTTTACAGGATAATATTGAAGAACGGCTTCAACTATTGGATTCAATATTACCCTTGTCTCACTATGCTGCACTGGTGAATGTCGGAGGTGGGGTAGCTAGTCTGGGGACCAATTTGAATCCAAAATTAATCCCACCGGGAATTGTCCACCGTTCCTTACTTCAATCGATTTCCCGTTCCGATGGAATCAAGGGAGTTGTTACCCGTTTTGCTGAAAAGGATGTGCCCTTCATTCATATATTAAATATTCGGAAATTGACTGAAGAATTAAAAATGCCGTTTGCGCCAATTCCATTACCTGAAATCGGGACCGGCCAACTCTATGCAGAAACCCGGTATAACATTTGGGCCACCCTGATTGCGCTGGTTATTGTCGTTGGGATGGTCTATGGGATAGGATATCGTAGTCATCAACAAATTCGCCAGAGGATGGAACAACATGAACCGGATTCGGTCCTTTAACGTTATCACCTTCATATTTCTTGGTTGTCTTGTTTTTCCGCAAATCGTAATTGGGAAACTGGAAAAACCGATCTCCGGTGGTGATCAAAAAGAAATACTCTTAATTAATGGAAAGCGGAGGTTGTACTACAATGTGTCCGATCAGGGATTGCGCTATAGTCTGACGGGTCCAACACGAATTGAGATTATTTCCCGATATTCCTCACCTCGAAAAACCAGAAAAGCTATAACCTTTGACTTTACGATTGTCTTGGATAAAACTGATACGATTCAGGTGCATCATCGCTATCAAATAAGCAAGTCGATTCGATCGGTTCAACATGCGAACGCCTATTTTACCCATTCGGGAAATGATTATCTCAACTTAGGACCTGGTCGCCATGAGATTGAAATTCTACCGGTGCCGAAGATGAAACGTCCGGCTCTAGTACGAGTGGTTACGAAAGAATTCAGCCGATCCTATTCGGAGAAGACCTGGCTGACACCCACCACGTCGCCGCCACCGGTTACGGTAGTCACCCAGTCCTCACGATTGGATTATTTTGAAGCATCTCATGCCATTCCATTACAGGTAACAGTGCAAGGGGAACGGACCTTGAAAATCATTAGTCGATTGGAGTTCGAACCCTGGATGGGAACCGAAGAATTGTACCGAATCCAAATTCGGGAAGGGAAGAAGATCCTTGGCACGTTTTTCTTTTCCACAGAGCGCTCAACGGAAGCCGTGGCCGAATCCCGCGCAGAAATTGTTCCGGCGAAATGGCGTACTTGCGAAGTAAACGTTCCTGAGGGTGTCTATACTTATGAAGTGACGGTTTTAGAAAAGGATCGCAAGGTTTTACTGCGATTCATGGAATATAAATGATTCGAATACTGAGCATTGCAGGATTGTTTATCGCGACAATTCAGGGCGCTATTCCTGTCTCATCCTGGGACGTGCATATTCGCAGTGGTTATGATAGCAACGTATTGCGACTATCCTTTGTAGATCAAGAGGACGCGGCAATTGATCGCGACTTACTGGGGCGGATGGAGACGTTTGATTCTGCGTTTTTACGAGTAGGTGGTTCGGTGGATTTTCTCAGACGGTTTCAGAAAGAAAATCAAATTTTACGCCAGAAGGTAAGCCTAAATGCCACGTCCTACCTTCAATCGCCGGACCGTAAGTACCTAAGTGGAGGATGGTCCCTGGATTATTCCTGGGGTCCATATCGGCATTTAAAACTAAAAATGAGTCTATTAAACCGATATTACCTGAGAGATTACTTGAATCGTGATGTCTCTGCCGATCAACAAGCGGCCTGCTATTTTACCGACTTAGATCATCAATTGGCGCTATCCCTTCCAGTGGCTTGGAGAACCTGGTTTCAGATTGACGTAGGTCAATTGCAACGGTATTACCCTGATCCATTTGCGGAATTCAGTTTGGATATCCGCTATCTGGGTATTCAACTGTCGCGGGATTTTTCTCGTAAGCTACGCTTGTCAACATACATACGATTCAATTGGGCGAATAATATCACTTTTCAACAAACCGCTAGAGCCAGTGATTTGGATCGTTCATACAATTCTATGGATATGGAAGTCCCTTTGCGCCTGCGCCTTAAACGATCCGTCATTCGGGAGATTGGTTTTTCCCAAAAAACAGAATGGCGGTATTATGAAGCCGAAAATTTCCAGGACCCTTTGCATGCTGGCCGTAGTCATGTAGATACCCAATGGAATACGTGGTTGAAGGGACACCTGGCGGATAACCTGACGATTAAATTAAATCTTCGTTACCGAATACGTAAAACTGATTCTGAATTCAGTTGGGTGCGGGACTTGAAATCATTCCATCAATTCCAAACCTGGATCGAAATTACCCGAGATTTTGAACCGGGATGGAATTAAACTTTATAATCGTAAAACCTCACAAATTCTTAAACCAATGCTTTTATCCATGCGTCTTAAAAAACAAGCTTTGATCTCCGGCGGAATCCTACTCTTGGTCCTCGGCATCTCCGGCTGCCTTAAACCACCTACGGAAAAGGTCGTAAACCTGTCCGAAATCACCACCCTGAATACCATCGGTTATTGTCGTGATGTGGTGGTAAGGGATACACTGGCAATTGTGGCTGCTGATCAGGCCGGCATTGAAATCTGGGATCTGGGAGAAATCATTTCCGGAATAAAGTCCCCAACAATGTTGACCCGCATCGATTCAATTTCCCCCACAAAGCAGTTTGACAATGTGTTTCGGGTGAATTATTCCCCAAGGCATAAACGTCTATTTGGTGTAGAGAGAAATTCGAAAGTGTTTCCCATGACTGTTGTCAGGTATGATAGTCTGATCATCGATCTGGAAACCATGAGCTCCTACACCGAAGATTTCCTTGTGTTGGATGCGGATACACCAGGAATTCCGGATTCCACCTATATTCTCATTGCAGCGGATCGAGATGACGGACTTAAGGTACAATCCTTCGACTATACCAATTTCTTTGGAGTTTGGGGTTGGTATGAAAGTGGATTCCTCAGCGCCGAAATTTCTTCGTTAGGTCGGCCCTACGCCGTGGATTACGATTCTGGTATAGTAGCTATGGCCACTGGCCAAACGGGAGTCACCCTTTATAATCTTGATTTAGCCGACCAAACAATCACGGAGAGTCACAAGCTGGATACGCCCTATACGGCGATGGATGTCCTTTTACAATTCCCATATCTCTATGTCGCCACCGATGATGGTGGTTTATTTATCTATGATTTATCCAGCGGAGAGCCACTTCAGATTGCCCATGTGGCCGATCAACTTGGAGTGGAAAGTATTGCTATTGATCAAGAATGGATGGTGCTTTCCCTAAACGCTAAAGGTGTGGCAATCTATGATATTCAGAATCCGGAGAAACCGGAATCCAGGGGTATCTATGATATCGGCTATACTTACAATTGTACCTTCGCCAACCACTATTTACTGGCTTCAACCCGGGAAGGGTTGAAAGTGCTAACGCTTACGGAGTGATTTTCATGAACGCAATTCGATTCTCAAAACTTTTCCTGCCGGTGCTTTTGTTTCCCCTTTTAATAGCGGGGGATCTGTGGAATAACTCAAATGGTGCGCCTATTCGCCAGGGTATTTTTGTTGAATGGCAACGAACCGTTTGTCCAGGTCTCGATGGAAATTGGATCGTTATCTGGTCTGATACTCGTTTCGGAAGTCGCAATATTTTTGCACAGAAGATTAGTCCTGATGGTGCCACACTTTGGCAAACAGGTGGTGTTTCAGTCACAAACCTACCAGGGCGGCAAGAAGATCCGGTGGCCATTGAAGATGGACAGGGCGGAGCTTTCATCTGTTGGGTGGACTATCGCTATGATGAAGACGGCGACATTTTTTACCAACATATCAATGCCGATGGACAGATTTTACTAGACTCTTTGGGCGTAGCGCTCTGCCAACAGTCAGGACTTCAGAAGACGATTTCCATGTGTACTGACAGCGCCGGTGGTGTCTTTGTCTCATGGCAGGATGGAAGAAACGGCGTCGATCAAGACATTTACGGCACCCATATCAGTTCTATGGATGACGTCGTCAATCCCGGAACCGGTGTGGCCATTATTTCCCAGAATGGAGATCAATTTTCGAAGAGCATTGAATATGGGGGCGACCAGCAGGCACTAATTGTCTGGACTGACAGTCGGGCAGGCGCTGATCTGGATATTTATCTCCAAAAACTCAATGCAGATATGACCACGATTTTTCCCGCCGCAGGATTGGCGTTATCTGCTACCGATAATTTGGAGAGCAAACCGCGAACCACCTTTGTCCATGGGGATACGTCTATTGTCGTCTGGCAATCCGGAGATACGGATTCGAAAATCTGGTACCAATTTGTGAATTCCTCTGGACTTCTGGGTACCGCCGCAGAGGTCTGTTCCTTTGACTCGGTTCAATCGGATGCCAGGGTAAAAAGGAATGACGCCGGTGAGGTGGCCGTATTGTGGAAAGATTTTCGTTTCGATCCAGTGGACGGCGATATCTATGTACAGCGTATCAATCCCGATGGGACCTTGAGTTGGACTGCAGACGGACTAAGTGTGGATGTCAGCCCATTAAAGAAAGGATTTCCACGTCTTATCGAAGATAGTCAGGGTGGTGTTATGGTGGCCTGGGAACGAGGATCTTTTCCGGAAGTCAATGTGGTTGCCAATTATATTTCCGCCGATGGAATCGTGACCTTTTCCGACACTGGACAGGTTATTGCCGGAGTTTCAGGTTATCAATTCGGCCCGATTCTAGGACTGGGAACTAATGGCTCTTTCTTTATTGCCTATGCTAATCAGGGGAGTGGCAGCATTGATCTTACGATTCAGGCTGTGGATACGACAGGGCAAGTTCTGTATGATTCTACTGGAGTTGTAGTTCGTGACGGTCTGGATGGCCACGTCAAATATGTGTTTGGACTCTCCGATAGTGATTCCCTTATTCTCACGTGGGAAGATAACCGTCAAGGACGTATAATATATGGAACACGTGTTGAGACGGGAGGCGCGAACCCCACCTTGAATGGGATGCCATTGACCACACATCCTTCCGTGTCAGAAGATGTGGTTACAGAACCGGTTTCAGTCCGGGGAAATGATGGAATCTATATTGCTACGTTTGACGCTGCATCTGGCACCAAATTAATCCGGCTGAATAAGGTGTCAACACAGTTACATCAGATGTGGCCTTCAGAAGGAATTCTGGTAAATGGAACTCAGGCTGATCAACGTCGACCGGTCCTAATTCCGTTGGGTACAGGGGTGTTGTGCTTTTGGTCAGAAATACGGAATGCTATCGATTTCGATATTTATTTTCAGGTTTTTGATGCCGACGGGAATAAAACCGGACCGGACACAGGAACACCGCTAGTGGAGACCTATTTTCTGGATGAATATGTGGAATGGGCCGCATTGACACCCGATGGAAATATTCTGATTTTTTGGAAGGAGGATTCCTGGGGCGCTGGTGTTTTGAAATACACGAAAATCTCTCAAACAGGACAACCTGCCTTTGGATGGCCTCCTACCGGATACACGTTGGCCGGTCCCATGGGCGATCCGGGAAAACTGTTGGGTAAGGTCATTTCTGCTGATACGGGCGTCATGGTTGTCTGGGAAGAAACTCGGGATAATGCGAAAGATATTTATGCCCAAATCCTTTCTTGGGATGGTGATGTTTTACTGGGCTCCGCAGGTATTCCTCTGACGGAAGCTCCCAATGATCAAACCAACCCTTCGTTTGATATCAATGTAGACATGGGAACAGCATTGGTTGTCTGGGAAGATTTTCGTGATGGAATGGATTTCAATCTCTTTGGGCAATTACTGGATATTCAGGCGTATGCATTGGTGGATACAAATGTCGTGATCTGCAACGCGAGTCAATACCAGCTTCGCCCTTATGTTAGTGCTTTGGATGAGTTTGGGTATGGAATCGTCTGGGAAGATGAGCGAGGGAGCCTGGTGGAAGACCCAGTGCTAACGGGAGGCATGGATGTTTACATGAATGGTTTTACCGATCATGTTTTGTTTGATCTGGGAGGCATTCCTGTTGCTCAGGAATATCATGACCAAAAGGAACCGCAGATATTCCGGCTCAATCATGATGAGTATTTGATTTCATGGCTGGATCTCCGCAGCTCCGGAAAAGCCGATCTTGTCAATTTGTATGGTACAGTGCTCCAACGAACGGACCTACTTGAAACAACGCCTTCTCAGACCCTTCCCAACGAATTTCGCGTTCATCCCGCCTATCCCAATCCATTTAATGGCGAGGTGTCCATTCAAATCGAACTTCCCGAAATTCAACCAATCTATTTTTCTATATTCACGTTAACCGGCGCCAAAGTTTACCAATCCATAAGTGTGCCCACACAGGCGGGGCAGGTCCAACTGCATTGGAATGGAAAAACACTGCTTGGTGAACCACTTCCAAGTGGAATTTATCTTTATCAAATTCGTTTAGGGGATCGGACACTGGGCGGAAAAATGACGTTTTTGAAGTAGGATGAAACGAATAATTCTTATCCTGTTGTGGTGCCTATTCCAGGGAGTGTGGGCGCAAGTGGGGCTGGATTCACGGTACCATACGGTAGCGGAAATTGCAGCGGAATTAGATTCCTTGGCTCAAGTACCGGAATACGCAACCCTATTTCGAGTGGATACCATTGGATATTCCCAACAGGAAGGAATACCCATTCTGGCCGCGGTAATTTCTAATAATGTCCATGTGACAGAGGATGAACCTCGAGTTCTGTTTGTGGGACAGGTACATGCTGAAGAAATTCTTGGAGTGGAAGCGGTGCTGAAACTTATGGAGGATTTACTGGACCCGGAACCGACCCAATTGTTGCACACTACCATTCTTTGGCAGAATTTAGAGATTTGGATTGTTCCCACCGCCAATCCGGAGGGAATGAATGTGGTTTACGCCGGATTGGACTATAGCTATCGTAAGAATAAGCACGATTTCAGTCCTGGTGGACCTTGGCCCAATGGTGTTTTTGACTATGATCCTGCAATTGGAAATGATATCGATGGTGTGGACCTTAATCGGAATTTTGATTTCAATTGGATGTTTGGTGATGGTTTTTTAGTCCAGGATGGGAGTTCCTACGGAGCTCATTTTGATTATTACAAAGGACCTGCGCCTTTTTCCGAATCGGAAGTTCGGGCGCTCAGGGATCTGGCTATCCAAAAGAAATTTATATTCTCCATTGTTTTCCACAGCTCCCGGTCTGGTAATTTTTCAGAAAAAGTATTTACCTCCTGGCAATGGGCTTATGGGAAAGAATCTCCGGATTTTGATATTATGAAATCCATCGGTGATCATGTGGCGGACCTGACCATCAAAGAAAACGAGTCCGGGTCCTATTTATCGCGGGTGAGTACCTCCCGCAATGGTAAAGCTCATGATTGGTTCTACAAAGAGACAGGATGTTTCCAATACTTAATCGAATGCGGCACCGCCAATCTCCAACCAGATTCTGCCCTCATTGAAGACACGGCTCTTCGACTCCAGCCCGCCATGTACTTTTTGATGGATCGCGCCATTGGTTATCAGGAAGATGCGGCTTCGATTACTGGAATTGTACGGGATGCTTCCACCGCAACGCCTTTGGAAGGAGCAGTTGTTCAAATTTTGGAATACGATGGCCGTGTGTTAACGCCACGAAAGACAGATGGCTTTGGTCGGTACCGTCGCATTGTCCAGGAAGGGTCGTATACTGTTCAAGTATCCAAAGAAGGATTTGAAACTCGCCGTTTTACCGTCATCGCCAATAATTCCGCCGCTACCCATCTGGATGTGGATTTGCTCCCGAGCGATGTTGTTTCAGTTGCGGTTGTGTTGATCCCTGATCCAGGGTTGGCATTGACGGAATTTCCAAATCTGATTCTGGACAATGGCTGGTCAGTGGATACTCTAGAGGTGGGATTCGGTTCCACCGATCTTTCCCTGACTACCGGTTCTTGGGAGATTACGGTATTGGATTCCGGCGCAAAACCCTGGAATAAACGCGTTTTTATCCGAAACGACACCTTGATCAATATCGGAATTAATGCGCCTGAGATCAGTCATCGTTTTGATTTTGGGACTCAATCAGAGTGGGACCTGTGGACCGGACGATGGGCAACCCGCGGCGATACCCTTCGATCTCAAAATGATTGGCTCTATCCCAATCAGGATACGTCACACACCCGGTTTCAATTGCTATCAAAGAGCCTTGATATGGGGAACGCTCAGTCCATCACGCTGGAAATCCGGCATCGATATGAGCTGGAATGGGATCGGGATACGGTACTAGTATCCATCGAAGATACATCCGGGCATATTCTGGCTCAGCGTTGGTGGACAGATCAGTCTTGGGATCATTTTGGATCCGATTATATGATGGTTACTGATTCAACCGGATTTTCTCCCATTAAAGTTCGCCTGGCATTCAGCAGGGACGCTTCGGTGAATTACCGAGGATGGGAAATTGCAAATCTGATTTTAACCGCTGGAATGGACCCTTGGTTGGGGGTTCAATCCAGTGCTGGATCCGGAACAGTTCTACCCTCGTTTCGGTTGTCTGAACCATTTCCAAATCCAACTTCAGAACGAGTAGCCTTCCTATTAACCCCAGGTAAAGATCCGATTCATATTAAGGTTTATAACTTATTAGGGCAATTGGTCCATCAGGAAATATTTGTACCCGAGTCACCGGGACGACAGATGTTGCAGCTAAACTTTCGTTACCTTTTAGGTGGACGATTGGGCTCAGGGGTTTATTTTGTGAAACTTGAAGCTCCACAACAAACGGAATTGAAGAAATGCATTTATCTCAAAAATTAATGATTCACGGTCTTTTAGCATTGACCATGAGCTGGGCAACTCAACCCGTGTCCTTCCGGGGACAAAGTGCCGCAGAAATCCAATCCCAGGCATTACCCTTAAGTTTCGCACACCTGGTGGAATCCATCTACGGGTTATCACCCCAGAATCTACATGTTGAACGTGGTTCATATCTGATCATTGCCGCCGATGTGTACGCACCCTATTTAAGTCCGTTTGTTGAGTTTAAACGCTCTCAGGGATTTGATGCCCAGCTTTATTCTCTGGCAGAAATTGGATATACCGCCCCAGAAATAAAGGCCTTCATTCAAGCCCAATTGGATGCCAATCCACTTCTGGAATATGTTTTATTGGTAGGTGACGTAGACGGCGTAGGGGAGGTACCCTCATTTTATTATGGGGCGGAAAATGATGTGTCAGACCAAACCTTTTCCCACCTTCGAGGAGATGACTTGATTCCCGATATATTCGTGGGACGGTTTTCCGTGGATTCCATTAGCGAATTGGCTGTTGTAATCAGTAAAACAATTTATTATCATCGCGATCCTCTTTCCGCCAATAATGAGTGGCTGAATCGCGCCCTGGTGGTGGCGGGAAATTACAGCAATACGTTGCCCATTCCGGTAACGCCGAAGTGGACTTCTTATTGGGTAAAAGAAGAATTAGAATTAAATGGTTATTCTTCGGTAGATACAGTGTTTTATCCTCCGGTTCAGCAGGGGGGACCGCTGATCCGCGCTGCCATTGATCAAGGTGTTGGTCTCGTGAATTACCGGGGATGGGGAGACGCCAATGGATGGCATTACCCTGAATTTCACGTTGGGGACGTAGCATCCCTGAATAATGGCTGGATGACACCGGTATTTACCAGTTTTGTTTGTAATGCCAATGATTTTGCCAACAGCGTAGACCCCTGTCTGGGCGAATCGATTATTCGTTCAGGGACACCCAGTGCTCCCAAAGGCGGCGTAGCCATTATTGGGCCATCCGATTTACATACGTCCACCAAATACAATAATATCATCAATGCCTATATGTACGACGCCATGCTGGATGAAGGTGTTGTAGAGCTGGCTCCTGCGATGTTGGCAGGACAATTAGGCATGTTGACTGAGTTTCCCCATGAGGACGGCCCTGGTGAAGCCCAGGAAAAATATTTTAATGTTTACAATGTACTCGGTGATCCAAGCCTGAATGTGTATATCGGGACTCCAGATGAATTCACCGTAACCGTGTCGCCTGTTTCGGCAAACGATGGATTTGTGGAAGTCTACTTAGAGAACAGCAACCAGCAACCAGTGCACGGCGCCATTGTGGCTCTTCTTTCCGGCGGAGAGCTCTTGGCAAAGGGACAATCAGATGTTAACGGCAAAGCATACTTTTCTATCGATACCTTGGTTTCTACGTTGGATGTGTATGCCAATCACCCCAGATTTATTCAAGGCCATCTAACCCTCACTGTAAATCCTCAGGATCAGAATATTATTCTGTCAGGTTATTCGTTGAATGCTACCGGTGGAAAAACGGCCAATCCCGGTGATATCATTGCGGTGACTCCAGAACTGAGCAATGTATCCGGTGCGACCGTACCCGCAGGGTCCGGTGAGGTAACGACACTGTGGAACGGTCAACTTATAACCTCAGTATTTCAGTATCCTGAGCTGCCGTCAGGAGCTTCGCTACCGATATCGACACCAATTGAATTACGTGTGGCTGGGTATCCCTTCCAGGGTCCTGTGAGGCTTACCTTGGCGTCAGCATCGGGTGATTGGAGCGGTATGGTGACCATCCCGGTGAATCCACCTGCGCTAAACATTCAGCCGGATTTTATCCTCAGCGAGTCTGTAACCGATCCGGTATTTCGGATTCAGAATACAGGTTCCTGCAAACTAACCGATGTGACGATGAATATCCAATCTTTGGCGGATTCACTGACGATCGAATTCCAGGGAAATCCAACAGTATTTTCCATAGATCCATTCAGCGAACAGTGGATTACGCTTCAAGGTGTCACCATTATTCCAGGACAGGTGGCTCCCGGTAGTGATTTATCCTACGAGATAAACCTTGTCAGAGATACCCTCACCGTATACCACCATTCGGATAATTTTTCCATTCCCGCGGAGTCGGAATCTGATCCTGTGGCACACAATACTTATGGCTATTGGGTGTATGATGACCTAGATGCGGCCTACATCCAGAGACCGGAATTCAATTGGATAGAACTGGATCCCAACTATGGGGGCAGTGGAGGCGAATATCATCCTCTTGATGATGATGACCATGTGGATTTTGAATTGCCATTCACGTTTCAATACTTCGGCCAGACATATTCCACGATTACGATTAGTTCAAACGGATGGATTTCCTTCATTCCCTGCGACATAAACTATTTCTGGAATTATACCATACCCATGGCTTTAGGTCCCCGTGCCCAAGTGGCGGTTTTTTGGGATGATTTGGAAGTGGTAGGCACTGATAGTATTCGGGTATTTACCCGCTATGACGAAGCTGAAGGCCGCCTGGTGATTGAATGGTCCCGCGCTCTGAATAATTTCGATGAAGTTACAGCTGAGACCTTTGAACTGATTCTCTACACTCAATCTGCACAACCAACGGCTACTGGCGACAATGTGCTGGATATTCAGTATTTGGATATTGGAAACGTGGATGTGGTGAAAAATTACGCTACCGTGGGGATTGAGGGACCGGACCAGAACGACGGGATTCAGGTTACGTTTAATAATACGTATGCGCCGGGCGCCGCTCCTTTGGAAAACTCACGAGTTTACCGGTTTACCACCGAAGCGCCGGAAGGATATATACAATCTTTATCTAATTCGAAAGATTTACCTGTTATTGCGAATCGCTTCCAGATTCATGCGGCCTATCCAAATCCCTTTAATCCTGTGACGACAATACCGGTGACGATTTCAGAACCAGCGACGATCCACGCACGGATTTATGATCTTACGGGACGTTTGGTCTATGATTTTGGTCAACGGGAATATAATCCTGGAACAATCCAACTTCGTTGGAGTGGAATCGCTCAATCGGGAAAACCCGTAGCCAGCGGGACGTATTTTCTGCTGGTCTCGCAGAAACAAGAAACACAAACGAAAAAATTAATCCTACTGAAATAAAAAAGGTAATCTCATGGTTCAAATTTATACTACATCTTGGTGTCCTTACTGTCAGGCAGCTAAACGTCTGCTTAAATCAAAAAATATTGAATTTGAAGAAATCGATATTGAAGCTCAGGGCATCTCTCGGGAAAAATTGGCAGAAATTACTGGTGGTCGTTCGGTGCCTCAGATCGTAGTGGATGGGGAACCTATTGGTGGTTTCGATGATCTGGAGGCTATGGATATGGCTGGCAAACTCTAGAACTACTTCAACCAGGTAAATTTAGACATCACTGTCAGCGAGGCTGTCTCCGCGACTAAAAAATAAATTCCAGAGGGCGCAGGTTTTTGGTTCTGCATTTTTCCTGACCAGGTATATTGTGCTTGAGATTCGAACATTGTTCCCTGGAACAGCGTTGCAATCTTGTGACCCAATACATCGATAATTTTAATTTGTATATCCATTAAATCATTAACCTGCACTGTAAAATGCACACTCGTTTCTTTGGTGGCAGGATTCGGATATGGAGGGTAGACGGAAACGGCGTCCGGTTGTTTTTCAGCTCGCTCAATGGTAACGGTATATCCATAGCTGTTTCCTATAGTATCCTGAGCAGATAGCGCCAGACTGATCCAGTCGGCATAGGTGCTGGACGGCAGGACTATATCCCAACCCTGGTAAATAGAATAATAGCCCGGCGAAGATTTCACAATCCCCAGTGCTTTTACGTTCTGATTTGCGCCACTTGGTGATGAGAGTCGAACCCGAACCGGATGGTCAATGTCAAGGTTTACATATTGGCTGCTATATCTGTGTAATGCATAGGATATCCAGGACGTATCCTGGTGAATAGTGGCCAGGATTTTAGGTCCATCAACAGGGTAGGATTCGGCTTCACGATAATGGTAGGGGCCGGCAGATACGGTTGGTGCCAGGATGCGGTTGGCAATCACCATGCCATTAAAGATACCTCTAAAGTCCAAATTATTTTGTGCTAATCCATCACGAATAGCGTGGAAATCGTAGCGACCATTTTGACTGTTATACGGGATGCTGGATTCAAAAATGGAACGGATAGCGGATCGACCGCTCCAGTTCTCTTCTAAGTATCGAAAGAAAATGTAAGAGCCATACATGTGAGTTCCATTCGCATCTAAACTAGTTTCTGGAGAATTAAACCAAGAGGGCATGTATTGGTAGCAATCATTAAGATTATCATACATGACTTCTTCCATCCAGACCGCCGTTGCTTCTAATAACCAGATTTCTTCCCATCCATCGTAACCGAATTGGATGGCATGGAAGAACTCATGGGCAGCCGTGACCCGAATATTTTGTGCGAATGTTCCGGGGAATCCGGTATATGAATTCCGCAAGGCCATATAACTGGTGAACGCATTGGTTTCGACGATATTGGAACTGTTTTCATTATCCCCGGTCCCCTGGGCGAAATATTCAGCTTGAGTGTACCCATAATATCCCGGATAAATGGATCGCAGGTAAATATCGTACAGTCCATTACCCCCATTGTCGGTGGTCACCCACGCGTCACCAGGTGGTGGTGTATAGCCCAGAGATTGGGTGAGTGCCTCAAAAACGCTGTCAAATACGGCGGCCACCAAATCGACGTAATCGGGGATAGTATTTACATCTAAATCCGTATCATCCACAGCGTGGAGCCCGGTAAGAGTGTAATGAATTCGAAAGTACGGGGTGTCAAGAAATTGATCTAGGCCATCGCTTTCGTTGCGCGACAAGGCAGTGCGCGTCGGAGTGAGCTGAAATCCTTTTTGTCGAAGCTCGTTTTGGACGGCTTCCGGGAGGGTCGATCCGTACTGGGCCAGCCATAGAAGATCTGGGGTTAAATCCCGGGGCGGTCCTGACGGATTCTCCAGGGTATGGAGAAAAGCCGGGATGTCAAAAGGCGGCGGTTCTTTCGGAAATCCTGGCGACAAAATGCCAGTTATTATAATTGGCAGGATCCAGTACCTAATCGTCTGATTTCGATGAATCATGCCGGTTCTTCCGAAAATCGTTGCGGTGTTTGAATCGGATAAAGAGACCCATCAAAATCATACCCAAGGCGAAATAAATGGCGAAATAAACTGAATTACTCATGGTGCACCCGTGGATGAATGTAGTGGTCATAGATGTAGGTCAACCCCAGGATGGCAACTCCGGTTGGCAATTCCCAACTGGTGCCGGAGCGGTTATCGTTTGCCAGAATACCGGAAACACTTAATGAAACCCCTACCAGGTAAGCAGCGGGACGAAGTCGAAGATAGAGGGGGGAATTTTTCTTGGGTTTGGCAGGTGCTAATGTCAGCACTTCATTCTGTGAAATTACCTCTGACTCCAAAGCTGCTAACACCTCCTCCCGAGGAAACCGAAGCGCCAGATCTAAATACCCATTATTGTTGGATTGAAAATCAAAATCTTCAACGGATTTTAGAATACGAAACGCAATTTGGGTGGATTCCTTCGAATTCAAAATATCAATACGATCCATTTCTGGTATTGGCTTGTATGAGTTTACCAGTGCGAAGCTATCCGATTGGCATTGAAAAAAGGTAATATAGAACCAGTGGTTTTGGGCTTGCCAAGCGGTGATATTTTCAGTTGGGATGGGTGTCGAAACCGAGAACCGGACCAAGAGGCCATTTACTTTGGGTTGAATGTCTACAGCATTAATTACGGAAAGATTTTGGGCCGCTAGAGTTGTGCTGGCCAATAAGAAAAACATAAGATTATGCAGCCGGATTTTAGTCATGGTGATTGGATAACCAGTCACGACTGGTCGTTTCTAATCCGTCCAAGAGGGAATTAATGACCATATCGGAACGGATGTTATTAATCATAGCCAACACAAATATGGGAAATAATGTCTTCGGTAGCAATGACTCAATATGTTCAAAAGGATCCCAGGTATCCAGGATTTCATCCATTGTTAGATCTTGGGATAGATGACTCTGTAATTGATCCTGTAACTTATATAAATAGGAGGCTTTTTGGTCTCGGGAAAGCTCGGCAAAATCCTTGGTGGAATGTATTTCCATATCCATAGTCAATAAATTACACCCAACGATTCAGAAAAATAAAGAAATAGCGGTTGATAGGGGATGGGCATGACGGGTATTTTTCCTCGATGAAAAACCGAATAAAAACTGCAAAACTCAGCCTCGTTCTTCTGTCCTTCCTCATGGTGGGGTTTGGACAGGAAAATGTCTCCATGCAAGGTGCGGTGGGTTCCGTGACCCTAGACGGAAAAGTCTGGAATTCCTTGGCCTTCCGTCCCGTCATTCCCATCGGTAAGGCCGCCTTGGCTTTGGATCTGGTATTCTATGTAGATAGTGAAGGGAATTTGCATAAAGACGAGTGGGACTTTTCCAGTGGCTCCGCCATTAAAAACACCCTCATAGACAAAATTTATTATTTCCGCTGGGGACAACCTGGCGATCCCTTGTATTTAAAAATTGGGGCCTTAGACCGAGTATCACTGGGTTATGGAATTCTGGTTAATAACTACAGCAATACATTGTTTTACCCTGATGTTCGGAAGATTGGCCTGGATTGGGGTGTGAAATTGAAATCGTTCCATCTTACGGGATTCGTAAATGATTTTAAAGAAAATATTTCCCTCACCGGTCTGCGTGTCGAATCATCGATGTTCACTGGTTTTCCGGTGGGAGTTAGCGCTGTGTTGGACCGTAATCAATATTTGGCATTAAGCGACCGTGACGGCGACGGACGACCGGACATGGTGGATGATTTTCCGGATAATGCTACCTATTGGTTGGATACAGATGGGGATGGTCTGGCGGATGTGGACCCCCTGGAATGGGATATTGACGGCGACGGAATTACCGATACGCTGGACAGTGATATTCCGGGATGGACGTTGGATACGACCATTGTGTTGGATCCATTCATTGATACTCGTCCGGAACCCTTGAATGTATTGGAGACCTCAGACCCGGTGGGCGCCCTGGCCTTTGACGTGGGTTATCCCATTTTTAAGAACAAACGTTGGTCAGTTTATATTTACGCCCAAGCGGCTAAACTATTAGGGGAAACCATTGATCCGCTAACCGGTAAAAAGGAATCTTTAGGATCAGGACTTATTCCTTTGGGGGCCGGTACCCATTTTGGTCCCCTCCGGATCAATTTAGAATATCGAATGGTTCCCCACGGGAATTTTGAATTTGGCTACTGGAGTCGCTCCTATGATGCGGAACGGGCTATCCTATCCTTGCGAGGAAATGAGAAAATTATTATAACTAAGGAATCCCGTCTTGGGGAATATGGTCCCATGAAAGGGCTTTACGGTCAGGCCGTTCTCAATCTATTGGGATGGTTTGATATTTCCGTATCATATCAAAATTTATATGGTGATAATTGGAATGCGGTCAGCCAATCCTTTGAACCATCCACGGTGGAAAGTTTTCTGGCGTCCATGTCTCTGTTAAAAACCGTGAGTAAGCTCAAAATTGCAAAGGTGTATTACCAGCAACAAAACGTACCCAATCCCTTCCAGTTTGATTTTACCGAAAATACGGTCATGGGGTATCGCCTGGCGTTGGAAATGGGCGGAGGAATGGTGATCAGCTATAACTTCCAACGTACGTTTGTGGATTTGAACGGCGACGGCGATGTGAATGACGCCAATGAACGTGTGAATCATACTGTTTTTGAAACCAGTTTCGGATTTTAAGGCACCTATGGACAGTAAAACTATTCGCGAATCGTTTATCCAATATTTTCGGAGCAAGGACCATCAATTTGTTCGGAGTGCTCCAGTCATTCCCTGGGATGATCCCACGTTGTTGTTTACCAATGCCGGGATGAATCAGTTTAAGCCCATTTTTTTGGGCGAGGAGACGCCGAAATTTTCCCGAGCTGTTAATAGTCAGAAATGCATTCGTGTAAGCGGGAAACACAATGATCTGGAAGAGGTGGGGCAGGATACCTACCACCATACGTTTTTTGAAATGCTGGGTAACTGGAGTTTCGGGGATTACTATAAGGCTGAAGCCATCCGGTGGGCCTGGGAACTGGTGACGGAGATTTGGGGCCTGGATAAAAAGCGCCTTTGGGCAACGGTGTACACAGATGACGATGAAGCCTACAATTATTGGGTGAAGGAAACCGACATTGGTCAAGAGCGGGTTTTGCGTTTTGGCGCAAAGGAAAATTTCTGGGAGATGGGCGATACGGGTCCCTGTGGTCCATGTTCGGAAATTCACTATTATATTGGGGACGACATAAATCAGCAGAGTGCCGAAGGGGTCAATTCATCTCCGGAATACTGGGAATTATGGAATTTGGTCTTTATGCAGAATTACCGGGATGAATCTGGTACGTTAACGACTCTTCCTGCCAAACATGTGGACACGGGTGCCGGTCTGGAGCGGATTGTGGCCGTTATTCAGGGGAAAAAGAGCAATTACGACACGGATTTATTCATGCCCATCATTTCATCGATTGAATCGTTGACCGGTGTATCATACCAGGATAACCCGGTTCCCATGAGGGTTATTGCGGACCATATTCGTATGTTGACCGTTTCCCTATCTGATGGGGCCATGCCGTCCAATGAAGGTCGCGGTTATGTCCTGCGGCGCATTTTGCGCCGGGCTTCACGATTTGGCCGGATGCTGGCCATGGAGGAGCCGTTTATTTATCGCTTGGTTGAGGAAGTGGATTCCATATTAGGCTCCATATACCCGGAAATATCGGATAAAAAATCTCATATCCAGCAGGTGATCAAAGCTGAGGAAGTTTCCTTTAATGAAACGCTGAATCGCGGATTGAATCATTTTGAGAAAATCATTCAGGAACAATCGGGAACTGTAATTTCCGGTGAAGCTGCATTTCGTTTATATGACACCTACGGGTTCCCCTTGGATCTGACTCAACTGATGGCTCGGGAACGGGGACTTACGGTGGATGAACCTGGCTTCCAGAAAGCGATGGAAGCGCAACGCACTCGGGCAAAAGCCGCTGGAAAATTCAAGGCCAGATCCAATACCATTGAATGGCGCGTTCTATCAGAGGGAGCATCATCTAAGTTTGTAGGGTATGATACCCTTAAGACGGAATCTACAATTCGTAAACTTGCCTATGTGGATGATAAAATCTGGCTCATCCTGGATCAAACGCCTTTTTATGCCGAATCGGGAGGGCAGGTTGGCGATCAGGGAATTATCACCGGGGCAACCATTGATCTACGCGTCCTGGACACGCAAAAAGATTCAGGCGATATCCTACACATTTGTGATGGTGATTTTCCTCATGATCTTTCGGACTTAACCGTAACCTGTCAGGTTGATTCTGACCGGAGACAAGCCATTCGCCGCAATCATACTACCACCCATTTATTACATAAGGCGCTTAAGGACGTTTTGGGAGATCATGTACACCAGGCTGGTTCTCTGGTTGGACCAGACTACCTCAGGTTTGACATGACCCATTTCGAAAAAATGACACCGGAGCAACTCCAGAGTGTGGAAGAGATTGTTAATCTTGAAATATTAAAAAATACACCTTTAGATGTATCACTTAAAGCATTTGATGAAGCTCGTGAGGAGGGAGCGGAAGCGCTCTTTGGGGAAAAATACGGAGATGTGGTTCGGGTCGTTACTGTTGGGGAATTTTCCAAGGAATTGTGTGGCGGAACCCATGTGGAGCGAACGGGAGATATTGGATCATTCAAAATAATTGAAGAAACGTCCCTGGCAGCTGGAATTCGACGGCTTGTTGCGGTAACAGGCGTTCAATCGTTTTCGTTGTTCCAAGATCGTTCCGTAACGTTACAAACCCTGGCCTCACTGGTCCATTGCGGTGAGCAGGAATTAGTAGACCGTGTAGCGCAATTATTAAAACAAAAAAAGGCGTTGGAAAAAGGTCGTCAACGGTCAGTTGGTCCATCCACATCTATTCCCGATTTATTAGCTCAAAGCCGAACCATCGATGGGTTCCCTCTTCTGATTGCCTGGGTAAATGCGGAATCTGATCGGGACTTAAAAGCTCTTGGTGATCGTATTCTTGAACAGTGGCCGTCGGGAATTGCTGTCTTGTCCTCCAAATCCATGCCGAAGCCGGTAGCGCTGGTACTGGTCACCCGGGATTGGATTGCAAAGGGGTATCACGCCGGGCAATTGGCCAAAAACATAGGGAAAGCTATGGATGGTGGTGGTGGCGGTAGACCTCATTTGGCTACGGCAGGAGGCAAAGATTTTGCTAAGCTCAATCAAATATTTGAAAAAGGATATGATTTGCTTCATTCGTTTCTAACACAGGATACGGAAAAATGAAATATCAAGCCAAAGAATCGGTGCACTGGATATACCTAGAAAAAGGGGAATTGGTGATGGAAACGCTCACCGACTATTGTCGCCAACATTCCATTGAAAATGGACAGATTACCGGCATTGGCGCAGTCGCCAACATACAGATGGGTGTTTTTGTCCCCGAAACAAAATCTTATCACCAAGACCGCTTCGAAGGGACTTACGAATTAACCAGTTTTATAGGCAATATTACCATGAAAGACGGCTCACCGTTCATCCATGCTCATATCGTGTTGGGCGATCATGAGTTTAGAGCTATCAGTGGACATTGCATGGAAATGGAGGTGGCTGTCGTCGGTGAATTTATCATTCAGAAAATGGAAACCCAGGTCTTTCGCACGCTAAACCCAAGCGTTGGATTGGCCACCTGGACCATGGAGGAAATTCATGAGTAAAATCCCAGTATCTACTTCGGACGCGCCAGCGGCGATTGGTCCCTATAGTCAAGGAATTCTCACTGACCATTTATGCTTTACAGCCGGACAGATTCCCCTTGATCCTTCAACAGGAAAATTAGTAGAAGGGGAGTTCCAGGATCGAGTTGAACAGGTATTTCAAAACCTCTCAGCTGTACTTAAAGCAGCCGGTACGTCCTTGGAAAAGGCTGTTAAAATAACTGTATACTTAACCGACTTAAATCAATTCGGTGAGGTTAACGCTGTTTTTGAGCGATGGTTCTCAGGAATGACGCCTCCGGCTCGTTCGGCAGTGCAGGTCGCTGCTCTTCCCTTGGGCACCGATATTGAAATTGAATGTATCGCCACACGATAAGCGGTTAATTTATTAAACCTGCCATTATTCTGAGATTCAGACAAATCCACATTGTACACCGCAGTGACGTTCCAAAGGAGGTCTTATGAATCTTTGCATCTTTGAGGATGAGGGATTTCGGAAACTCAATCCTCTTTGTTTGGCACGTCCAACCTTTGATCTCCGCTGCGGTATCGAAACGTTACTCACCAAACTTCGACGAATATTAACTGATCAACCGGTATACTTAGCGGTTCGGTCCTATTTAGCCGATCTCACAAAACGAGCACACCCGGAGAGTCAAGTCAATGTCTCACTCAATGATCTGGCGTCTGTTTTGGCGATCAACGGACGTTTACTCTGGAATCAGGGATTGCAGGTAAGGATCGAAACAATGCCCCTTCATACGGCGATTGTGGATGGAAACAATGTACTTGCAATAAAAATACAGGGGAAACTTTGGGATGAATTGAATCCTCTAAGTTCTGATTTTATCGATCAAGTCAAGGACCTATCCAGAATCCAAGTATTCGAGGAATCCTTCACAACCATTAACTATCCCTGGGATTTGATTGCAGAGAACGGGGCACAAATCGAAGCGGACTTTTCGTATTTAACCAACGATAAGCCGACCCTGTCGGGCACCTTGTCCGGGAATGTGACTTGTCTGAATACTGAGAGAATTCATATCGGCGAAGGGACGGTCATCAAACCGGGCGTCGTTCTCGATGCAGAACGTGGCCCCATCTACATCGGAAGCAAGGTCCGAATTCTACCTAATGCCGTCTTAGAAGGACCTTTGTTTATTGGTGCAAACTCCCTTATTAAAGCTGGCGCAAAAATTTATGAAGACACAAGTATCGGTCCCGTTTGTAAGGTTGGGGGAGAAGTTGAGGCCTCGATCCTTCACGCCTATTCTAATAAGCAACATGAGGGTTTTCTAGGACATGCCTATCTAGGTTCATGGGTCAATATCGGCGCCGATTCCAATAATTCGGATTTGAAAAATAATTACAGTACCGTGAAAATGATGATCGACGGTGAATGGGTCGATAGTGGCACCCAATTTCTGGGACTGATAATGGGCGATCATTCAAAATGTGGTATTAATACGACATTTAACACGGGGACGGTGGTGGGTTTCCACTGCAATCTGTATGGATCTGAATTACATGCGACGCACATTCCCTCATTTGCCTGGGGATCGGGGCAAAATTATGTGACCTATCAATTGGAAAAAGCTATCGAGGTCGCCACCCGGGTCATGGGTCGCCGGGAGGTTAATTTTGATAAAATTGACCGGGACGTGTTCACCCACATTTTCAATGCCACGGCGGATAGTCGTCACGCCCACAATATGATGAATTAATTCCTTCCCTCGACTTAATTTGTGAAAAGAATTATGTCTTACCGTGCCAACAAACCCCTGGAACTCATCTTATGACACTAGAGCAATCAAAACGCTACTTATTAATTGTGAATCCTGCTGGAGGCAGTGGCCGAACCATGGATGCATTGCCTGAAATTGAAAGGCTTCTCCGAGCACAATCCGTAACCTACGAATTTCATTTCACTCAAGAGCCCCTACATGCAGTGGAATTGGTCAAAGAACTGGCGCCTCAGTTTGATGTGATCGTTTCTGTGGGTGGTGATGGGACGATCAATGAAATTCTCAATGGTCTCCCGGATTTAGACAAACCCCTGGGAATGATTCCTATTGGTACAGGAAATGATTTTGCCCGCAGTTGTTTAGTTCCGCATGATGACCTGGAAAAAGATGTTGAAATCCTGTTAAATCATGATGTGCGTATGGTGGATGTGGGCGAGGTAAATGGCCGTCGCTTTATTAATGTGCTGGGGATGGGGTTCGAAGGCCGGAGTAATGATATTGGACGAATGTTGACCTTCATCAAAGGGGCTGTAAAATACTTACTGGCCATTGTTTACACACTTATCACCTATCGCCGAATTCCCATGAAAATAACGCTGGATGACGATACAACATTGGAAACCGATACTTTCCTGATCAGTGTGGGCAATGGATGGAATGTGGGTGGTGGATTGCAATTAACGCCACAAGCCAGGTTGGATGACGGGTGGTTTGATGTAACCTACATTGAAAAGATTTCTCGCTGGACGATCATTTCCAATTTTCACCGGTTATTAAACGGCACCATCACTGATTTGGAAGAAGTCCAAACCTACCGCGCTAAAAAATTACTGGTGGAAAGTCCTCTTTCAATTCCATTGCATTTAGACGGTGAAGTTTTACCTGGAGAACGTCGGCATTTGGAAATTTCGCTTCATCCCCAGGCCCAGCCGGTCATTGGAAACTGGAGTGCGGATCCCCGAGGTAATGGGGACTAAACTTTTCGTCCTGCTTCTATTAGGCTCTCTTTTATGGGGGCAGGAGGTGGATTCGGTAAAAACGCAAGATCCAGCCACTGCAGCAAAATGGGCGTTGATTTTTCCTGGTGTGGGACAGATTTACACAGGACATTATGTTAAAGCTGGTATTCTTGCGGGGTTAGAACTAGCGGCAATTTGGCGATTTAACGCGAACCGAATTCAGTACCGTGATTTCTCGGATGATATGGCCTTAAAGAAACATCGATACTTAGAGAAAAGAAATAAATATGCATGGTGGGCCGGGTTTATTTACATTTATGGTCTATTAGATGCGGTTGTTGATGCCCATCTATCAACATTTGACCAGGTTATGGAAGTGCCCATTGAAGGGCAGTCCACAGAATTAGAAAAGGACAGAGAGCAAGATCTATGAAAAAAAGAGAATCCTGGGGATCCCATGTGGGATTTATTCTGGCCGCAGCCGGGTCGGCAATTGGACTAGGGAACATCTGGAAATTCCCCTATATCGCCGGACAAAATGGTGGAGCAGCATTCGTCTTTATCTATCTCATTTGCATAGCGGTCATTGGTTTGCCTGTTTTGATGGCCGAAATCCTCATGGGACGAGCGACCCATCGAAATCCTGTGGGAGCGTTCAAAGCGTTAAATAACTCCTCATTCTGGATCGGCGTTGGAGGACTCGGCGTCGTGGCTGGCTTCCTCATTTTATCTTACTATAGCGTCGTGGCTGGATGGGCCGTGGGTTATGTCGTAGAGGCCATAAAAGGATCATTTCATCAATATACGACCCCACAAATGGCGGGAGAACACTTCAACCAGTTGGTCGGGACACCGTCCTGGATTCTGGGTTACCATCTGCTATTTTCAGTCATTACCATGGGCGTAGTGTATGCCGGGGTGAAGCAAGGGATAGAATTGGGCAGTAAAATTATGATGCCCCTTTTGTTCGGAATTTTAATCATTTTGGTAATTCGTGGAGTTACCCTTCCAGATTCTGGAAAAGGTCTTGCCTTTCTATGGGTGGCTGACTGGAGTAAAATTGATGGTAACTCCATACTGGTTGCTCTGGGCCATGCCTTTTTCACTCTGAGTCTGGGTATGGGAGCTATGATGACCTATGGAAGTTATATGACCTCCAAAGACGATATTCCCACCGCATCCATTCAAATTGTGGGACTGGATACATTGATTGCCTTGCTGGCGGGTATCGCCATCTTTACGGCTGTATTTTCTGCTGGATTAGACCCTGCCGTGGGACCGGGGTTAATCTTTCAAACCCTTCCTGTGGTATTCGCAAAAATGCCCGGTGGATATCTATTTGCCATTTTGTTTTTCGTTCTTTTGGTTTTGGCGGCTTTGAGTTCCGCTATTTCCTTACTGGAGGTTATTGTAGCTTATTTTGTGGATGAACGAAATTGGGTCCGGCATAAAGCCGTTTTAGTCATGGGATCGGTTGCTTTTCTCATTGGAGTTCCTTCAGCGCTCTCCTACAATTTGATGAAAGACGTTAAGATTTTTGGCCTAAATTATTTTGATACGGTGGATTACCTGGCGGCCAATATCTTACTTCCGCTGGGAGGTTTGCTCATTTCAATATTTGTGGCCTGGATTTGGGGATCAGATCGGGCCATTCGGGCGTTAAAAACAGGTGCTCCCCGGTGGTTTAAGGACCGCCACTGGGTTCCGGATGGCTGGTTGAAAATTCTTCAATATCTGGCGCCGGTCATGATTTTCATCGTCTTTCTTTATTCCATTGGCGTTATCAAACTGTAGGACATTATGATTGCACAACGTTTGTTTCCAGTGGGGACGCCCCGTCACGAACGGGTTTTCAACCTGGTGAAAACCATTGATGGTCTGGATGATTTAAATCCATTGGCCTGGTTTGCCCTTTGGTCATTATTTACGGCCGGTATCAGTTCCTATGATGGTTATGTAAACCGTTATATCTTTTGGGATTTTTCACGCTGGCTTCCGGGTATTCTGGGTTTGGCCTTTTGGACAGTCATGTATGTTATGGTGCTTCGACCCCGTAAATGGATGGAGTTTTCACCTCAATCTGCAATAACGAAGAAACTCGTCATTCATTTGGCCTTAGCGGAAGTGATTTTCCTTAGCGGGTGGGCTCATATTTCATTACAGGGATTTTTCATCAGTTTGAGCTATTTGCTGGGCTATGGAGCAATTTTGTTGGTGTACACAATACCTATTGAAAACATGGAATCCGGTGGCAAAGTCATTCCCGATTCGTCCTATCGATTCCGAATTGTTATCACAGGCGTACTCCTTCTGGTACTGGCAATGGGTAGTGGAATATATCGCGATGATCCCGTTTTGAGTACTGCGGCGGTTGTCAGTTTGCCGTTTTATATCGTGGCTTTATTCGATAATCATGTACGCCATGTTCAGCGACTGCGCTTTTATCCTGCGTTTATTTTTACCGGATTCATCGCGTCGAGGGAAGCTTGGTATTTCATGGCCGCCGTTCTCTTATTCTACTTCCTGCGTCATTTCTATTATTTCCGGTTAGGAATCATTCACCCCTCGTTTGGCGTGGATCATGATGAACTTAATTTTGAAACCGAATGATCGACATTGCTGAGAATACCTGCGATTTTTGTGGGGCCTGCGTGAGCGTCTGTCCGCCGGATTGTATTGAAATACAAGAAGCCAATATTTTTATCGATCAACAGACCTGTATTGATTGTAATCTCTGCGTGTATGCATGTCCCCTTGACGTTCTGAGCTCAAATGATACCGAAGAAAACTGACATTGTGGTTGTGGGCGGGGGACCAGCGGGTTCCACCTTTGCCCTCCATGCCGCTCAAAGCGGTCTGGATGTGGTGCTATTGGAAAAGGATCGGGACATTGGGGTTCCCGTTCGTTGCGGTGAAGCTGTCAGTGATACGGGATTGCGCATTTTTCATGAACCAGACCCGCGTTGGATTCGATCCACCATTGATCGTATTCGAATGATATCGCCGGATGAGACCGTGATTGAATTTCCGTTGAAAGAATTCGGTTATATTCTGGATCGACGCATATTTGACATGGATTTGGCTCGCTTTGCCGCGGAAGCAGGCACACAAATCTTTACGAAGGCTTATGTGAATGGCCTCTTAATTGACCATGACCAGGTTTGCGGTGTCCGGGGACTTTATGTCAATGAACCGTTTGAACTGCACGCCCGTTTAGTCGTAGGAGCTGACGGTGTGGAAAGCCGGGTGGGTCGCTGGGCCGGTATACGAACCCAGCTAAAACTTAAAGACCTGGAATCAGGACTTCAAAAAACCGTTTCTGGAATCGACGTAACTTCCAATATATTCGAATTTTATCTGTCCCGTAATTGGGCGCCTGGTGGATATTTATGGGTATTCCCAAAAGGACCGCACATGGCCAACATTGGCTTGGCAATTAACGGATTGGACGCGAAGAACGGACGCTCCGCACGGTCATTTTTAGATGCATTTCTGGAATGGAAATATCCTGATGGCGCCGTGCTGAGTACTGTTGCTGGTGGTATTCCGGTGGCAAAAACAGTAAAGGAAATGACCGCGGATGGTTTGATGTTGGTAGGTGATGCGGCGCATACTGTCAATCCATTAACGGGAGGGGGAATTATTTCTGGTATGCGGAGCGGTCTTTTAGCGGCAGAGACGGCGATTGAGGTACTTAAATCCAATCGAAATCCGTCCAAGTCGAATCTTGAATCCTATCCAAAGGCTTGGGCCAGCATTGGGGGAAAGAATCACGAACGATTGTATCGCCTAAAAGAGGCGGTTTACCGGCTGAGTGATGAGGAACTGAATTCGATAGCTCATCGATTGGAGGGCATTCCAGATACGGACCTGTCATTGTTTAAAATATTTTCCACCGCTCTAAGAACAAAGCCATCGCTTTTAATTCATGTAGCGCGTTTATTTTCGGGAATTTGATGCTAGATAAAGAATTACTGACCCATTTGGGTCTTCAAACATTTGTCGTATTTGATTTCGAAACCACTGGACTGGATCCTGAATTCGACCGGTTGATTGAAATTGCCGCTCTGAAGTATGTGGATGGGGAGGTGGATGATAAATTCGTGACCCTGGTTAATCCGGGAATACCCATCAGTTCTATGATCACTGATATCACGGGCATTTCCAATGAAATGGTGAAAAAATCCCCAAAGGAAGAGGACTTGGTAGCTGAATTCCAGGAATTTTTAGGTGAATATCCGTTGGTGGCCCATAACATTTCTTTTGATTGGTCTTTTCTAACGGCCCTACGACGGCGATATGATCAACCGCTACTTTCAAATCCCCTTTATGATACCTTATCTCTGGCACGAACGTTTTTATTCGATTTACCGGCCTTCAATTTGGGAACGGTAGCCGAATATTATGGTCTTTCAGCGGAAGGTTCCCACCGAGCGGAAAAGGATACAGAAAATTGTGGGGTTATATTTTTGGAATTGGTGGAAGAAGCAGCCTCGTATCGTTTATCGATCATCACCAAATTACTGGAAATTTTAAAACACGGATCATTTCCTAATAAAGACCTCTATTCGGCTTTAGCACGGGAAATGTCACGGGTGGGAAAAACCAAGACCGGGTTGGTGGCGCCTCGACGGGATCACCACATGATGAATAATATTTATTTTTGCGAAGGTGAAACCGACATTTCCGGTCTCACGCCCGAAACCGTATTTGGTCCAGAGGGTTATTTGGCGCGTTCTTTAGACGATTTCGAAGATCGGCGGGAGCAGGTTCAATTCTCAAATTTTGTATCTGAAGTCATTACTGGTGAGCCGGAATTCGGTGTCGCTGAGGCCGGTACTGGATTGGGGAAATCGATGGCGTATTTATTCCCGGCGCTGCAAAAAGCATTTGAATCTGACGGGGAAATACCGGTAGTGGTTTCCTGTTATACCAAACATCTCCAGGATCAACTTTTCCACAAAGATTTACCTCAATTAGCGGACGCCATTCAGACCTCGGTCAAAGCGGTAAAATTGAAGGGAAGAAGCAACTACATCTGTCTGACACGATTAGACTGGGTGATCCATGACGCGGCCAATATTCTTTCGCCATCAGAAGTGGAATGCCTGCTGCCCCTGATTATCTGGCTGGACTGGACCGAAACTGGAGATTTGCAGGAATGCAATGGTTTTTGGGGGAGTCGTCCCGGTCGCGTGGCGTCGATGATTCAAAGCGATCCCGGTTTCTGTACAACCAATCTTTGTCAGCAACATCATGGATGTTATTTCGGCAAACTTCGGCGGATGACCTATGAAGCCAATCTTATTATTGTCAATCACGCCTTGCTCCTCTCAGAAATGACCAATCCCGGTCTTTTACCCGCTTATGATACAGTTATCATTGATGAAGCGCATAATTTGATACCCACGGCATACGGACAATTATCCCGAAGCCTGGACTTATTTTACATCACTACTGTACTCCAATTGATTGATCCAACTGCCCTAACCAATAAACGGTGGAATGAACAGGTCAAAGCTCTAGCCAAGCTATTCCCAGAATTAAATGATCTTTATTCTACACTTATCAGTGATATTCAAGGTGCGAAAAGCGCGGCGACGTTATTTTTCGAGGCGTTGGAATCGCATTCCCAAGGACGCTATAAACCTTCGGATCCTTACACGATCAAAATTATCATTTCCAATCTGGCGGAAGAATATGGCAATGTTCACCACGAGTTAACCGCATTTATCGATGCCCTAAAACGACTGTTGAACACCCTGCAAAAGTGGGTGAATAGCCTGCTGAATAAAGATCCCGGTCGTGACGAATATCCGGAAACTCATGCGGCGTTTGAACAACGTCAGGAACTTATTCAGAATTTATTGGAAACCCTGATTATCCTCACGCGAGATGTGCAACCGGGGTGGGTGTATTGGCAAGAAGGATCGTATAAACAAAACGATCGAAATGCGAATTTGTATTTATCTATTCACGGCTCTCCTGTCGATTTAGCTGAGGATTTATACACCAATTTCTTTTCAAAACTGGACTACTGCCTCCTGACATCGGCGACCTTGAGAGTGGACGACCGTTTTGATTATTTCCTCAATCGGATTGGTTTAGGGACGTCCAGGGCAGAATCAGTCCGGACAGCTGAATTCCCCAGTCCTTTTCATTATGATGATCAGGTGACCTATCTACAATATGCGGGCTCACCATCTATTACAAATGATCCCAAAGCAATTGCTCAAGTGATTTATAACCTTCATCAGAAGTACAATCGGCGGATCATGGTTTTATTTACCTCCTACCGATTGTTGGAAGGGACGTATCGTTATCTTCGTACTTTCCCCGGGGGACGGGACATGCCCCTCTTTGCTCAGGTGTATGGTACCAGTCGGTGGGCAATCTTAAAAGGCATGCACAACACGGAAAATGGCATCCTTTTGGGAACGAGCGCGTTTTGGGAAGGAGTGGACCTCCCTGGAAATCTTCTTGAAATCTTGATAATCACCAAACTTCCCTTTGATGTTCCTTCCGAACCGATTGTAAAAGCGTATTCAGCGGCCATATCAGAGCGGGGCGGTAATGCCTTCATGGAATACAGCGTTCCCGAATGTGTAATAAAACTTCGTCAGGGGTTTGGCCGACTGATTCGGACCATTCATGATGAAGGAATTTTTGTTATTTTGGATGATCGGGTGGTGACCAAACGCTACGGCAACCATTTTATGGATGCAATTCCCGTTCGGATGAATATGGTGGACAGTCTCACACAATTTTCTTCTTAGGCCTACGGTGCCTGCTTGATATACGTTTCGATGGGGGGGTAAATTTCTCTATGGCAATCCTTACGCTTTCCGATCGACGCTATTCCGTCGATGATTTCCGCCCTTTTTTTAATGGACCGGTCCAGGTACGCATTCAACCGAAAGTGCGTTCCAAGATTGTGGACTGTGCCCATCGTTTTCAGTCAGTTGTCTCGCAAGATCTGAAAATTTATGGAGTCAATACAGGGTTCGGGAATCTGAGTCAAATCCGAATCAGCCCCAAAGAACAGGCAAAACTGCAACTCAACCTGGTCCGAAGCCATGCCGCCGGTGTGGGAGAGCCCCTTTCCTTGCCCTTAACCCGGATTGTCCTTTTCCTGAAACTGCTCACATTTTCCAAAGGTGTTAGTGGAGTCCGATTCCAGGTAGTCCAGCAAATCGCCAAATTCCTTAAATATGACATTTTGCCTGTGATTCCCATTCAGGGATCGGTGGGGGCCAGCGGGGATTTAGCTCCTATGGCGCATCTGGCGCTGGCTCTAATCGGTGAAGGTGATGTCCACTTTCAGGACCGCGTGATTCCCAGTATGGTCGCCATGAAAAATGTGGGGATGGACCCGCTGGTATTGGGCTCCAAAGAAGGCTTAAGTCTGATCAATGGAACTCAAGTATCCACCGCGTTAGCGATACAGGCCGTTCTGGAAGCGGAAAATCTGCTAAAACATGCGGACATCATTGGAGCCATGTCCGTGGAAGCCAGTTTATCGACCAGACAGGTCTTCGCTCCTGAAATCCACAAGCTGAAAGCGCACCCCGGGCAACAGACTGTGGCTCAAAATATTTGGCGGTTTTTGGAAGGGAGTGAAATTGTGGCCTCACATGAGGAATGTGATCGCGTGCAAGATCCCTATAGCCTCCGGTGTATGCCCCATGTTCATGGAGCTTCTCGGGAGACCTTCGGCCAAGCCAAAAAGATGGTGGAAGATGAAATCAATAGTGTAAGTGATAATCCCCTCATTTTACCCGATAATCAGGTGGCAACTTCGGGGCATTTTCACGCCGAATTTATCGCTCAGGCGATGGATATCTTGGCTATTGCTGTGAGTGAAATTGGGGGGATTTCGGAACGTCGGATCCATTATTTCATGAAAGGGATTGGCGATCGTTTGCCACCATTCTTGGCTCACAATCCCGGTCTGGAATCGGGAGCCATGATTGCACATGTTACGGCGGCGTCTTTAGTGTCGGAAAACAAAACCTTAAGCCATCCCGCGAGTATTGATTCGATTCCCACGTCCGGTGGACAAGAAGATTATGTGAGTATGGCACCCTGGGCGGGACGTAAAGCGCTCCAAATTACGGCAAATGTGACCCAGATTCTAGCCATCGAGTTATTGGTCAATACACGAGCCATTTTATTGTTTTACAAGGGATTGAAACCAAGTAAAGGAACTCGACCGGTTTTGACCTACTTGAAGCGATTTATTCGCTACCAGATGGGGGACTACCCGGTGGCCTATGATATACGCATTTTGCGTGATATAATATCTCAGGGGAATCTAGCCACTCTTCTTCAGAAATATGTTAACTTGGAGTAATCGTGTCTAAAGAATTTCGACCAGGCTATACCTTCGATGATGTGCTTTTGGTGCCTCAGGCTTCATCCGTACTTCCCCGAGATGTAGATATAACCACTATTTTAACCCGATCCATCCACCTCAATATTCCCATATTAAGTGCCGCCATGGATACAGTGACGGAATCCGAGATGGCCATTGCACTAGCCAGGGAAGGAGGGATCGGTATTATTCATAAAAACCTCACCATCTCCGATCAAGCCAAGATGGTGGATCGGGTGAAGCGGTCGGAAAGTGGTATGATTATGGATCCCATCACGCTGGACGTAAATAAAACCATTCGGGACGCTAAGGCCACCATGGCGCATTATCACATTAGCGGGCTTCCGGTTGTCGATGGGAAAAAATTGGTGGGCATTTTAACCAACCGAGACATTCGATTCGAAACCAACCTTGATTTGCCGGTGAAACAATGCATGACCAGTGAGAATTTGATCACGGTTCCCATGGGCACGACATTGGAAAAGGCTAAAGAAATATTACAAAAGTATCGGATCGAAAAACTGTTGGTGGTAGATAAGAAGGGACAGTTATCAGGATTAATTACGGTCAAAGATATCCAGAAAAAAGAGATGTATCCCAATGCGGCAAAAGATAGCAATGGCCGTTTACGGGTCGGAGCTGCCGTGGGCGCTGGCGCGGATGCTGTGGAACGGGCGCAGGAATTAGCCCGAAATGCCGTGGATGTTATCGTAATTGACACAGCCCATGGTCATTCAGCCGGTGTTTTAAAAACGATTGATAAAATTAAAGCATCCGTAAGTAGCGTGGATATTATTGCCGGGAATGTGGCCACTACGGCAGGAACTCAGGCTCTTATTGATGCCGGTGTGGATGCTGTCAAGGTGGGAATCGGCGCCGGCGCCAGTTGCACAACCCGAATTATTGCCGGTGTAGGTGTCCCTCAATTAACCGCGATTTTCGATGCGGTGGATGCCGCTTCAAAAGCCGATATCCCCATCATCGCCGATGGCGGAATCCGCTACAGCGGAGACGCGGCCAAATGCCTGGCGGCGGGAGCTCAAAGTTTTATGCTAGGCAGTTTATTGGCGGGAATGGACGAAAGCCCTGGAGAAACGATCCTTTATGAAGGTCGTCAGTATAAAGCCTATCGCGGCATGGGCTCACTGGGCGCTATGAAGGAGGGGAGTGGCGACCGGTATTTTCAGGAAGGCACGGAAGCGACCAAGCTGGTACCCGAAGGTATTGAAGGAATGGTTCCTTATCGCGGACCCGTACGGCAAACGATTCATCAAATTGTGGGGGGCCTCAGAGCCAGTATGGGGTATTGTGGCGCTGCTTCGATTAAGGAATTCCCGAATAAAGCAGAGTTTATACGCATGTCCTTGGCAGGAACAAAAGAAAGCCACCCTCACGAAGTAAGAATCGTGAAGGAGGCTCCCAATTATCAGGTGAATAAGAGTTAAGTTAGGATAGGGAATTCAAATGCCGCGTAATTTGCGCTTTCCGGCGGGCGGCAGTGTTTTTATGAATGAGCCCGGTTTGGGCCATTTTGTCTAAAAAGCTAACCGTTTCTTTATAGATGGGTTCGGCGGTCTGTAAATCCGTTGACGTCAATACCCGTTTAACCAGTGTTTTCATCCGGGATTGATTTTGGATATTACGTTCGCGCCGTCTCACATCCTGACGTGTACGTTTAATTTGTTGGGGATGTCTGTCCATTGTGTCCTATTAAGTTAAAAAATTAGACCGGAAATTATTCCCTGGCGTCGATGGAAGTCAACAATAATGGCGGATATTTACGGTGGAAATTTGTGCCCTCTGGAAAGTTTCAACCATTTGAAAAATTCTCTAAAACCGTTATCTTTTACCATGGATAAGATTAAACTTCTGCAATCAGTCCCTCTGTTTAGCGACCTGAGTGACTCCTCACTCCGAAAAATTTCTGACCAAATGATCACCCGATCGTACGCCAAAGGCCAGTTGATTTTGATGGAAGAAACTGTTGGTGAAACATTTTTTATTTTAGCAAATGGAAGTGTGAAAGTCACCCGAATGAGCGACGATGGACGCGAGGTAATTTTGGCCATGCTAGGTGAAGGGGACTTCTTTGGCGAAATGTCCCTGTTGGATGGCGAAGGTCGATCAGCCAATGTCATTGCGATTGAGGACACGGAAGCCTTAACGATTAAACGGGGTGAATTTTTAGGTATTTTAGAACGATACCCAAAAATCGCTATTAAACTGTTGGAAGAATTAACCCGGAGACTGAGACGAAGTGACCAACAGATTGAAAGTTTATCCTTAAGTGATGCCGAACAGCGAATTTCAATTGCACTGATTCGGTTGGCTGAAGAGCTTGGCACGATAAAAGGAGGCGCCGTCACGGTTAAAAATTTGCCATATCAACAGGATATTGCTAACATGGCAGGAACATCAAGGGAAACCGTTTCCAGAATGTTTAAACTACTTGAAGAAAAAGGATTCATAACCCGTGAGGGGAAATCGCTAACAATCACGAGTTTCGCCAATTTCTGCAAAACGTTTTCCTGATAATCTGATATATATTCCATGAACGACCGGGTCTTGGATCAAATACGTTCCAATAACCACCGCGCTATTTCCCGGTTGATTACTCAAATTGAATCTGGTTCTGAAATCTTAGAAGCGGACTTTTCCAATTTGTTTTACTATTCTCATGAATCAGTACGAATTGGTATAACCGGTCCTCCAGGAGCAGGGAAAAGCACCCTCATCGATCGTCTTGTAATTCATTTACTGGAAAAAGATCTTTCTGTTGGAGTTGTGGCTGTGGACCCCACCAGTCCATTTACGGGGGGCGCTTTACTTGGCGATCGGGTTCGGATGAACCATTTTTTCGGGGATCCACGAGTTTTTATTCGCAGTATGGGCTCCCAAGGCGATTTGGGTGGTCTGGCAAAAAAAGCCCAGGATGTGGGGGACGTGTTAGCAGCCAGCGGAAAAGATATCATTCTCTTCGAAACCGTCGGAGTTGGACAGGGAGAACATGATATAATCAAGGCCGTGGATTTCACAGTGGTAGTGTTGGTGCCGGAATCGGGCGATGAAATTCAATTAATGAAGGCTGGTTTAATCGAATTAGCCGACGCCTTTATTATCAATAAATCGGACCGGGATGGTGCTGATCGACTAGCGCAGACCTTGGAAAATATTTTACAGAATTATTCTCAACAGGCCAAACGCATTCCTGCTGTGTATCGGACTATTGCTAGCCAGGATAAAGGTGTAGTGGAAGCTCTGGATGGCATTTTAGCGTCGATTGAAGCTGAAAAAGCAACAGGCCAATTTGATCAGCGCCGGATTCGCCGTCATCGGCAACGGGTATCCACACTCATTCGCGAGCGATTGCTCAAATCCTTTTGGTCGGAAAGCAGGGAATCCCATTTATTCAAAGAGACGAGCTCTATTGATTCTGTTAAACGATCACCTTACGAAATCGCGAAACAACTTATGAAATCCATGGACCATGAGTGACCCCTTTAAAACCATGTCCTTTTTAGACCACCTGGAAGAATTGCGGTGGCGATTAATCAAATCCCTGATCGCCATTATCGTCGGAGCCAGTATTACGTTTTTATTCATCGATCAAATTATTGATATTCTCATTCGTCCCACTCGCAGTGTCAGTCGGGATATGATTCTTCAGGTTCTCACGGTTCAGGGCATGTTTATGATCAAGTGGGGCTTGGCGATTGTGGGGGGAGTCGTTCTGGCTATACCGGTATTGACCTACCAATTATGGCGATTCATATCCCCCGGATTGTACAAGGATGAAAAGAAATACATCCTGCCAGTCATATTGTTTACGTTTATCTCGTTTTTAGTTGGCATTGTCTTCGCTTACCAAGTCATTATTCCGTTTTCCTTGAATTTCTTTACGTCCATGGGATATGGTGAAATCCAAACCAATATTTCCATTAATTATTATTTCAGTTTCATCGTTTGGCTAATGTTGGGATCAGGTATCATATTTGAATTTCCTATAGTATCCTATATTCTCGGTAAAGTTGGTATCTTAACAGCCCAGGGTATGCGAAAATATCGCAGACATGCGATTGTATTTATCATGGTTTTGTCGGCCTTCATTACTCCTCCAGATCCGATCAGTATGATAATAATGACGGTTCCGTTAATCTTGCTCTATGAAATCAGTATCGGTGTTGTTTGGGTCGGGACCCGCAAGAACCGTGAATTGCAGAATATATAATGTCCGCTTCCACCATTCAGCTCTCTGACATCATCCAACCGGTTAAGGAAGACTTAAAAGGATTTAATCGTGAATTTGATGCTGCGTTGCACAGTGATGTTACCTTAATCAATACCATTGGAAAATTCCTGATCAAAACAAAAGGGAAGCATTTTCGACCGGTAGTTACATTGTTAGCGTCCAGGGTCTGCGGAACACCAAGCGAAAATACTTACAGGGCGGCCGCCATGATTGAATTGCTACATTTGGCAACGCTTGTCCATGATGACGTGGTGGACGAAGCCAAATTGCGTCGTGGATGGCCCTCTACCAATCGTATCTGGAAAAACAAACTTTCGGTTCTCATGGGTGATTATATTTTAAGTAAATCATTGATTTACATGATTCGCCTCCGAAGTTTTGAAGCTCTGGAAGCTATTGCTGCCACGGCCGAATTGTTAAGCGCCGGTGAAATCCTTCAAATAGAGAAGAGTTTGAAACGGAGATTGACTGAAGACGTCTATTTCCAAATGATAGCTCAAAAAACGGCATCCCTGGTGGCAACCAGTGCCGAATTGGGTGCCATTACCACCTCAGGCAAGGACGATGATCGCCAGAGTATGCATAACTATGGTATGAATCTGGGAATTGCATTTCAAATTAAGGATGATCTGTTTGATTTGTTGGGAAGTGAGGCAGATACGGGGAAAGACATGGGAGCCGATGTAAAACGGAATATGATGACCTTGCCCGTTATATACACCCTGGATACAGGTGACGTTGCCCAGCGTCGTCAGATTCGCTCGTTGTTAAAGAAAGCGAAAAAATCCAATCGATCGCTGAACGATCTAAAAGACTTCATCACATCCTTGGGCGGAATTGATCATGCTAAGAAACGAATTCAGGAATATTCCGATCGTGCCCGCGAATCTATAAAGGTTTATCCTGATTCACCTTACAAACAGGCCATGGAACAATTGCTGGACTTTAATGCCCAGAGAATCAAATAGGGTCAGGTTCCTTGAAACACATATTGCTGGTTCGCTTTTCTTCTATTGGTGACTTGGTTCAAAGCACAGCCGTTTTGGCTCCTCTTAAACGCCAATACCCCAATAGCCGTTTCTTCTTTATGACTCTAGAATCCTATGCCCCGCTTTTGGAACAACATCCCCTCATCGATGAAATTATTTGTGTTTCCCGGTCCCTCAATCTGGCGGGTTTGCGACGGCTAGGACATCATCTACACACGATGGATTTCGATCTTATTTTTGATCTCCATAACAGTTTACGTTCACGTATTATTTTATCGGCTCTATCGGATTTAGAGCTTTACCGGGTAAAAAAACCACGTTTAAATCGTTGGCTATTTGTACAATGGCATTATAATCGGTTTTCCGATGATTGGTCGTATCGGAAAATGTTTTTGGAACCGTTAATGGCCGCGGGTATTCCTGTATCTGGTGAATCGTTACCGTCCCTGGTTGTGTCGGAAGGTGAGATGGTACTTAATCGGAAAATGTTGGAGAATGAGGGCGTGCACGGTGAATATTTTGTTTGTGTCCCCGGAGCGGCCTGGCCCCAAAAATCGCTTGGTGTAGAGTCCTACCTACAAGCTTTTCAACCTTTCCGTGATCTTCCTTTGGTGATATTAGGTTCCGCCCGCGATGCAATCTGTTTTCAGCTTGCCGAGGCCTTGCCGAACAGCGTGAATTTAGCAGGGAAGACGTCGCTTCGATCGGCATTATCCATTCTCAAAGGAGCACGAACGGTGATAGGAAGTGACACAGGACTGGTTCACGCTGCGGAGGCTTTGGGAAAACCCGTCGTGATGATTCTAGGTCCCACCACCCGGGAAATGGGCGCCGGTTCTTGGCGTCCAGAATCGACCGATGTGGAGGTTTCACTGTGGTGCCGTCCCTGTTCGCAAAATGGGAAACGGCCTTGTTACCGCCGCGAACAATACTGTTTGACTCAAATCGATCCGCTCCGAATTACCAACGCTATCCGAGGAACAGCAGCGTGAAAAAAGTTTTCTGGATGATTGCCTATAATCTGGTGATTTTCCCGCTTCTTTACGGTGCGGCTTGGGTGGCTAAATTCTTCCATCCTAAATTGCGAGCGGGGTATGAGGGACGACATAAATCCATTGCCACCTTGCGGGACTACTTTGCTTCTGTACCATCCTATGTAACGGTTTACTGGTTTCATGCCGCTTCATTTGGCGAATTTGAGCAAATCCGACCCATCCTCAAGGGTCTAAAGGAAATTGAACCTCAATGTAAAGCAGTAGTGAGCTTCTTTTCGCCCTCTGGATATAACCATGTTCATGATGAAAATATTGACTGTAAGATTTACCTGCCGTTCGATTTTCCACTCACCATTCGAAAAGCATTGAAAATCACTCGACCTAAAAAAGTGATCCTGGCTTCCTATGATACCTGGCCTAATTTTATTTGGGTTGCCCATCATCGGAAAATTCATACCAATATTTTTGCCGCTCGATTTGCCTCGAAAACACGAAAATTACTACCGGGACTTCGGAGCTTTTACCGCAGTGTGTATCAGAGCTTTGACACCATTTATACCATCACCGATGAAGATTACCTTACGGTTCAGAAATTACTTACGGATCGTTCTCATCCCTTGGTGAGAGTGCTTGGAAATCCCCGTTATGATCAAGTGAAACAAAAAGCGGATCAGTTCACTGAAAAGCGGACGATTTCGGTGTTACTTCGGGAAAAACGTATTATTGCGGGAAGTATCAGTTCCCACGATCAGAGCGTGATTGCAAAACCCTTGATTGATCTGTTGAACCAGGAAAAATCACTGTCACTTTACTGGGTTCCTCATGAGCCTACAGACAAAGCTGTACAAGACGGAGTGCAGCTCTTTGAATCGGCCGGTTTGAAAACCCAGGTAATCCGATCAAAGAAACGGGTCGGATTGAATAATGGGGTCCAGGTAGGCATTATCGCCGTAGTAGGTGTTCTTTACCGATTGTATTGGCAGGGCCAAATTGCCTACGTGGGCGGTGGATTTTCCACGGGTGTCCACAATGTCATGGAACCGGCCATCGCTCGGTTACCGGTAATTTTCGGTCCAAAATACCAGAACTTTCCAGAAGCGATCGATCTTGCGGAATCAGGCGGTGGATTTCCCATTCGTACTGCGGAGGAATTCGGTCAAATCATCCGCCAATTATTGTTTGATAAAAATGCGTTTATTAAGGCCAGTTTCTCATCCACAGATGTCATCCATCGGAATTTAGGATCCTCAACACGGATCGTACGGAGTATTCTCCGTGACTAAATCAATTGGGTTTACGCTACGATTTCCCCACTTTGAAGAAGAATCACAAAAACGATCTTTTTCTACCGGAATTCATGTTATCTACGGAGAAGCAGGCGTCGGGAAATCAGCTTTCGCGCGAATCCTAGCGGGACATACGGTAAATGAACCAGTCAATTTTGTGCTGGAGGATTACCAACCACCGGAGCACTGTTTTTTTATTCCTCAGAATCCCGAAAATCAATTTGTCACCTCCACCGTAGCGGATGAACTGGCATTTTCTCTGGAATGCCAACCTGGGGACCCTAAAATCCTTCGTCAACAGTATGCCGCGCTCGATCGTCTCATTCCGGACTCCATCAATCGTCAAATACACCCGGTAAACTTGAGTGGCGGAGAAAAGGAACTTTTAAATCTGGTGCTGGCACAGGTGGAGCCCCAGGATGTAGTGGTTATCGACGATGGATTTTCATTCCTGAATGATGATGTAAAACCGGATTGGGTACATAGGATGGACGATTGGTCCCGTACCACGGGCGCCGTAATCTTTTGGTTTACCTCTGAATGGGACGATTTAAAATGGGGTCAGACGAAATGGGAATTATCCTTATCGGGATTACATCCAGTTTCAGACATTGCCAAACATTCGTATCCAAAGAATGCTGCAGTAACGGGAACCATGTCGATTACCATTGACCAATTATCTTTTGGGTATCAACCGGATCACCCAATCCTCGATAATCTCAGTTTTCGAGGGAAGCAGATTGCTCATCTTGGGATTACCGGTCCCAATGGGTCCGGGAAAACCACGTTGGCGCTTCTGATGATGAATATTCTCTCCCCGGAACGTGGCTCCGTTTCCTTAAGTTTGGATTCCTATTGCAAGCCCTGTTATATGGATCAGTTTCCGGAACGCATGCTTGGAGTTGGAACAGTGGAGGAGTGGATTCAGGAATTATTGAGCGCCAACCTGCTTTCAGTAGCCAATTTGGAGCTCATTAAATCTGTGTTGGAACAATTCCAGATTCCGTGGTCCACGGCCAAGAAGAAAATGGCGCTGGACCTGTCGTGGAGTACCCTAAGAACGATGATCATTGTGGTCTTGTCCTATGCCGATTTTGATCCCATTATTTTGGATGAACCAACCTTTGGATTGGGGTGGCGACAACGAGTAATTTTACAACGCTTTCTTCTACGAAAAATGCATACGAAACATACGATCATTATTTCCCATGATCGAAAATTCATTCAGGCCATGTGTGACCACATTTTGACTCTGAAAACACCGACCGGAATGAATGAACCAGATAAAAAAGATTATGTCGAAGCCCGAAAAAGTAAAAATAACTGATCCAACCCGAGTCCTGACTCTGGCGAATATGATCAGTCTTTTGCGGGCCGTTATGGCAATTCCCATTGTGTACTCTATCGCGGTGAAGGCCCATTGGGGACTCATTTTAAGCCTCATTTTGATCGCGATTGCCAGCGATGCCCTTGACGGTTATTTTGCACGCAAAGCTCACGAAGTCACACACTTAGGAAAGTGGTTGGACCCCATCGCCGATTTCATCGTGATCATTACCGTCGTCTTTCACATGGTCCTCAATGGTATGTTTCCCCTTTGGTTTTTTATATTTTACTTGGTGCGTATCCTTTCAATTGCCTTACCGGCCATTTATCTCATCAATCACAACTCCCAGGTGCTGAGTGCTAATCGGATTGGTAAATGGTTTATCGCGTTTACGGCACTGACTGTGGCCTCCTATATCTTTCAATTGAACTCCTTGAATTTCCTGCACTTACCACTTATTGTGATTACGTTGATTTTGGGTGTAGTAAGCTGGATAGAATATTTACGCACCTTGATCCAAGAATTCCGGAACATTTCTTAATTCTCAATCATTAACCCGACCGATGATTTTTACCTCAAAATTAAAGGCTGCCCTGAAATCCACCCGTGACTCGTTCGGGAAACTATTTTCTAGCACGCGACGCGATCGTTTAACCCCGGACCAATTGGATGAATTGGAGGAAAGTCTGTTGTTGGCGGACCTGGGAATGGAAACCGTAAGCCAGTTAATGGAATTGATCGAACGGGGACGGGGGCGAAAAACCTGGGACGATGTTCAGCGCTTTCTTTTGGAAACGTTGCATCATGGTGAAGTGGACCTTTCCCAATTAAAGACTCCACTGGTAATTCTCGTGGTTGGGGTCAATGGAACCGGGAAAACCACCACCTCCGCTAAACTGGCTCGATGGTTTCGGGAATCCGGGAAATCGGTGCTTCTCATTGGAGCGGATACATACCGGGCGGCGGCGATTGAACAACTGGAAATATGGTCACAGAGGCTGAATATTCGGCTTATTTCAAATCCCAAAACACAAGATCCCTCTTCGGTTGTTTTTGACGGATTGGAATCGGCCAGGCGGAATCAGACGGACGTAGTGATTGTGGATACGGCCGGGCGACTCCATACGTCACGGAACCTTATGGTGGAGTTGGAAAAAATTGTACGGGTCGCGGACACCCGTTTTCCGGAATTCACCACAAAAACGCTGTTAACATTGGACGCTAATCTGGGACAGAATTCGTTATCGCAAACCAGGCAATTCCAGGAATATATCAACTTAGATGGGGTTATCTTAACCAAAATGGATGGATCCGCCAAAGGGGGTGTTGTTTTTCCCGTTATTCGGAATTACCATCTTCCTGTGTGGTTCATCGGTACCGGCGAGCATCTGGATGACTTAGAACCGTTTGATGCTGAATTGTATTTACAGGGCCTGATGGCTGAAGATGATGCTAATCATGAATGACCAAAAAATTCATTTAATCAGTTTGGGGTGCGCTAAAAATCTGGTGGACTCGGAAATCCTGACAGGAGGGATTAAAAAAGCCAATATTACCCTCACTCCTGATCCGGAAGCGGCAGATACGGTCATCATCAACACCTGTGGTTTTCTGGATCAAGCTAGGGAAGAATCTGTGGATGTGATTTTGGAGTCCTGTGAATTGAAGCGAACCGGAAAGATTCAGCGTCTAATCGTCATGGGATGTCTTTCAGAACGTTACCCGAGTCAGCTTAAGCAGGAATTACCGGAAGTAGACCACTTTTTCGGAACCAGTGATCATCACAAAATCCTTTCTTTACTGACCGGAAAAGAATATTCCCAGGACGATCCCATGTTTCTTCGCTCCCTGTTAACGCCTTCCCATTATGCGTATGTGAAAATTGCCGAGGGATGTGATAATGGGTGTTCCTTCTGTAGTATACCTCAAATGCGCGGACTACAGGTTAGTCGTCCTATTGATTCCATCGTAACCGAAGTTCAGCAACTCCAGGAACAAGGGGTCCGTGAATTTCTTATCATCGCTCAGGACACAACGTCTTATGGGTGGGATTTAACTCCAAAAGTCTATCTCAGCGATTTATTGGACGCGCTGGACCCTGTTTTAGATTCCCAAACCTGGCTCAGGCTTCATTATGCCCATCCGGCGCATTTATCCCATCGAATCATCGAAGCCATGAGCCGAAATCGCGCTTTGGTTCCTTATTTGGATATGCCAGTGCAGCATGCGTCCGACCGGATTCTGGCGTCCATGCGGCGTGGGTTGAACCGGGAAGGGATCGAACGACGCATTTATCTTTTACGAGAGGCCATACCCGACATTCGGCTCCGGACCACCTTGATTGTGGGGTATCCAGGGGAAACGGAAGAAGATTTTAAAGCGCTGTATGATTTTGTCGACTCCATGCGCTTTGATCGACTAGGGGTGTTCACCTATTCAGAAGAAGAAGGCACCAGTGCGTTTGAGTTAGCCGATGATATTCCCCAAAAAGTGAAGGATGAGCGAAAGGCGCTGCTTCTGGATTTACAAAATGAAATCTCCTTGGAGAAGAACCAGGCATTGGTAGGGCAGACGCTATCGGTGATCGTGGATGAAGTGGGCACGGATACGTCTGTTGGTCGAACCCAATTTGATTCTCCCGAGGTGGATAATATTGTAAAAATCACCAGCCCGGAACGACCGGGATCATTTATTCACGTGACGATCACGGACGCCAATGCCTATGAACTGACCGGACATCCCGTTTCAAAACGGGATGAATACTGACCATTTTCTGTTTACGCCTATCCTTGAACCCATATCTCCATTCTCTGCCATTGCTTCGGGTGAATAGTTCGACGTAATTTTTGTCGATATGGCAGAGTTTCGAATCCATTCTGATTTCCAACCGCAAGGTGATCAACCCCAGGCCATTGAGCGTCTAGTGGAAGGGCTAAATACCGGGATCAAACATCAAGTCCTTTTGGGGGTAACCGGATCGGGAAAAACATTTACCATGGCCAAAGTGATTGAAGCAGTTCAACGGCCTACGTTGATCATCTCCCACAACAAAACTCTGGCGGCTCAATTGTATGGGGAATTCAAACAACTGTTTCCGGAAAATGCCGTGGAATTCTTTATCAGTTACTACGATTATTATCAGCCGGAAGCCTATCTGCCGGTCACCGATACCTATATCGAAAAAGACATGTCCGCAAATGAGGAAATCGACAAACTGAGATTGAAGGCTACCAGTTCATTGCTGGAGCGGAAGGATGTCATTGTGGTGAGTTCCGTTTCCTGTATTTATGGCATTGGATCCCCCTCGGAATACAAAGAGCAGATGATCACCATTCGCAAAGGAGATATCCTGGACCGAAAGACGTTGCTTCGAAAATTGGTGAACATCCATTATCTACGGAATGAGATGGTCCTGGAGCGGGGAAATTTCAGGGTCCGCGGCGATGTTCTGGAGATTTTTCCGGCCTATGAGGATGTGTGCCTACGCATCGAATTCTTCGGTTCGGAAGTGGACGACATGGTAACCTTCGATCCGCTTACCGGGGAATTGTTACGTAAACTGGATTTTGTCTCCATTTATCCGGCGAAGCATTTCGTTACCGATAAAAAGACCATCGGCCGGATCGTCATGGAAATCCAGAAAGACTTGGTAATCCGGGTGAAAGAATTACGGGACATGGGTAAACTGTTGGAAGCGCAACGGTTAGAACAGCGGACCAATTTTGATCTGGAGATGATCCAGGAAATCGGCTATTGTTCCGGCATAGAAAATTATTCCCGATATTTTTCAGGACGGAAACCAGGTGAACGTCCCTGGACCTTGATGGATTTCTTCCCGGACAATTTTATTACTATTATCGATGAGTCCCATGTGACTTTACCGCAAATCCGCGGCATGTATAATGGAGATCGGAAGCGGAAAGAAACCCTGGTGGAATACGGGTTTCGTCTGCCCAGCGCGTTGGACAATCGCCCTATGAAAATTGATGAATTCATGGCGTTTCAAAATCAGGTGATCTATGCCTCCGCTACACCAGCGGAAGAGGAATTGAATTTGAGCGGCGGCCTGGTAGTGGAACAGGTGATCCGGCCCACAGGATTGATTGATCCGGAAGTAGAGGTGCGAAAAACCCGGGGACAGATCGACGATTTGTTTGGTGAAATCAATGCCCGGGTGGCACGGAATGAACGGATCTTGGTGACAACTCTCACCAAACGCATGGCTGAAGATTTAACCGAGTACCTGTCGGGATTGAATCTCCGTGTCCGCTATCTCCATTCAGACATTAATTCATTGGAACGGGTTAAAATACTACGGGACTTACGCTTAGGGGAATTCGATGTCCTGGTGGGGATCAACCTTTTGCGTGAGGGGTTGGATCTTCCGGAAGTGTCCCTGGTGGTGGTTCTGGACGCGGATAAGCAAGGCTTTTTACGATCGCGGAGTTCGCTCATGCAAGTGGCGGGACGTGCCGCGCGTAATGTGGGTGGGAAAGTAATCCTGTATGCCGATTATGTATCTGACGCCATGGATTATCTTATCAAGGAAACAGAACGACGACGTAAAATTCAGCTAGAATACAATCGTAAACACGGCATTACACCGAAAACCATCTATAAATCCACGGAAGATATTATGCATTCCACGACGGTGGCGGATTCCCGAAAAGGGGAAGAAGATTCTTACACAAAAGGGCGGAGACTTAGCGATTTTGACCAGTTGGATCGACAAATGGCCTTAGAAATGATGCGGGAAGAAATGATAGAGGCGGCGGAAAAACTGGAATTTGAGCGTGCTGCCAAATTACGCGATGAAATTCAACGCCTGGAAGGTGAACTTATTCCGGGATTTGGAAAAGGACGGCGATAACATGAAAATTTTAATCACAGGCGGAGCCGGATATATTGGGTCTCATGTGGTGATGGATTGTTGTGATGCGGGCCATGATGTTGTAGTCTATGACGACTTATCCCTTGGCTTCCGTGAAAATGTAGACTACCGAGCACGGTTTATTCAGGGATCAACCTTGGATCGCAATCGATTACTGGACATCTGCGAACAGGAAACATTTGATGCGGTGATTCATTTGGCGGCCTGGAAGGCGGCCGGTGAATCCATGCTGAATCCTGGCAAGTATCTGCGGAATAACCTGAATGGAACCTACACGCTCCTGGATGTGATGCTGGAAACCAACATCAATCTCTTTGTGTTCAGTTCCACCGCGGCAGTCTATGGCTATCCCCAGTATTTACCTCTGGACGAAGAGCATCCCACTGAACCCATTAACTATTACGGCTACACTAAACTGGCCATTGAAAAAAACCTGGACTGGATGGACAACCTGAAAGGTCTTCGGTTCGCCGCCCTCAGGTATTTTAATGCCGCCGGGTACGACGTAAAGAACCGTATCCATCACATGGAACGGAATCCCGCCAATTTATTGCCCATCGTCATGGAAGTGGCCATAGGGAAACGGACGGAACTTCAAGTATTTGGCAATGATTATGATACGTCCGATGGAACCGGCGTGCGGGATTATATTCATGTCAATGATTTAGCCAGCGCCCATGTGCGGGCGTTGGATCAGCTTCAGACGACACAGAAAAGTTTTACTGTGAATCTGGCAACTGGCGAAGGATATTCCGTGTTGGATGTGGTTAAGATGGCAGAAACGGTTTCAGGTCGCATGATTCCGTATCGAATCGTGGAACGACGGCCTGGCGATCCGGATAATCTGGTGGCCGTATCACATCGGGCCAAGGCACTTCTGAATTGGGAGCCCCAATACTCAGATTTGCGTACATTACTATCCAGTATGTGGACATTGTATTCCAAGCTAGACTAAAAGGCCATAGGATGGATTTAGAACGTTTACAGCGAACATCAGGTATTATCGGACGATCAGACGAGATCCGGGAAGTCCTGGAAATGATCCTTCAAGTGGCGCCGGTGGATATTTCCGTGCTGATTACCGGTGAATCGGGAACCGGAAAAGAGTTGGTGGCGAAAGCCATTCATCAAAACAGCCGCCGGGCGCAGTATCCTCTGGTTGTGGTGAACTCCGGAGCCATTCCCAGCGGGATCATCGAAAGCGAATTGTTTGGGCATAAAAAAGGCGCTTACACGGGAGCCAGCGAGGATCGGAAAGGGTACTTTGAGACGGCCAATAAGGGGACTATTTTCCTGGATGAACTGGGCGAAACGCCCCTGGAGACCCAGGTCAAACTACTGCGCATTTTGGAGAGCGGAGAATTCATGCGCGTGGGAGATTCCCAAACCCTTCATACCGATGTGCGTCTGATTGCCGCCACTAACAAGGATTTGGAAGAGCAGGTTCGAAAAGGGGAATTTCGGCAGGATCTCTATTACCGCCTGAAAACGGTGACCATTCACGTGCCGCCCCTGAGGCACCGAATTGAAGATTTATCCATGCTCGTGGAACGGTTTGCCCTGGAATTCACCACCAGCAACGATATTCGTTATCGCGGGTTCACACCCGATGCGATTCGCCTTATGAAACAGTACGACTGGCCTGGGAATATTCGTGAGTTGAAAAACTTTGTGGAAAGTATTCTGGTATTGGAACGGGGCGAGCGCATTACGCCGGAAATGGTGGAACGGACCCTGTTTAAAGATAGACCAGTGGAAATTCACAATCCATCCTTGCCTGTTCCCGTAAATCTGACGGCGGATCAGGCGGAGCGGGAATTGATCCTTCGCCAATTATTTTCCATTCGTCAGGATACGGAAGTAATTAAACAAGTCCTGACCCAGGGCCAGGGGCAATTCATTCCTGGACCCCTTCCCGTGTTGCCTGGAACCGCGCCGGACCTGCATCCCGCCGGAAAGATTGAACAAACACCGAAACTGATCCGGGATGAAGCCATTGGGGATATGACGTTGAAGGAGTTGGAGCAGGAGGCGATCGAACGCACCTTGAAATATTTTGGAAATAACCGCCGGGCGGCGGCCCGTTCTCTGGGAATGAGCGAGCGGACCCTGTATCGAAAAATCGATGATTATGGCCTGGAGCGCAAAATAAAGCGGCCGGATGATGATTAGGCGTTCATGGACATTCATGGCCTCTTTGGGGCTTGTACTTACGCTAGTAGGGTGCGGATTCTATTCCATGGCGGGATCGATCCCACCGCACATTCATAGTATCGCCATACCCCTGGTGATCAATCAAACGGCGGAATACGGCGTGGTGGAGAGCATCACCGATGCCTTTCAGGAGAAATTCATTGAAGAAAATATCCTGAAGGTCGTTCCTGAGAAAAATGCCGATTCCATCCTAAAGGGAACCGTGGTTAAAATTGAAGATACGCCCTATACCTTTAATCGCCAGGAAGAGGTCACGGAATACCGATATACCGTGACAATGGACCTGGAATGGGTGGACGTCACCCAGAATAAGGTGCTGTTGAAAAAACGGTTTTCCGGATGGGGCGCTTACGGTTTGAGTAGCGATATCAGCTCCGATCAGATTGATAATGACGGGGATGGTCTTTTGGACGCGGATGATCCGGACGAGTTCGGAGAACCGCGCGCCTTTGCTCAGAAAATTGCCGTGGAAAAGATTGCCGAAGATGTTTTAAACGAACTGTTAACCTCCTGGTAGTTCCAGGAAATAGAAAGAGAAAGAATGGACATAGTTACCATTAACGAATTATCGTCACACATTGGGGAGGAGGTCACGCTCCGGGGATGGGTTTATAAGTTACGCTCCATTGGTAAAATCTGGTTTTTGGTGTTGCGGGATGGCACGGGATTGCTCCAATGTGTAGTGGTCAAATCCGAGGTCGACGAAGCTGTATTCGCTCTGGAACAAAAATTAACCCAGGAATCGTCTGTCATCGTCACCGGTTCTGTCCGGGAAGAAGGTCGGGCCGTTGGGGGCGTGGAATTAGGCGTCCGAACCATTGAGGTGGTCCACATCGCTGAAGATTATCCCATCACGCCCAAGGAACATGGAACCGCTTTTCTCATGGATCACCGCCATTTATGGATTCGCTCTAAGCTTCAGCAGGCCATATTACGAGTGCGTCATCAGGTGATCAAAGCCAGCCGCGACTTTTTCGATTCCAACGGTTTTACCCTGGTGGATTCCCCCATCTTTACAGCCAACGCCGTAGAAGGGACTACCAATTTATTTAAGGTCGATTATTTTGATCAGAACGCCTATCTCACCCAAAGCGGGCAACTTTATCAGGAAGCGGCAGCTTTGGCGTTTGGGAAATCCTATTGTTTTGGCCCCACATTCAGGGCGGAAAAATCCAAAACACGCCGCCATCTCACCGAATTCTGGATGATTGAACCGGAAATGGCCTATTGCGATCTGGACGAAAATATGTCCTGGGCCGAGCGGTACGTGGAATATGTGGTGCAGTGGTGCCTGGACCATTGTCAGGAAGAACTGGCTACTCTGGAGCGGGACACAAGTCCCTTGGAGAAGGTTAAACGTCCTTTCCCACGGATCACCTATGCCGAAGCCGCTGAAATTCTCTTGAAGAAGGGCGCTGATTTCCAGGTAGGCTCTGACTTCGGAGGCACCGATGAAACTCTCATTTCTGAAGAATTTGATCGACCTGTGATGATTCACCGCTGGCCGGCGGATATCAAAGCCTTCTACATGAAACGGGATCCCAGCAATCCGGATCTGGCTTTGGGTGTGGATATGTTGGCACCAGAGGGATACGGTGAAATTGTGGGTGGAGGACAACGTGAGGATGATTACCAGACCCTGGTGAAACGTATTCGGGACAATGACCTTCCCGTGACGCCGTTCCAGTGGTACTTAGATTTAAGGAAATATGGTTCTGTACCGCATTCTGGATTTGGATTGGGTATTGAACGCACGGTGGCCTGGATTTGCGGCACGAAGCATATCCGTGAAACCATTCCATTCCCACGAACAATTTACCGAATTGAACCCTGATGGCCTTCGCCGGGCGAATTTCAATCTTCGGCGGCCGTGAGGTAACGCCGGACGTGCTGTCCATGACCCTCGAATTGGGTCGGGAACTGGGTAAACGACATTACCTGGTGTTTTGCGGCGGCGGTTCGGGCGTGATGAAAGCCATCAGCCAGGGTGTAACCGCGGAAGGAGGGACCGTCGTGGGCATTTTGAAAGGGGATTCCGTGAGCGAAGCCAATCCTTGGGTGACTATACCGGTCCTGACGAACATGGGCATCACACGAAACGCTTTGTTAGCCTATAATTGCGATGTGGCTATTGCCATCAGCGGTCGTTACGGCACTTTATCGGAAATCGCCTACGCGATGCAACTGGATAAACCGGTGATTGGACTCCAAACCTGGAATATTGATGGTGTGCACAAGGCGGAGTCAGTCTCGGACGTGATCAACCTCCTGGAATCCTTGCTGCCTCATGGAGACTAAAAGCATTTGCGTTACGGTAATAGGACGAGTCCAGGGCGTCTGGTTTCGTGACTATACTTGTAAAACAGCTCGTTCCCTGGGGCTAACAGGGTTTGTGCGCAATGAATCCGACGGATCGGTGTACCTGGAAGCGGAAGGTCCCGAAGATCGTCTGAACGAATTGGTAAAAGCCGTGGAAAAAGGATCGCCTCTGTCTAGGGTGGACAAGGTCTTGATACAAGACGTACCCACAGATGGCAAATTCACCGATTTTGAAATCCGGTACGGGCGCTGATATGAAGATTGCCCTCTGTCAGTTAAACCCCACCGTCGGAGATTTCAACGGCAATCGCGAGAAAATCATCGCAGCTTATCAACAGGCTGTGGATCAAGGCGCAGACCTGATTGTGTTTCCAGAACTGGTGGTAACCGGGTATCCGCCTCAGGATTTACTGTATGAGTCAGCGTTTTTAGAGCGCTGTGATCGCATCAACGAGTCATTAATTCAGACCTTTCAGGTTCCCACCATTTTCGGGACGGTTGAATCCGACTGCGGGCGTATTTTCAATCGTGCCATTCTGGCTTCAGATCGTAATCGATTGGGCGTTTACACGAAACGGCTATTGCCTACTTATGATGTTTTTGATGAAGACCGATATTTTATTCCAGGGGATGCTCCAGGCGTATTTTCACTGTACATCGCGGGGCAGCCGGTCAAACTGGGCATTGAGATCTGCGAGGATCTTTGGGATGATGACTATCCCGTGAACGTAACAGCGGAATTAGCCCAAGCAGGCGTTGACCTGATTGTAAATATTTCCGCTTCACCATTTCACGAAGGCCGCCGGGAAGACCGGGCGCATCTCATCCAATCGCGGGTATTGGAAACGAGAATTCCTTTTTATTACTGCAATCTGGTTGGAGCTCAGGATGAACTAATTTTTGATGGAAATTCGTTAGCGATTGATGGAAAAAGCCGGATTTTGGGAATCGGGAAAAGTTTCGCCGAGGATTTGATTATCGTTGAGAGCGATACACCGGTTGATGACGTTCTAAAGCCTCAGGACCGGGAGGCGGATCTCATCGATGCGCTCGTGTTGGGCATCCGGGATTATTTTTCCAAATCGGGGCACACTGACGCGGTAGTGGGACTCAGCGGGGGAATTGACTCCAGTCTGGTAGCGGCATTGGCCGTCCGGGCGTTGGGAGCGGACCATGTTCACGGGGTGTCCATGCCTTCGCAGTTTTCCAGTGATCATTCCCGGTCGGATGCTCAGGCATTGGCAGAAAATCTGGCGATCGATTATCGAGAGATTCCTATAATAGACGCGGTGCAGAGTTACGATACACTTTTACAATCATCTTTTCAAGGGACGGAGCCCGGAATCGCGGAGGAAAATATCCAGGCTCGGATTCGGGGGAATATCCTTATGGCTCTGGCCAATAAGTTCAGTTGGCTGGTGCTCACCACTGGGAATAAAACGGAGCTTGCACTGGGGTATTGCACACTTTACGGTGATATGAGCGGCGCGTTGGCAGTGATTTCCGATTTATCTAAAACCGATGTATACGTCCTTTCACGGAAAATCAATGAGGTTTGGGGTCGGGAAGTTATTCCCAAAAGCTGCCTCACAAAGCCGCCATCGGCGGAACTTCGTCCGGGGCAGGTGGACCCGTTTGATTATGCCATTGTGAGCCCGCTGGTGGATGCCATTGTGGAAGATCATAAGTCGGTCTCTGCTCTGGTGAAGAGCGGTTTTGATCCGGATCTGGTTCGAGACGTGTACCGCCGCATCCGTTTGAATGAATATAAGCGGCGTCAGGCGGCTCCGGGACTGCGGGTCAGTCCCAAGGCCTTCGGCGTGGGACGCCGGGTTCCAATTATCAACCATTTTGACGGGGAATATCATGAAGACTAACCTCTTTCTTTGGGCATTGGTCATGTCAATGGTGTGGGGACAACCGCCGAAATCACCGGCCGCGTATTGGGACTCACTATCACCCCGGGAAAAAATTACCTTTGTAAACGGGGCCTATGCCATGGCATCACGTTTAAAGACCCATCACCAGGAACAGGTCAACTATCAATTTCTGCATGTTCCCGGATGGCAAGAGCCCTATTTCGTGGAACGGTTTTATGAGATCATTGATGAACATATCTCCACCGAGGTGGGGTATAACCTGAGCATCATTACCCAGCACGTGGACGCGCTCTACGCCAATTCCGATAACGCTCGGATTCCCCTCATCGAAGCGATTCATATTGTATCCCTGGCACAGGATGGCAACCAGGAACGAGCCAATTTGCTGTTGCTCCAGGCTCAGTTAAAATATCCGTCGCACCCTAAGCGGAAGTAAACCAGGGAGGCGCTATTCACCATGATGAATTGGTGAAATAGAGGTCTCATCAAATACCGGGTCTATTGTTTTGATCTGGTTTTCGTATAAATAGTATGTTAATACTTACCCATTAAGGATTTGTGAAAAGGGATTGTCTTAAAATACTGTCTGCTACGATTTTTTATACGCTATTGAGCAAAAACTAATTTGATCATTTTTTATCCATGAAATAGATTATTCTCATTACATTTCAACAGAATTATTCTGGCAACAGGCCAGTTTTTACCTGCCTGGAATGCTCGGGCAAATAGGAATGATAAAATGATATGAACTTTTCAAAAGATG
>CAZHTM010000009.1:0-39573 GCA_964535735.1 uncultured bacterium
CCGATTACAATCTTAATGATCGCCCTGGCATTATCCATTTTCGGCTGGCAGTCGTTGAAGCAATTGGAGACGTCTTTACTGCCGGAGATCGAATACCCGGAATTCGTGATCATCACCAAATATGAGGGCGGCAGTCCGGAAGAAATCGAAAAGGCGATCACCATTCATCTGGAAGAGGCATTGTCATCCCTGCCGTCCCTGCAGGATGTTGTGTCTTCCTCGCGGGACGGACTGTCTATCGTCACAGCCCAATTTCACTGGGATATAGACCACCGGTTTACCCTGCTGCGGATTCGTGAGAAAATCGATGCCGTCTTCGACCGGTTTCCTAAGGGAACCGAACGCCCTTTCATCATGGATTTCAATCCGGGTTCATTACCGGTGATGGAACTCATCCTGACCGGCGATACGGATTTGCTTTCGCTGGGGGATTTCGCCCGCGATGTATTAAAGCCGCGGTTTTCACAGATTGAAGGTATTGCCGCCGCAACCATTGCAGGGTACCCGGAAGAAGCGGTGCAGATTGAAATGAACTCATCTGAATGCGCGCGATTGGGGATAACGGCGGAACAAATCATACAGTCGATTCAGGAAAATTTACCCGCTCAGCCAATTTCGTCCCTGGTCAGGGTTGGGTACGCCGAATATCCCATTACGGTAAAATTCTCCTACCAATCGCCGCAGGATCTGCTTCACATTCCGATTCAAAACCACGAACAAATTCCTGTCACCCTATCCGACGTGGCTCAAATTCAGGTGAAACCGCTCAAACATCATTCCCTGGTTTATCGTGATTTCACTCCATCCCTGGCCATTCAATTATTCAAGGAATCGGGCGCCAGTACCGTCAACGCCAGCCGGTCCGCCTTAAAACTGATAGACGAATTGTCGGAGACCTATCCGGATATGAAATTGTCGGTCCTGAAAAACAGGGGTGAATTTGTAGAGCAATCGATCGCCGGACTCAAGCAGGCAATCCTGGTAGGCGCGGGACTGGCATTTTTGATTATTCTGTTGTTTTTACAGGATTTTCGGTATGCCGTCCTGTTATCCACCGTGATACCGGTCAGTCTGCTCTTTGCTTTCAATGCGCTTTATCTGCACGGCATTTCCCTGAATATCATGACATTGGGCGGACTGGCATTAGGGTTGGGTCTGATTGTAGATAACGGGATTGTGGTGATTGAGTCTATCTTCAATGAAATGCGAAAGGAGTCTTCGCTTCATTCCGTCGTCCGGGGCGTTGAAAAGGTTTCCCGGGCCATCACCGGATCCACCTTAACCACAGTGGCGATTTTTCTGCCGATTGTTTATGTAAAGGGTTATGCGTCCGTTTTGTTCAAACAACAGGCGTTGACCATTAGTTATACCTTGATGATTTCCTTACTGGCCGCGGTTTTTCTTATCCCTGCCGCGTATCACTTTTTCCTCCTTCGCCGAAGGCGGGAAGAAAAACCAACCGGGGAATCCGGTCGGTTTTCGATCTTGAAACCGGTCTACAGCGGATTTCAAAATGTATTTAACAAGACTGAATCTGTTTACCATCGGGGCCTGGAATGGGCGTTGGACCATAAAAAAGCCACGATGGGACTTTTAACCGGGTTTTTTGTATTCGCCGGTATATTGTTTACCCTTCTTTCAAAGCAGTATTGGCCGAGCGTTCCATCCGATCGCGTGGAGATAAAGGCTGCCGTACCGTATTCGATTCCGTATGAAATTGTTAAGGATCAGACGGAAAAGACGATCGCGAATCTGCATGGACTTGAAAATGTATCGGGATTGACCGCGCGGTTGGTTGACCCGCGGGATGTGAGGATCGAAAATATCCAGGATGTCATGAATTCTCCCGGGGATTATACGGTTTACTTCTCGTTGGAGTTATCCGAGCCGTTGTCGCCGGACAGGTTTAACCGTCAAGTCTATCTTGACAGGATCGAATTATCATATAGTGATATATCGGTCTATCAGCCCGCGGTCCTGAATCAGGGGGTTATCGGTCAATCGAAAAAGAATTTCACCGTTTATATTTCCGGTGAAAACAGTGCGGTAGTGCGGGAAACCGCTTTTGCACTGGCCGACTTTTTTCAATCTTTTGATTACCTCAATGATATTACGGCGGAAATCGGCGGAGAACAGATTGTCAAATCCGCGAAGTTGGATCCCCGGCGGCTTTCGTTTTATCGTCAGACCCCGAAGCAACTGGCCCATGATTTACTGATCAGAACATCGGAAAAAGAGATCGGGGTATGGCAGGAAAAACTGCACAGCATCCCGGTCGTTGCGCGATGGGATACGGCCGGGGTCAAACCGATGGAAGACATTATGGAATCCATTCTTGCGCCGGGGAAGTCATTGCTTCGCACTGAACAATTACTGTCTATTGAAAATATGCTGAAAGCCCGGGAGGTAATACGGGTAAACCGAAAACGGGTTGCCTCCGTCTCCGCCAATGTGCCGGCGCATCGATTGGGAGACGCCGTCGAGCAATTGAATCTGTTTAAACAGCAAAACAACCCCGCGGGAATTACGTTATCGGTCGCAGGTGAGAGTGAAAGAATTGCAAAATCCTATCGGGATTTATTTTTGGCCTTCGTGATGGCGGTGATTCTGGTCTATCTGATACTTGCCGCTCAATTTGAATCATTCATTCATCCGTTTAATATTATTTTGACCGTCCCGGTGGGACTCGCCGGAGCTATCCTTGGGCTTATTGTTTTTCAACAAAGCCTGAACGTGATTTCTCTCATCGGAATCGTCATGCTGATCGGTATTGGTGTCAACGACGCCATAATTAAAGTGGACTATATGAATTTTCTTCACCGGCGAAATAATTATGCGCTCCGTGATGCCATATTGGAAACAAGTAGAGATAAGTTTCGTCCGGTGATGATGACAACCCTGACAACGATCGTCGCCATGCTGCCGATGGCGTTCGGTTTCGGCGGCAATGTGGAAATGAATCAGCCCCTCGCCATCACCATCATCAGCGGACTCTCATTTACGACGGTCGTGACGTTGATTGTCACTCCGGTCATTTATGAAGCGGGCGAAAAACTTCGATTTCGGGCGGCCCATTCAAAAAAGGATCGCTGATGTTCCATTTTCTACGATGGATTTTGAAACATCCGGTTTCGGTTCTGTTGAGTGTAGTGGTATTTACCCTGGTGGGGATTGTATCACTCGTCCATATCCCGATTGAAATCAGGCCCGAACAATCCAGTCAGGGTATCCAGATCGTTGCCCATTGGGGAAAACATCCACCGGAAACGATTCAAAGGCTCATCACGCATCCTTTGGAAGAGGTGGCGATGAGGGTAAAAGAGGTATCCGCGGTGGAATCATCCACAGGAATCGGAAACGCCGTCATTCAGCTGAGCTTCCCGAAGAAAACGGATTTGAAATATGTCTATATCGACCTCCGCGAACGACTGGCATCGATTAGAGACAAAATACCTGAAGATGCGCACCTGCAGGTGGAGCCATTATTTAAAAACGATGAAGCGGAAAAAGCTTTTTCATCTTCGTTTTCCGACATCGAACTCATCGGTCCCCTGCCGTTGGATGATTTAAGGTTCCTGGCGAAAGAAAAGGTACTGCCGCAACTGAACGGCGTTGACGGGATAGGCAAACTGGAGCTTTATGGCGGTTCGGATGGCTACGTCCAGATATTGTTGGATGACCGAAAGATGGAAATATTGAATATTGAACCCGAACATGTTTACAATCGGTTACAGGCGTGGTCGGTGAATAAGGGATTGGGAACGGTCAAACAATCCGGTGCAAACTTTTTACTCAGTCTGGACTCCCGGCCGAAAACCATCCACGATTTAAATAATATCCCGATTCGTAACGGAGTTAATCTGGGTGAGATAGGCAAAATTTCTTTTTCTTATGAGCTTCCCCAAAGATTATCCCGGCATGATTTTAAGCCGCTGGTTCTGATTCAAGTATTCAAAATGCAGGGCGTCAATGCGCTTGTTTTTTCCAATGCTCTGAAAGAAAAAATAAATGAAATACAATCGAGTCTTCCGTCCGGTGTTACCCTGCGGATTGCGTCGGATAGTTCGCAGGAACTCCGGGATGAACTCAAAAGTCTGGGGGTTCGCGCAAGCGTGATTCTGGGAGTTGTTTTCAGCATTTTATTTTTCCTGTTTCGACGGTGGATCCACTCAACCATCATTTTATTTGTCGTGTTATTATCCTTTACCGGTTCCGCCATATTCCTCTATCTCAGTGGATATACAATTAATGTCGTTACTCTGGCCGGAATCGCCCTCGTATTTGGAATGCTTGTGGACAACGCCATCGTGGTGGTTGAAAATATCCAACGGATTCGTTCCCAGGGGAAGTCGCCGTTTTACAGCGGCATGCGGGGAACCCTGGAAGTGACCCAACCCCTGCTGGCGTCAACCGCTACCACGGTATTCGTATTTTTTGCTCTGCTGTTATTGGAAGACCGGTTGGGTACGTATTATAAACCATTGGCTTATGTCTTAGGGTTTTCTCTAATCATGTCGCTCGTGATCGCGTTGGTGTTAATTCCTGCGATTTTCATTCGATGGCCGAAAATGATGACTGTAGCAAAACAATCAGGATGGACGGAAAAAAGTCTGGGGTGGTATGCGTCCTTGCTGACGGCTTTGATTTCCTGGCGTAAAACTACCATTTTTGTTGTCCTGTTGGTATTTGCATCTGTATCCTATGTTTTCTGGAATTATATCGAAAAAGGCGGATTTTTCACCTGGGGAGATAAAGAGAAACTTTCTGTTTACGTTGATGCCCCGAAAGGGGTTACCCTGGAAGTATTGGACGAAATCACGCGCAATTTTGAACGGGTTATTCAGAATCAAAATGTGCAATGCGAAACCCAGACCATCGTAGATGAACCCGGCGGGTATGGGTATATCAAAATCTCATTTCCCGATTCAATTGTGAACAGTATTAAACCTTTTGTATTGAAAGAATATCTGATTTCGGAAGCGGTGAACTATGCCGGGGTCGGTATCGGTATTTATGGTTTTGGGATGCCGTATTGGAACGGTGGTTATAAAGTGAGAACTTTGTATAATACGACGCTTCAGATTACCGGTCCGGATTACTACCGTCTGTGGGAAATCGGCGAAAACATATTGGAATTGGCGAAGGCCGATCCGCGGGTGAATGAAGGAATTATATCGCCGTCTGCGCGCAGTTTGTATCAATCGGATTTAAAAGAAATTACTTTTGAAGGAAAAATCGAAAAGATATGGCAAAGTCGATTATCCCTCGCTTCGGTAATGAATGCGGCTCGTCACCTTTTTTTGAATCAAAGCTGGCAGAGTGAGACGGTTATTAACGAAAGGCGGTATCCTTTGAAAATCCGGTACGGTGAAAAAGTCCCGGAGTACGAATATCTGCGAACCGGTTATCTGCGCGTCAACCGGAATCGGACGATCCCCGTAGCGGACTATTTCACGGCGAAGAAAGAACCGATTCAGCCCTGGATCGACAAAAAGAATCAACAATACAAATTTACGGTCGCATGGCAGTATCGGGGCCCGGAAAAGATGCGCAGCAAGCATGAAAAAAGTATCGTTCAGTCGCTCCGCCTGCCGCCCGGTTACGGATTGGAGGAAAAAAGCTGGGGGTTTTTAACGCAAAAAGAAGAATCTGATTTAATAAGAATACTGTTTATCATCGCTGTGGGGACTTTCATGATCCTGGCGTCGCTGTATGAATCCTTTTCCAAACCCTTCATTATCTTTTTCACCGTTCCGTTTGCATTGATAGGTGTGTTTCTGTTCTACATTGTATTCGGAAGAGATTTCAATGTAAACGGCTACATCGGGTTAATCATTCTGCTGGGAATCGTGTTGAATAACGGCATTGTTCTGGTAGAAAGAATTAATCAATTGACCCAACAGGGGCTTTCCGCCGTTGAGGCGGCGGTGCAAGGCGGAATCGAGCGCATCCGCCCGATTATGATCACCACCCTGACGACGGTGGGTGGTTTGATTCCGCTGGTGTTTCTGCCTACCGGGAATACGACCATGGCCCGAATACTGGAAGAATTAAGTTTCATCACCATCGGTGGGTTGATTAGTTCCACACTGTTTACCGTTACCCTGATTCCGGTTCTTTATTGTACTTTCAAAAGTCTGAAGGTTGTAAAACAGGAACCACCCGTGAATCATTAAATCAACAACGTTTCGATGCGTTTGTCTGTGTTTGTCCGGCGCTGACCGAGACGGTTTTAAAGTGTATTTCCGGGGTTACAACGGTGGACCATTTTTCCTTCTCCTGGCGCGATTTTAACCTTATAACCCGACTATATTTCGCCCCTCAGACAAAATGAATCGACGGGGTTTTTCCGTGTGGTTTCATTAGGAAAAATGCAGTGTTTTCCTCATGGAGTCCCACGCCTGCGTGCCACTTGTCCACTATAGCAGAGCGTAGGCAGGAAACGCACTACGGTGTGCAGACACGGGCATTGCCCGTTGTTTTCTGCCTGCCCTGCCGAAGACGGTTCCCGCGCAGGCAGGTACAAGCACTCTGGGAGGCGGGCGTAGGCGGATAAAAAACCGGCCCCGAACTTGGGACCGGTTTTTCTCATGGTATATATTTTATTGGTTACGTATTTCTTCTAATTCTTTTCGAAGAGACTCCAGTTCCTTTTTCATCGCTTCCATTTCTTCCCGAAAATGATCCTCTGTTAATGAACGATTATCATCGTCGTCAAAGAACATGAAATTGTGGTGTTTCATCTCCGGAAACGGCGGCATATGGCGCCATCCTTTTCCAAACCAACTTAATTGATCCTCGTTCCGCTTTTCGAGCTCAGCTTTGGTTGTCTTCTCTTTCCCGGAACGGAAATACGTAATTCTTATGGTGGTTCCCGGTTCAAGGGCACCGACTAAATCCCGAAGTTCTTCCGCATTACTGATCCGGGTATCATCTACCTTCAAAATAATATCGCCCGCTTTGAGCTTGGCTTTTTCGGCTGGGCTGTCCTTTACAACTTCAGAAATCAGGACGCCGCCGTCGCTGTCCAATTTGAAGTAGGTGCGAAGCTGATCTGTAAGATCCTGAAGCTGAACACCCAAAAACGACTTTGGACCGGACAAAAATGAAAACTGCTTCATGAAATCGTTCATGGAATACTCTGAATCTTCTTCCAGATCCAAATCGTCAAGATTTACCCCCAACTCGGCCAATTTTTTCTGAATGGCTGCATTATCCTTTTCTTCCAGCGGAAATTCCAACGTCTCCGTTTTACCATCACGAGTGACTTCAACCAATGCATTTCCATCGTCAATTTGGACTTTGACTTCCACTTTTTTTTCTTGACCATCTTGGTCTGAAATCTCGATCTGTTTGATCATTTTCTGCTGACCAAAGATCAGCGACGCACTAACCAAAATCCATATCCATTTCTTCATAAGCAACCTCCCATATGATGTATTCTTCAGTACGAGTGGATAGATTTCTGGTTCCATCGTGACCCAGTTCACGTTTAAAAAAGTTTCATTTGTCCCTGTTTATTTCCACCCTAAATTCCAAAGATAATATCGTTCTAGGGGACATCTTCGTCCCCCAGTATACTCATAAGCAACAAAGGAGTCAGGACATGAAATCAAAAGCATTCCACCTTACACTTATTTTTTCGCTGCTGGTTCCGCTAACGACCAGTAAGGCCTTTATAGGATTTGGTTTAACCGCTTTCCAGGAATTGGCATCTGTAGATGCAGACCTCTCTCAGAAAATTGGAAACAACGTAACCTCAACGTTAAGCCGAACAGCTTTTGAAAACCCCTACGGTATAGGTGGATATTTATATCTAGATTTTATACCCGTCATCGATCTAGAGCTTGATGTTCAAGCCACTATCGGTCAATACAAATTCAATTTTACCAATACACCAGCAATTGGTTCTCCTGTCAGTACGGGAGATGTTGATTTTGCGTATGTGCGTGGATCAGGATATTTGACGGCTGTTAAAAAAATTATCGGATTAGGTATTCCCGTTCTTGGAGGTGTGAAAGTTCTAGCTGGAGGAGGGATGAATTATCATATAACAGCACCCTTTGCCTCTATGGACATGATGGAGGAAATGCTTGGTGATGATTTATTTGATACCACGTTTGATCCCACATCCATGCAGGATAAAATTGTCAACTACATGACCGATAATACCACGACCAAGACTGGAGTTCATTTTCAAACCGGTATAAAATTTAAAATTCTGGTACTGAATGCTTTTTTAAACTATCGCTATACAATAGCTAAAGATGTTTACCCGGGACAAAATGGATTCAGTTCTTTGAACTTACGCCTGGGAATGGGTTTTTAGTTATTTTCCAACTTATTGAAAAACGCAGGGCCGTATCATACGGCCCTTTTTATTTTTTGGATAAGTGTTTTGCCAGAACCACCGTCTGAAGGTCTTCCCAAACCTTAGACGATTGCTGGTCTTCAGCCCGGGCTTTGATAAGATATAATCCAATCCGGGCCTCGCGTCTGTTATCGCGACGTCCATCCCAAGTCAAAACCCCTTCCGAACCCACCATGAGTCGTCCTACCGGGGTAGCGATTTTCCGTCCCGACGCATCATAGACTTCAATGGTGAGCGCGGACTCTTGAAAAGGGAGGTGATAGTGAATCCATAATTGGTCATCCACGCCATCGCCGTCAGGAGAAAATGGATCGGGATAATACTCAATTTTTGCCCTAACATGCAGACTGTCCACTAAAAGGCTGTTGGGAAAACCAGGTGTCATTCCTTCTCCGGCTACAGAAACGCCCCAGCTTCGGAAATCCTCCGATACGTATTCAGGCCGGAATTTTTCCATTGATCGTCCGGTCATCAACGGCCAAGAAGCGGTGAATTGCAGAGAATCGATGACTTTTCCAGTAGGGTCTTTTAACATTATGGCATCCCCGGAATTATTTAGCGACGGCCATGGTTGGGGAATCACCACATGAGGCAACCCTGTGTTGAGCCAGGATGAGTCGGCCCCCAAAATGATATACTCTCCTTTTTGACCACCAAATCCGGAGAGGACACCCTCGCTGGACCCATCGCTGATTCTCCAGGGCCCCGGGTCAATATCACGCTGAAGAACACATTCTACAAATTCGCTCTGTCCCGAATCAGGAATAGCCAGGAATTCATTCAGCATCGCGCTTCCACTAGGATATGACACCCAGATTGTGTCCCGCCCAATATTATCCCCTGGAAATTCTTCTCCCGGCACATTGAAATACATCGTCAGAACCTGGGGACCATGATGGGGTAGAGCAAATGTTACCACACAGGAAACCGTATCCTGTCGCTCCAGGGTGGGTACAGACACTTCACCCAACTCTTCATCATTCAGCTCCACTGAAATCGATCCCATTATGGGATCCAATCCCCGGTTTGTGACCCACACCGTACATTGTATCACCTCCTTCGGTTCGGGAAAAACGGGCGTCCAGGACCAACGATGGAGTATTTTGCCATCGCGATGGTTTAACAACACCGAATTGGCACGGCCTGGGGTTTGACCGTCGGAATCCACACAAGGCAACCAGGACGAAGATTCATAGGATGGAAACGTGGGCGATATTTTTTCCACGGATCGCTCCGCCTCCAAAGGCCAGTCCAATGAATACACCAGGGAATCAATAACCGTCCCTGTTGGATCCAAAAGATAGAGAGCGTCTCCGGAATTGTTCAGCGTCGGAAAGGTAGCGTCCAGTATTACAACCTCTGTGTTTTCTGGAACCTTGCTCAAGATCCGAGAATCGGCGGCAACGACCAGAAATTTACGCGCAGAAATAGTTCTCCCTGGAATTATTACGGGCTGGTAACGGCTGTCAGCCAGGGACCAGCCGGTAAAACCCAGGGTACGAAACGGGACCAACTCCACAAACTCGGTTTGATCATTATTCGGTAAGGGAAAAAATTCATTAAATCGGACAGTGCCCCAGGGATAGCGAATATTCAATGTATCGGTCCGTCGATTGTTACTCACATCTCCATCACTCGGAAGATCCCACTCGGCGGTCAACACATGACGTCCCGGCGCAAAGGTCCCGATCAACAACGATACGAGGGCGCTATCTGAGGGAATCAGGTTACCAAGGTCAGCGCGGGCTCGTTCATAACCGTCCTCAAGAATCAACACCGTACCACTTACGGACGATAAACCCGAATTCTTCACCGTGATTTCTACAGTTACAGGGGTCGTGGAATCGGGAATGGCGTTTCCAGTCACCAAACTCATGTGATCTAAAACGCCATCGATCCATAAAGGATGGATCGAATTCTTGCGTCCTGGTGTCCATCCGGAACTGTCCTGACAAGGAGCCCAACTGGTAGAATCGGCCGAATTCAACCCCATCAATCGTTTCTCCATGGATTGCCCTGGATGAAGTCCCCATCCCGTAGTATAACTCAACGTATCGATCACCGTCCCGAAAGGATCCAGAAGTCGAATGGCGTCTCCGTTATTATTCAGAGATGACCAATTGGCGGGGACCAGCACCACCGCCGTGTCCGGAATAATATCGATCAAACTCGAATCGGCGGCCAAAACGATGTACTGGTGCGGGGCGACACTCATCGACGTGGTGATCCTTGAAAAATGATTAAGACGACTATCAGTGAACGACCAGCGATACAGGTTCAACGGAGTTTCCGCTACCCATTCCAGAAATTCGACCTGCTCTTCTGTGGGAGTGGGTAAAAATTCATTCAGTTGACCATCTCCGGGCTGGTAGCGAACACCTATCACTACGCCCGCCACATTATCGGTTGTGTCGCCATCGCCCTCCACATCCCACACCACCGTCAGGTCATGATAGCCTCCCGACCAGGGTCCCAAACTTAATTGGACCGCCAAGGTATCCAGCTCAGGAATTGGATCAATAGTAATCCATTCCGTTTCCACCAAATCCACCAGGATATGAAGATTGCCGCCTACAGATTCAATTCCCGGATTGTATAGGATCAGGCCTCCTGATAACATTTCATCCGGTTCCAACGTGTCCGGTAGCAAGAGGGGTGAATTGTTCAAAATGGCGCCATTAATCGCCAAGGGACGGACACTATTGGGCCGTCCGGGAGTACCCAATGAATCCACGCTTGGCGCCCAATTCCAGTCCCGGTTGGGACGCTCCAGTCTGATTTTCTCCAGGGAAAAACCTGGGTCGGCCCGGTCGGTCCAGCCGACCGAGTCTACCGCCTGGCCGGTGGTGTCCAGAAGGTAGAGTGAATCCGTGCCGGAAAGACCATTGCCGATACTTGAGTCATCGACCTTAATTAACACAACACTATCGGGAATAAATCCGGAATAAATTCCCTCCGAAAAAGAATAATCGCCTTCAAGAATCAGACCGTATTGTCCCGGCGCCAGGGTTAACCCATATCCAGAATCCACTAATGCATCGGTGGTGTACCGATCCCGAATGCTGTAGCCCCGTAGATTGACTGTATCTAAAGGAGATAGATTGACAATCTCCACAAATTCATTGGGCGAGTCAGCACCGGGAAGGTTATACATGACTTCTGTGATCACCACCTGGCCCCGTAAAAGGCAAAAAACAATGACGAACAATCCGGTATATTTCATCGATTCACCGTGTATAAATCTTCATCAGAAAGTAAGCCGATTACACCTGATCCTTCCAGAAAATTGTCCCAGTGTCCATAACCCCGACCTTCAAGTCGGAGGGGAGGAATAGGAAATCAAGGAGAAGAAAAAGGTTATAGCTTTAAATGGACATAGTTTTATACAAAACTATCCTTCAAATCGAAACCGCTGAATAAACTCTGAATATTCTTCCGTAAACGATTTCTTGCGATGATGTGCGACCTGGTTGTTTATATATTTTTTTACCTTGCTTACTGATGACTCACTGACGGAGACCGCAAAATATTCGTCCTGCCAGTCAAATTTTCCGGATATCAGGTGCTGACAGTTCATCCAATAGGAGGATTCTCCTTTGAGTAATTGAGCCACCTTGGACACGGATTGCGAAGCCTTCATAGAAACCAAGGCATGCATGTGGTCCACCGACCCATTAATGGCCATTAGAAAGACGCCTTTTTCGCGAGCATATGTTTTAATATGGTTAATAAGCTCAGAGCGAATACGGGATGTTAATAGCGGTGTTCGATTTTTAGTCGCCCATACAAAATGAATCCAGATTTTTACATAAGGCATGTGAATCTCTTTTCTTTATACAAGGACAATGGGGTTAAAACCCCTTAACCAGATTATTTAAACTTATCCCCGACATAAATGTCGAGGCAAATTCTTTAAACCACCGATTCTATCTTTTAAGCCTAATATTCCCCAAAATAATTGCCTGGCTTAAAACCCCGTGTTCATCGTCCTAACACAATAGCCCCGACTTTCAAGTCGGGGAGGAATAGTGAAGATGAAAAGGATAGGGGCTTTAACCCCTTTATAAAAACGAATCCGAATAAGCAATATAATTGATGCGCCAATGTCGGAATTGGGGAACTAGACTATCAGGATATGATTTTTCGTCCGCTGATCTCAAGACCTTTCTGTCTTGCCGGGAAGCGGATAATAGGCTACATTTTCTCATGGGATCACTGAAAAATTCAATCCTCATTGCCATGCCTCATTTACAGGACCCGTATTTTGCCAAATCGGTGGTATACATTTGTGACCACTCCAAAGACGGGGCTATGGGCCTTATTATCAACCGCCCGTTTGAAGAACCTGGATTGAAAAATTTATTTGTCGATGTATACTCCGAAAATGCGGATCTTCTGGAAGTGGTTCATACCCTCTATTTCGGCGGACCCGTGATGATTGAACGAGGCATCATTTTGCATACCGCCGACTACGAATCCGAACACAGTCTGGCCATCTCTGATAAAATTCGCCTTACGAGCCATAAAGAAATTCTGGACGCTATTAGCCAAAATCGGGGTCCGGAGAAATTCAAACTCATGTTAGGTCACGCGGGCTGGACCGGAGGACAATTGGAACGGGAAATTGAAAACGGGGATTGGCTTATGCAAACAGCCACCCCTGATTTTATCTTCGACCAGCCGGAAGAATTTCTCTGGCAACTGGCGGCTCGTTCCTTTGGAATCGAGGTGACGGATTTATCCGGCATAGGCGGTCAGGCCTGACGTCAGGCCTTCGTTATTATGAATCCCGATGTTATTATTATCGGCTCCGGAATCGGCGCCCTGTCAGCAGCGAGTCTTTTGACACAAATCGGGGGACAAACCGTCCTGATACTGGAGCGTCATTTCAAACCTGGCGGCTTCACCCACACCTTCAAACGGAAGCACATTTACGAATGGGATGTGGGAATCCACTATGTGGGTCGGCTGGCCCCTGGTAATTTTGACCGTTTACTCTGGGATTTCATTACCCAAAACCAGGTTCAATGGGAACCCATGCCGGAGATTTATGACGTCTTCATGTACCCCAATGTGACCTTTCGATGCCGGAAAGGTTCTCACAACTTCCGGGACGATTTGAAAACCCTGTTTCCCCAAGAATCCGACGCCATCGATCAATATTTCCGGGATCTCAGATCTCTTTCCAGATGGATGAGACAGTATGTCATGGCGAAAATCGCGCCTCCTGTACTGCAACCCTTTTATAGTTATTCTCTGAGAAAACACCGCGCCCTGGCATTAAACACTACCGCAGCCTATCTCGATCGAAATTTCCGCTCAACGGAATTGAAAGCCATTTTGGTCTCCCAATGGGGAGATTTGGGGCTTCCACCGTCGGAAAGCGCCTTAATAATGCAAGGGCTGATTAATAACCATTATCTGGACGGCGGGTATTTCCCCAAAGGCGGATCATCGGTAATCGCTTCCAGCATTCAGACAATTCTGGAAACGACCGGCGGGGAAATCCGGGTGAATCATGACGTGACCGAAATCCTGTTTAACGGACGGAAAGCCGTGGGTGTGCGAGGAATTCATCATCAGGGAGCCAGCCGTGAACCTTTTGAATTTCGCGCCAAAACTATTATTTCCGACGCTGGCGCCCGGATCACCTATAGCCATCTGCTCCCGGAGACTTGGCGGAAGGCGTATGACGTTCACCTGAATCGGTTTCCCCTTCGGACCGCTCACCTAACCCTTCATCTGGGATTGAATCGGGATCCTCGCAACATGGGGTTTCAGGGGGAAAATTACTGGATATTTTCAGATCTGGACCATGATCGTATGTTTCACCGGCGCAATGAGATTATCTCCGGGGCACCGGCCATGGTGTTTCTGTCTTTCCCTTCCCTGAAAAACCCCGAGTCCAAAGGTCACACGGCGGAAATCATCACATTTATGGATTGGGAACCTTTCGCCGCCTGGGCGCGCCAGCCCTGGAAACGGCGGGATCAGGACTATGAAAACCTGAAAGTTCAGCTTTCCGACCGGTTACTACAATTCGTGGAAGAACGATTCCCTGGATTTCGGGATCTGGTAGACTATCAGGAGTTATCCACACCCTTGACAACAGAACATTTTACGGGACATTATCACGGGTTGATTTATGGCCTTCCCGCCACACCGGAACGTTATGTCACGCCCCTGGTCGGTCCCCGGACACCTTACAGGCACTTATATCTCACCGGGGCAGACGCCGCCGCGGGGCATGGGATAGCCGGAGCTTTAATGGGCGGTATGTTGACCGCCGGTTTGGTCATGGGTTATCCAAGCGGTCTGAAAAAAATTCTGGCAACAATTCTGGAAAAACGCTAAACCAGCAATCGATCGCTTTGCTTATATCACCGTCCCATCAGGAATAACCGTGTTCTTGGGAATCACAATAATCCCATCCCGAATAGCATAAAAGGACCCGTCTTCCTGGTCCACACCGCGTTCATTCACCAGGTGGACATCGGTCCCAATACGAACATTTTTATCCAGAATCACTCGCTTCAGTGTCGAACGATTTCCCACACCCACTGGAGGTATTTCCGGATCCGACGCATAATAATCGGCACCCATCATATATACGGACTCCATGGAAACCTGATCGCCTATCACCGAGCGAATCCCGATGACGGAATGATGGATCGAAGCGGCTCCAATTCGACAACCTTCATTTACGATTGATTCCGTGATTTGGGCTTGGAGAATCTGACTTCCCGGCAGGAACCGGGAACGGGTGTACATGGGCCGGACCACATCAAAAAAACTAAACGCCGGATTTGGGCGGGTCAACTCCAGGTTTGCCCGATAGAAGGACCCAATAGTCCCAATGTCTTCCCAGTAGCGATCAAAAAGAAACGCCGTGGACCGAAAATGGTTCAGAGACTCGGGAATAATATTTTTTCCAAAGTCATTCCCTTCAAATGTTAAGGCTTCCTGTAATACATCTTTTTTAAAGAGATAAATTCCCAGCGATACAAGGACCACCTCTTTTCCGTCACGGGTTTGGCTAAACGCCTTCAAAATGTCAGAGTCATGCGTCTTTTCCACAAAATGGGTGATCCGTCCGGAATCATCCGTTTTAAGGATTCCAAATCGATGGGCATCTTCCACTGGAACCGGCATGACCGCCACGGTAAGGTCGCCATCCGTATCCAGATGAGCCTGATAAAAGTCCCGATAATTCATGGCGTATAAATGATCGCCGGCAAGAATGAGATAGCGGTCCGCGTTAATCCGTTCAAACCGATCCCAGTAGGCCCGAACCGCGTCTGCCGTTCCCTGAAACCAGTCGGTGCGCTTCAGGGTTTGTTGAGCTGGAAGCACCTCGATATTTCCACCGGAAAAAACATCAAATTTGTAACTCTGGAAAATGTGGCGGTGAAGCGACCCGGTGTTGATTTGCGTCAGGATATAAATCTGATGAACGCCGCTATTGATGCAATTGCTGATGGGAATATCCACCAGGCGGTATTTCCCGGCGATGGGGACTGCCGGTTTGGCCCGCTCCTTGGTCAATGGCCAGAGTCGTTCCCCTCGGCCACCGCCCAAAATAATCGCCGCTATGTCATGTTTTTTCATCGTGTCGACCCCTTTTCAACAGCTCAATATACAAGTTTTTATAATCCCTGGCCGACCGCTCCCAGGAAAAATCCCGGGCCATACCATTCCGCTGCAACTCCCGCCAGCGATCCGGCTGACCGAATAGATTCATGGCCTGGCGCAGTGCATCGTAAAACGAATTTTCATTATATGGTGAAAATACAAATCCGCAGCCTTCTGGTTGATTCCAGGGAATCACCGAATCGGCCAAACCTCCGGTGGCATGCACTACCGGGAGAGCGCCATAGCGAAGACTGTACATTTGGTTCAAACCGCAGGGTTCAAACTTTGACGGCATGAGAAAGATGTCCACGCCCGCTTCAATCTGGTGCGCCAGGGGTTCATCGAATTCAGAACTGTAGAAAACCTGATGCGGGTGACTTTCTGCGGCACGTCGGAGAGCGTGTCGATACCGTTCCTCTCCATTCCCCAGAAATACCAATCCCGCACCACTCGCCACCAGGCCCGAAAGACTGGATAGGATCAAATCAAAGCCTTTGCTTTCCACCAACCGCGAGACAGACCCAAACACGGGATGACTCTCCGGTATGGATAGGCCACACCGGTTTAGCAGGGCCTTGCGGTTTAATGCCCTCTTTTCCAACGAATCCCGATCGTACGGAACCGTGATGAAAGGATCCGTGGCGGGATTCCAATAATCAGTATCAATCCCATTCAGGATACCGCTGAAATCCGATTTTCTGCTTACCAACGTATTCATTAGCTCTCCGGACAGTTCCGGATCCGCGAGGAGTTCCTGGGCGTAGGTGGGACTCACGGTGTTAATACGATAGGCGGTTTCGATACCGATTTTTAGAGGATTAATCCACTCCCCCGGAGAGGCTTTAGATTGAACAGCTGTAGATAAGGGCTCCGGAAGATAGAGAACATCCTCTGGTGGAAGATGCCCTTGATAGGAAACGTTATGGAGGGTCAATAGTGATGGACGGAAAATCCCGTTTTGGTCCAGAGCATACGGCAGGAGGGCGGTGTGGTGATCATTTACATGGATCACGTCCGGTGATAAGATATCTTTCTGAATCAGGTCCAGTACCACAACCTGGAAAAAAAGAAACCGGCGTCCATTGTCCACATATCCTTCACCGTTGGCCTGGGTATAAATACCTTCACGTTGAAAAAAAGGGGGATAGTCCACAAACAGATACGTCACTCCATCATGGTCCACTTTTAACGCTTTGTAGGTCACCGATTCACCACCGAAAGACAAACGACCGGAATAGACCTCCCCCGGCACTATTGGAAGCACCCTTTTCACCTGGCGATAAAAAGGCGAAATGACTGTCATGCGTACGCCCAAACGGGAAAGTGCCTGAGGCAAGCTCCCCGCCACATCGCCCAGACCGCCGACTTTGGAGAATGGCGCTACCTCAGCCGAAACAAACAGGGCGGAAATCGATGGCATCACGATGGTTTTCGGGCCGTTAGAAAGGCGATAAGGAAAAAGAGGATTTTAAACGCTTCCCGGACCCGATTGACAAGCGTCCCTCCGCCGGACATTTCGCTATGTTCATAAAGACTGGTGATCAACAAGCGGGCATCCGGCAAGCGCTTTGCCAGATTCAATGATTCGGTAAAGGGCACCATGGTGTCGGAGCGGCCGTGGATGATGTATACCTTAACTGGTGTACGGTCCGCGAACGTTGATGGCGATAATTGCTGAAAGGTTTCGGCACATGCTTCCCGGATTTTTTCCACGAATCGCCGTACTTCAGGCGTGGCGGTTCCCGATAGAAGGGCCTCCGCTAAAGATCGTTCCGGTCCTTCCAGGGTCGTCATCACCTTCGCCACGCCATCTTCATCATCTTTCACGCGAAGTGATAAAAGATGGCGCAAGCGTGCCACTGGATATCCCGGATCAATTTTACTGAGATAATTATGGAAAAACACCACCAACCCCCATTCATGGACCGGTTGAGTCCAGGTTCGACCTTGATAGGTTATGGTTCCTGTGCAGAGATAATCCAGAACAGACTGTATATCATAGTACGGACCATACATCATAAAACTGTCTGGTGGATAATCATGGAGCGGGCCGAATTGTAGTCCTCCAAGAATGAGCGGACCTCCAAAGCTGGTTCCCACAATGCGCACCGCCGAAACCTTCTCATCTCTCTGTTCCATAAGCCACTGATAAGCATGCTGCATCCAGTCCATAATGTTCGGATCGATTTCCAGAGCCATCAGCGGCGGTATTCTTGGAATAATGACGGTAAATCCCGCACCGGCGACGGCAAGGGAGAGTTGATTCATGGCGGGATGCTGCTCTCCATAGGGCGAAGCACCGGGAAAGAGAATCAGCCACTCACCGTTGGAGCGGCGGGGAATAAATTTTCGGTAGGGTGTAGGTTGTCCATCTCGTCCCGGATACACATCATCCTGTACTTCGCAGTTGGATTTCCCATCGCTGGAGCGAAGGAGGCGAAGTAAAATTCGGGTAGCGGTAAAAAATGCCGGAAAGGCTCGCATGGACGGCCTAACGGGGTAGGGGGTTGGGCAAATCAGCCACCACGTAACTCATCACCGCCAGGGCCGCCACACAACGATTGAACTCATCTCGGTTTAATTTATCCAGCATATCCGCGTGGGTATGATGATACCAGAAATATTGACTTCCGTCCACATTTAAACCGGCCACAGGAACGCCCTGACGCCGGAGCGGTGAAATATCCGCACCACCGCCGCCCTTGGTGATAGTTCCCGCCTGAATGGGATTCAACAACGTTCCAATTTCACTCATGATATTAAACGCTTCCTCCGATCCGGTAAAGCCGAACCCGGACGGAGTGAACACGCCTTCATCGGCCTCAATCGCCAGAATATGATTTTCCAGTTCGTCCTGGTGATCCGCGGCGTACGTCTTTCCACCTCGGGTGCCGTTTTCTTCATTGGTCCAGAAGATGACTCGGATCGTCCGTCGAGGGCGGAGGTCCAACGCTTTCAACAAACGCACCGCCTCCCAGGATGCCACGCAGCCGCCCGCATCGTCCATGGCTCCTTGACCCACGTCCCAAGAATCCAAATGTCCGCTGAGGATCACCACATCATCCGGTTTTTCCCAACCCTTCAGCTCCGCAATGACATTGCGGCTGGGGACATCCGGAAGGGTTTTGGCTTCCATGTTGAGCCAGAGTTTTATCGTTTGTCCCCGATCATACATTCGTTGAAGCATTTCCGCCGCCTCGATTGTAATGGCGGCTTGAGGAATTTTAGGAATGGTATCGGCATACCCCATACCTCCAGTGTGAGGCGTATTCAGAGAGACCGGTCCCACGGAACGAACTAAACTGGCCACGGCGCCGTAGCGAGCCGCCTCGATAGCGCCAGCGTAGCGGTACCGTACCGTTTTTCCGTACGTGGTAAATGGTTCGTTATACACAACAATTTTTCCCTGGACTTGGTTTTCCTTTTTCTTCAGATCGTCAAAATCCCGCACAACAACCGCTTCCGCTGTGATACCTTCCGGCGGCGTGCCAATGCTTCCTCCTAGCCCCAGCATAGCCAACCGGCTAACTCGAGGCTCCAAGAGCGTCAGGGATTCCTCACCTCGTACCCAGTGGGGTACCATCACCTCTTCGCCATGAACGTTCTCTAATCCACTTTCGGCTAAAGCGGTAATAGCCCAGTCGATGGCATTTTCCAGGTTTTCGGAACCGCTGAGTCGCGGACCAAAGGTGTCTACCAGGTAGGCCAGACGGTCAAACCCCACGGTGTCCGCCAAAGCCGCTTCAATAATACGTTTCGCTGTGGCTTGATATGAATGCACTGGCGAGGAGGGTTGTCCACAGGCGATAAACATCATTGTTTGGATGATAAGACCGCCCCAAAAGAATGGATAAAATTTTATTCGCACGTTAGCCCTCCTATGTTTTTATTATCTGAACATCCTCAAAAATTCCCGTTTTTTTGTTCTTCCTCACCTTATCATGATCAAAATACCGCCCGTTCATGGAAATATAGACTCCTGGCGGCAGTGTTTGAACAAAAGCCAGAGCGCTGCCCAGATTAAATAAACCGTCGGAAGCACCAAACTTGTAGGGGATCATGGCCCCTGTCAGAACAATGGTTTTTGGGAGTTGGGCATCCGCCAAAACCCGAGCCGTGTCCACCATAGTATCGGTGCCGTGGGTAATTACAATCCGATCTTCCTTCGCCTTGCGGCAGTGTTCCCGAATCTCTTCCCGTTGGCTTTGGGTCATTTCTAGACTGTCAATCAACATCAACTCCGTGACCATTACGTCCAGTTGGGATCGGCCCAGCTTCAAAATTTCATCAATGTGAGTATGAGTGAAATACAACCGGCCATGGATTTCATCATACTCCTTATCAAAAGTTCCTCCGGTAATAAAAATGCGAATGTTCATGTTATACCTTTCGTTTCAACCGGTACTTGATGAGGGTAAAAATGGCGCCAATTCCTGTTCGCCAGCTGATTTTTTTTCCTTCCTGTTTACTTCGGGGGAGGTAGGAAATGGGAATTTCATGAATGGCGTAGCCCCGGCGTAGGGCAACCGCCGTCACTTCTGGACAAAAGTTGAATCCCTTAGCTTTGAGATCCATGTCCATGAGCACATCCCGACGAAACAATTTATAGCACGTAGGTTCATCGGTGATATCCGATCCGTAGAGTCGATTGGTGAGCCAAGACAGAAATCGTCCACCCAAGTAAAAACTCACATAGGAAATGGGATCGCCGCCCAAAATCCGGGACCCGTACACTACCGGGTGTCCTTTTCGGGCTTCCGCTAACAGGGATATCAAATCTCGGGGATCATATTCCAGGTCGCCATCCTGGATTACAATATAATCTCCGGTGGTGTGTGCCAGCGCCGTCTGAATGGCGGCCCCCTTTCCTCGATTGCGGTCATGAAAAAGAACGATCCGCCCCTCGACTGGCGGAAGCGCTTTTAGAAAGTCGGTGGTTCCATCAGTGGAACCGTCATCCACCAAAATGATTTCCCGGTCCAGATCCAGAGCTTCCACCCGATTCAGCAATTCCGGAAGGGTGGCCACTTCGTTGTAGACCGGAATGATGATTGATACGTCCACGGGCGATCAGAGCAGCTCGGCGATGGCTTCAGCGGGGCGACCCAGCACCGCCCGACTCCCTTTCACCACAATTGGTCGTTCAATGAGCTTGGGGTGGGTGGCCATGGCCTCGAAAAGCGCTTCATCATCCTCCAGACGCGATTTCAATCCCAACGCTTTGAATTCCGCTTCCTGTCGACGGATAAAATCCCGAGGGCGCTTACCCATTTTCTGAGCCAGGTCTTTTAAGGTCGCCACAGAAGGGGGATTTTTTAAATAGTCAACAATGTCTGGTTCAATGCCATGATCCCGCAGGAATTGCAATCCTTCCCGGCTTTTCCGGCAACGAGGGTTGTGGTAAATCAACGCCGAATCCATACCTGTCTCCAATAGCTAAGGTAAGTCACAAAAAAAGGTCCTGAAGACCGAAAAGCAGTCTAAAAAACCTGAGCCACTTCCTCAAAGGATTTCTTGGATAGCACAGGCACTTGGGTTCCCTCCGCTGGATGGCCCACTGGAATCAGAAGAACTGGTTTTTCATGAGCAGGGCGCTGGAGGATTGTTGATAAAAAATTCATGGGACTGGGTGTGTGAGGCAGAGCCACCAATCCCGCCTGGTGTATGGCAGCAAATAAAAATCCGCAGGCGATACCCACTGATTCGGAGACATAATAATTTTTCCGGGGATTCCCTTCTGACGTATCTACGCTCTGCTTAAACACTACGATCAAGGCGGGCGCCGTTTCCAAATATGGTTTTCGCCAGTCTGTTCCCAGGGGTTCCAGGTCTTCGATCCAACTTTTGGGTGCCCGGTGGCGATAAAACGCTTTCTCCTCGTTTTCCGCTGCCAATCGGATTTTCCGCTTAATGACCGGGTCTTGGACAATACAGAAAAACCAGGGCTGTTTATTAGCGCCAGAGGGCGCGGAGGCAGCGGTGTTTATCAGGGTCTTCAACACCTCCAGAGGTACCGGCCGATCACTGAAATGGCGAATAGATCGACGCATTTGCATCGAGTCATAAAAAGCTTGAGAGCGGTGGAGGATTTCTTCATCTGTAAGGGATCGGTGTGGATAGGGTTGGAATTTAGTCATAGGTTGGCCCTTTCCGGGATAAACGATATCCAAATACCAAAATGCCAAGTGTGATCATTCCCTGAAAAATTGGTAAAGTTCGCTGGAGTCCGGGAAGGGTCGCCAGATCGATCAGGGATAGCACGGAGGCCGCCAGAGTTGCAATTAACGATAAAGGATACCATCCGGATCGCTGCACCATGGTCCAAACCAAGGCCAATGCAAATAGCGCCGCGACCACTAATCGCCCTAAATCCATCCCCACGCGGGGAGTAGGATGAGTAGCCAGATCCATGGCTCCATTCCATAAAAAAATCATTCCACCGAGACTTAGCAGAATCAAGAATAAACGGTTTTTTGGTTTTTGAATTGTATTCATAGAATAAAACTTACATACGAACCGACGATAAGCACGTTGGTTTTCCATTTTCAGAGGAAAGAGAATTGTCTATTTTTCAGGGTGAAATTTTTAGAATTGATCATCATTCTTACTCAGTTGGTGGTTCTGGGCCTCTTGTCACGAAAGCGCGGATCCCGGCTGAATGCTCTCCTGGTTCTACTCTTCGCAATCCTGGTTGCACTGATTCATTTTCTAACCGAAGGATATCGCTGGCAGATGATTCCGGCTTATTTTCTGCTCACGGGAACCTATATCTGGCATCGACTTCATCCTCATCACCCCCTGGGGTTCTGGGCCAAAATAGGATTTGGCCTCTGGTGGCTGATTGCCATGCTAATCCCCTTAATAATTCCTCGCTTGACCCTGCCGGATCCTGGCGGACCGTATCGTGTCGGAACTCAAACCGTCGTACTTACTGATTCCACAAGGAAAGAATGGTTCACGGAGACACCAGATGATTTGCGGAAAATCGTCGTTCAATTCTGGTATCCCGCACAGTCGGTGGCGGGACTGACGCCCGAACCCTATCTGGATCGACTCGATCTCCGGGGCCCTGCCATGATTGATCAACTGGAGGTGCCGGACATTCTGAAACCTCCTTCAAGCTTACTTCGGTTTTTTACGCTGTTCCGCACCCATTCTTATCCCCAGGCATCACCATTGAATCGCCCTGGTCCGGTGGTCGTGGTTTCCCCGGGATTGGGCGGGAGTCGATTGCTGCATCGCACCCTGGCGGAATACCTGGCTAGCCGGGGAATGACTGTCATCATTATCGATCATCCCTACGACGCCAACCTCACCGTTTTTCCGGACGGCTCCATCGCCGATTACCGTTCTGGGTTAGACGGAATGGCGGCATCGGACAGCGCTCGCATTCGTCATCGCCAGTTGAGGACGCGGGTTGACGATCTACATTTTCTCTTAGACCGTATACGGCAAGATTCTACTTTATTTTCGAATATTCTTCCCGGGCGACCCATTAAGTCTTTTTTCCTGGTGGGACATAGTTTTGGTGGCACAACCATCTTCCAGACCGCCCTGGAACGCAACGATATCCGGGCTGTGGTAGCGCTGGACGGTTGGAATCTGGCATTGCCGGATAGTGTTCTGGACAAGGGTTTGCCTGTCCCGGCTTTGTATCTGGGTCGACCGCATTGGGACAATCCGAATAATTACCGACGGTTAGCGCAATTTTTCCAGGCCGACACATCAACGTATCATCGCTGGCTAATCCTCCATTCGGTCCATCATTTTGATTTTTCGGACGTTCCCCTCCTGTCGCCGCTGTTGCGGCTGCTTGGGAATCAAGGCACCATTCCTCCCGAACGGGTCGTCCCCATGGTAAATTCGATGGTTGCCGCGTTTATCGAAGGCGGCAGTGTCGCTTTCTCGGAAGTGATATCCGTAGATCCCAACCGTGTATTGGAGATGGGTACCTATGATTTCCGCTGATCAACTGACGCTACTTCAAAAGGAGTTTTCTTTCTTCTCCGATCCTGATTCTGACTTGACTCGGGAGATGATGAATGTGGGACACTTGCAATCCTTCTCTCCGGGACAGATAATTTTTTCCGAAGGGGATGAGTGCACAACCCTGGCGTTGGTCGTGGAGGGCGAAATTCGGGTATATAAACAGGGTGAGTCCGGTCGGGAAATCACGCTTTACCGGCTCGGCCCCGGCGAAAGTTGTATCCTCACGGCGTCCTGTATTCTCAATCAAGAGTCATTTCCCGCCCTGGCGGTGGTAGAGAAACCGTCTCAAGCATTGTTGGTGCCTTCATTCCATTTTCGAGATTGGATGACCCGCTATCCGGTCTGGCAGGATTTTGTGTTCCGTTTGATTTCTCTTCGGCTGGGCAACATTATTGCGGTGGTAGAAGAAGTCACCTTTCGGCGGATGGACCAACGGCTGGCAGAATATTTACGGCACCGGTTCTCCGGACATGGAAAGGAACTCCGCATAACGCATCAGGATATTGCCGATGATTTGGGGACGGCCAGAGAAGTGGTGAGCCGATTATTGAAGGAATTTGAACAGGGTCAGGTCGTGGAACTTCAACGGGGATTGATTCGCTTATTGGACAAAGAGGCTCTGGCGCGTCTAATTGCTGAGTGACTTAGTCACGGACGGTTAGACATTTCCGGTGTAATTTTTTACTGAAAATTCGTTAACCAACCATGGAGTGACTCATGAAATTGAACGAAGGAAATGCTGACCGCATTGTCCGGGTAATCTTGGGCGTTGTTATATTAGCCGTTGGATACAGTATGAAAAGCTGGTGGGGTGCTATTGGTCTGGTTCCCCTCCTCACCGGAGCTCTTGGAACCTGCCCGATATATTCCGTTTTCGGAATTTCCACCTGCAAACTTAAAGGATCCTCTTCCTGAAAATTTGTCCTAACAAAAAAAAAGAGGAGCACAATGGCTCCTCTTTTTTTTGTTTAAATCCGAGTTAAAAGGACTTCGATAAACCGAAGGCAATCACAAAGGCAGTTTTATTATACCGCTCCGCATAAATTGTACCTACATCTTCGTTATTTCCCTCCTCATAGAAGGTGTTGGAAACCCCAAAATTCAGGGCTGTAGTAGGATTCAAAGCATATTTAAATCCTCCAGCTACGGTATTGGAATTTAGGGAATAACTGAGATCGGTTTGATAAAATTCATTGGCACCGGTTGTAGCGCGCAGGTAGCCCAAGCTAATACTTAGCGCATCACTAAGACCATATTCCACAGATGCTCCTGCTTCCCAGTTATTGGTTACATTGGCTTCCCGGCCATCCCAGTTCACTTTTTCGTTCTGCCAGTAATCAAAAGAGGTAGCAATCATTAAACGTTCTGACGGTTTAAGATTGAGACCAAAAGAAATTTGTGGTGGCAAATCTTCATTATATTCCGCTCCATCAGGGAACATCCCTGGCTCACCAAGAACGATGGTGCCATCTTCTTTAGTCTCAGCGGTTAATTTAAGTTTTGTGAGAGGTTCATACCGGAAAGAAAAACCGATCATATCTCCCGGCGAGAGGAAAACACTAAAAATCGGAGTAATAGCAGAGCCTGTTCGCTTTGAATCCACATTGATATCGGGAATTACGCCAACAATATCTCCACCGGTTGCATTCAAAACAGCACCGGTCAAACTACCCTCATAGGTGTTCAGGGCATGGATATAACGCACCCCAACCCCCAGACTAATGAGATCACTCAATGCGTATGATACCGCACCTTGCCCACTAAAATACACTGAGGAACCAGTAAAACTGGCTGTCACTTGGTATCCAGTGATGGTTCCGTAGGGACTCAGAGCTGGATCCACGGCTGCCGCTGGAAGACCTACAAGTCGTGCCAATTGATAATCAAAGCTTGGTAACCCATCGGGGAATTCCGCACTACCGCCACCGCCTATAGGCATAAAGCCACCGGAGAAGGCTAACTTACCCGATTTTTTTATGACATAAATATTGGGAAAGACGGGTGCAAATGTTGTACCCTCGAAACGATTTTTGTTATAGTGTGGGAATTCTGTATCCACGGTCCGCGTCTGCCAGATGGTTTGATTACTCAAATAGAGGTAAAAACCATCATTTAAAGTAGTTAAACCAGCGGGATTGAAAAAAGCCGCATCTAAATCAGTAGATGCGTTCCGGTTTAAAGTGCGCATATATTCGGCGCTTTGGTTACTATTATGAACCATTCCGCCAGCGAATAGAACACTGAATCCCATCACGCTCATGATGACGGCCACAATTCTTACTTTCATTTTACCCTCCTAATACAATGATTAAATCAGAAAAAGGCAGTGTTGAATTTGAGATCAACAACCTGCCTTTTTCTGTATGAATTACCGCGACTAAGCGCTAATGATTACTGAATGGCCCACCCCAGGGTGGTAGTGCTGGTTTCTTGAACGGATACATCCGGGATAAATAAATCCGGAATACCATCCTGATCGGAATCAACCGGGAGAACCACTGTAATGGTATCCACTGATTGATATGTCATGGTGATGGAGGTGGGATTTGTGGCATCATCCACAGTCAAAGCACCGCCCAGGTCGTACAGTCCGCCATCAATCAGCAAAGTGCTCATGTCTTCCGCCGCTGTCCAGGTTCCCTGATCATTCAACGGAACGATGGAGGGGGCAAAGCCTAAGGTGTCGCTGGATACTGGCAGATTTCCCGTTAAGGTAAAGGTGAAATCATCTTTCAGATTCACAGTAGCGGAAACGCCCAGAGCGCTAAAAGCCGTCCAATCCATGCCACCTGAACCAAGGGGCGTACCAGCGGGATAATTCAAGGCGGTGATATCGGCTGCCGCCACAAAGGATGAGGTTTGTTCCATATTGTCCATTACCCACGTACCCACCAGAGGGTGTTGATCGGTAGTAGTATCATCATCGGATTCACATCCAGCTAAAAATAGCCCCATGGCAATGATGAGCATAAAGGATACGATTTTTAAGTACTTATTCATGTGTTCTCCTGTTGCGTTATTCTAAGTGTTTCCTGAATATCATTAAAGTGGTTTTTGTCCTCGAACGAGGCAAAATAGAACCTTTTAGGAATTAAATGCAAAATAAAATATCCACCGCCATAGATTCCGATTTTCTCCGGTAATCAGTGCTTTCCCTCGCCCTGAACCTGTTTGGGAACAGACCCTCCGTACCTGTAATTTTCTCCATGAAACGATCCTTTCACTTATTACGAAATCCCACCTTCACCCGGTTTTTCGCCGGGAATGCCATCTCTTTGATTGGTTGGGGCTTTAATTTTATCGCAGCAAGTTGGATTGTTTTAGACATGACCGGCTCCAAGTTGGCGGTGGGGAAAATGGTAGCCGTTTCCACACTTCCGGGACTTATTATCGCCCTGGGCGCTGGAACGATAATTGATCGAGTGAATCGAAAGCATCTACTAGTCGTTTTGGATATTTTTCGAGGACTCGCAGTAGCGGCTATACCAATTTTATTCTGGCTAGACCATTTTCATCTCTGGCAACTTTATGTCATGAATTTTTTCATTGGGATTGGAAGCGCCATTTTCTGGTCTGCAGCGGCGGCCTTTACCCAAGAACTGGTTTCCGAACGGGATTTCATGTCAGCCAACTCACTGTTGTCCGCTAGTTATCAATCTGGCGCCTTGTTAGGATCGGCGTTAGGCGGTCTGGTGGTGCATGCTTGGGGTGGACAAACGGCTCTCGCGTTGGATGCTTTCACGTATTTTATCTCCGCCGGTTTAATCGGCACGGCCCATCATAAAAGTCGGTTGAAACAAGAAGAACCTGAATCCATGTGGACCATGTTTCTGGGCGGATTGCGGTTTGCTAAACGAAATAAGCTTATCTTTTTCTACGGTATCACGGCTGTTATGGCCGATGTGGCTATTTGGGGTAGCTTGGCGGTGCTTACCCTGGCCATCTCTGTTGACCTCCTGAATCTGGGCGCTCGTGGATTCGGTTTATTAGATGGAGCCTATGGCGTGGGCGCACTTTTATCTACGTTAGTGGCTATAGGTTTTGCGGAACGATTTAAGCGACAAAATTTTCTTTTCAGCTCCTATGCTCTGGCGGCAGTGATGTGCAGCCTCTTGCCCTTTGCTCCCAGTTTACTTCCGGCAATGGTTCTGTACTTCTTCATCGGTCTTCCAAATAATTCCGCCAGAATTATCACCCGAACTATTCTAATGGAGCATATTCCCAATTCGGTCATGGGCCGGGCGCAAACTATATTAGGAGTGGTAACGCGACTTCTAGTGATATCCAGTACCCTCTTAGCAGGATGGTTGGCCGAAACGATTACCGTCACGTTTAGTTTGGAGGTGACCGCAGTTTTCTTTTGGATCAGTTTTATGGGCGTATTTATTACATTCCGACTCCGCCCAGAATTCTTCGGTGGAATAAAGCCGGAAACTTTGGACCACATGGAACCCGGCCTCCCGGAATACCTTTCCCAGCATCCGTCCGATTGATTGGGAATGCCCCTAATTGGATTCCCTGGAACCGAGATGAAAATTCCGTGTTTGAGAAGGACGAATCGAAGTAACTTAATTCTCTTGATTCAAGGACAAATCACCAAGGAAAAACCCATGAAACACTTCTCCTCGATTATGTGGGCCGTACTTTTTTTGGTTTCGGCCTGTACAGTAAAGGATAAAGGAATTATGAATACAGTAAATGAAACAGGCCCGGCTGAAAACGCCTTTGAATTTGTGAAATCTTCCGGCGGAATTGATGAATATCGTTTAAAATCTAATGATCTTTCCGTTTTGCTCATGGAAGATCATTCCGCCCCGGTCGTTACCTTTATGGTCACCTATCATGTGGGATCGCGTAACGAGGCGGTCGGTTACACCGGCTCCACCCATATTCTGGAGCACATGATGTTTAAAGGATCGAAGAATTTCAACAAAGAAAATGGCAAACCTATCTGGACCGTTCTTCAGGATGTAGGGGCACAGATCAACGCCTCAACCTGGATGGATCGAACCAATTATTTTGAACTTCTTCCCAGCGAACATCTGGAACGAGCAATTGCTATTGAAGCCGACCGCATGCGGAACGCTCTGATTCGCGATGAAGATCGCCAGCCAGAAATGACGGTCGTGAGAAATGAGTTTGAGCGGGGGGAAAACAGCCCCTATCAAGCTTTGGATAAACTCATCTGGGCCACCGCTTACCAAGCTCACCCTTATCACCATTCCACGATCGGGTGGCGGTCAGATATTGAAAACGTCCCCACCGAGCGGTTAAAGGAATTCTATGACACATTTTACTGGCCCAACAATGCCACGGTAACCATCATTGGTGATTTTCAAAAAGCAAACGCTTTTCAACTGATCCGGAAATACTTCGGCCAGTATCCTCGCAGTCCTCATGAAATCCCCGTCATGTATACCACCGAACCCAAACAAGAAGGTCCCCGTCGTGTGGTGATCAAACGCACTGGTGAAGCGGGCATTATTGGCATTGCCCATAAAACCCCAGAAGGTTTACACGAAGATATGTATGCTTTGCAGGTATTGTCCCGGATCCTAAACGGGGGTAAATCCAGCCGATTTTACCGGAAAATCGTTGACAAAGGTCTGGCCACCAGCGTTTACGTAGACGATCACCCCTTCCATGATAATGGTCTTTTCATTACTTACGTCTTTCTTACACCGGGAACCGATGCAGAAACTGTGGAAAAAATTGTGCTTGATGAATATGCCAATATTCAGGAAAACGGTGTGACCGAAGATGAAGTATCCAAGGCCGTCGCCCAGATTCGTGCAGACGAAGCCTTCAGCCGGGATGGAAGTTATTCTATTGCCTCCAGTCTGAATGAAGCAATCGCCTCTGGGGATTGGACCTATTACACTACCTTCCTGGATCGAATGAAAGAGGTAACCACTGCCGATGTTCAACGGGTGGCAAAAACGTACCTCGTGGATGATCAGAGCACTACGGGGATATTCATCCCTGAAACAAGTAACGGTTCGGGAACGGAAATGAGTGAGTCACAGGGTTCCAGCGCTCATCAGCCCTATTACTGGCGGTCTGAGGGAGCAACGTCCAATATTCCGGCAGCAACCAGCGGCGCCAAATTGGCTACCCAGATTACAGAAACAACTCCACTTGACGGACTGCGACTCTTCACCTTGAATTCCGGTGTCAAGGATGTGGTAACCATTAAAGGAAGTTTGTTGGGTGGAGACGAATTCAGTCCGGATGATAATCCCATGCTGGCAGACTTGACTGCATCCATGCTGGATCAAGGTACTCGTTCTAAAACTAAATTTGAAATCAGCGAACAATTGGAGTCTGTGGGCGCAGAACTGAGCTTCAGCAGTGGAAATTACCGGGTCAATTTTAACGTCCGATGCTTGAAGGAAAATGTCCCCCTGGTCCTGTCTCTTTTGGCGGAACAGTTGCGCGAACCAGCCTTTAATGAAGAGGACTTGGCTTCTGTAAAAAAACGGCTGATCGGTTCCCTTCGCCGGGCGAAAGAAAGCACCCGCAACCAGGCCTCTACGGCGTTTTCTCAAATTCTTTATCCCGAAGACCACCCCAACTATAAACTGAGCACAGAAGACGCTATTGCCGCCGTCGAAAAGACCACAGCAAATGAATTGCGAGCCTTTCATGAGGCCAATTATGGTTTGGGCAGTTTAATCATCACAGCTGTTGGCGATGTGAACGCCGATGAATTTTCCAAGGAAGTGGCCCGGGTCTTCGATGGTTGGAAAACCTCACCATTGACGCTTGAGAAAGACTCCCACCAGGCCAATCCCAATCACGCTCAGGAAAAGTATGTAACCATCAAGGATAAAACCAGTGTAGACATGTATTTGGGTCAAGCGGTGGGGATTGATCGTAATCATCCCGATTATTACCCGTTGATGTTTGGTGTTTATGTCCTAGGCGGAAATTTCTCCGCACGGCTCATGTCCACCGTCCGGGATCAGCAGGGATTGACGTATGGCACGTACAGTACTGTGGCAGGAGTAGATTTCGGTAACGATGGATATTGGTTCGCCTGGGGTACCTTTGCTCCCAGCTTGTTGGAAAAAGGCCGTGACGCCATCAAAGAGCAAATCCGACTATGGGTGGAAAACGGAATCACACCTGAGGAACTGGACGCAAAGAAAAACACCATCACCGGATCGTATAAAGTGGGTTTGGCTACTACCAGTGGGTTGGCCGGTCAAATTCTTACGAATGCGGAACGGGGTCGGGATATCACCTATCTGGATGAATATCCGGAGATTATCAATTCTTTGACCCTGGACCAGGTGAATAACGCCATTAAAAAGTACATTGATCTGGACAATCTGATCATCGTCGCTGCCGGTTCCATAGATGATCAGGGTCAACCCCTAGAGGATAAATAGTCTCACTTCATGAATCGTAATCTCAACAGAGGGTTCGTTCTTTAGCGGACCCTCTGTCATTTTATGGACGTTATTGCCATTGCCGCCATCACCTTGGATGGGTTTATCGCTCGCACCGAGCGGGAGGTCATTGAATGGTCCCGGGATTTGGCGCTGTTTAAATCCCAAACGCTGGGATACCCGGTTATCATAGGTTCCCACACCTGGGATACCCTGGCTGTTGATTTAACAGGTCGCTCCTGCATCGTGGTACATAGAGACGACGACCCCCAACAAATTTTAAAGGCGTTAGATACAGAAAAATGCTTTATTATCGGCGGGGGACGTACCTACACCCGGTTCGCACCCTACCTTACTCATCTATATCTTACCCCGCATCCCCTTTTATTTGGGTCCGGGATTCCATTGTTTCCGGGACTTAAACGTCAACCGCAGTTAACTTTGGAAACCATGATTCCGATCCGTCCAAAAGAGGGAATTTATCAATTTCAGTTCAGCGTCAATTATGGTGATAATCATCACACACACTAATTTCTAATGGGTATAATTTTTATCTTATATTTTATGGTTTCCGCTGACATTTTGGGCACAGGTGGGTTCCACGCTGGGCTACCCGGATTTTCTGAATAGCCGTTCCACATCGATTACATGGTTTGTTTTCACGCCCAAATACCTGCAAATAATTTCTAAAATTTCCCGTTTTTCCTTCCCCGAAATAGAAATTAATAATGGTGGTTCCCTGTTCCTCAATACTGGCAGCCAAAATGCGCCTTATGGCTTGGTGAAGATGGTCAACTTTACGGGGACCAATTACAGCCGCTATCGTTTGGGGATGAATCCGTGCCGCCCAAAGGGCTTCATCCACATAAATGTTTCCCAATCCGGCCAGAAATGTTTGATCTAAAAGAAGAGGCTTAATTTGTCGATTACGATTCTGCAGCGCGCGACGCAACCAATCACGGGTAAACTCGGAAGATAGCGGCTCCGGTCCTAACGTTGCATCCCAAGCATCAATGTCGGATATATATGTGATCCGACCAAACTTTCGATAATCTTTAAACCAGAGATCACTTCCATCTGTAAAATGAAACCGGGCTGTAAAGTGCCGAGGATTGTCTTCAGCGGACGGTGTAAACACCAAGCGCCCAGTCATCCGAAGATGGATCAGCAACATTCCTTTGTCCAGACGCCAAACAATGTATTTAGCCCTCCTGGTGATCTGTTGAATTGTTTGCCCTTGAATCCACCGATTGATCTCTTTTTCCGTTTGACCGCTAAAAAGGGAGGGACTTCCTGCTAATCTGTGAATCGATTTCAGTGTTTTACCCTCTAGTCTGGGCGCCAGTACATTCACCACGGTTTGAACTTCTGGAAGCTCGGGCATATTGCGAATCTCTTTTCCGAATGGTTAACCTGGGTTTAAATTGATATAAATTGAATCAAAACTAATCGCTTCCCAACCCATGCCCCAATTCAAATTTTTGCTTCTTTCCAGCTGTTTGCTGTCCAGTCTTTTGGGTGCCCATCAGCCTGAGCTTCCCACATCCGGCGGCCCCCTACCGCCGCTCCAATCACAATTTGATGTTCATTCCTATGAATTGAATCTAACCGTAAACCCGGAGCAAGAAACTATTTCCGGATTTGTCACGATGGGTTTTACCGTCCAAAACGGCTCCTTGGATACCTTGCTTCTGAACCTGATCAATCGTTACACCGTATCCAAAGTGACCATGGGCGGAGCATCATTGCCCTTTCATCATGAAAACCATTTTGTAAAAATCATACTTCCTTCTTCTCTGGAATCAGATCAGACCAGTAATGTTACTATTTACTATTCTGGATCGCCGCCCATCGCGGAAAAACCTCCGTGGAGTGGCGGATTTACCTGGAAACGGGATAGCGCCGAAAAACCGTGGATCGGTATTTCTTGCCAGGAAGAAGGAGCTAAAATCTGGTGGCCATGCAAAGACCATCCTTCTGATGAACCTGATAGTGTACGACTACACATCACTGTTCCGGAAGATCTGGTGTGTGCCAGTAACGGCGTCCTGGACAGCGTAACCACTGCTTCACCAGGGTGGAAAACCTGGCATTGGACCACGCATTACCCTATCAACGGATACGGTGTCACCCTCAACATTGGGGACTATGTCACCTATTCTCGCGAGGTTACAGGAATAGCGCCCGATCCGGTCCCTTTGGTCTATTATGTTTTAAAAGAAGATACAGCGGGAGCTGAAAAATTAATGGACCAGGCGGAAACCATGTTGAAATTTTATTCCCGCCATTTCGGCGATTATCCCTTTTATAAAGAAAAATTCGGATTGGCTGAAAGTCCCTTTTGGGGAATGGAGCATCAAACCCTTAATGCCTATGGGAATCACTATAAAAACACGGCTTTGGGGTATGATTTTCTGATGCTCCATGAAATGGGTCATGAATGGTTCGGAAATTCCATGACCGTACACGATTGGGCCGATTTCTGGCTCCATGAGGGTACCGATATTTATGCGGAAGCCATGTTTATCCGGGATCAATACGGGGAGGAGGAATACCATTCCTTTTTTCAGAAAAAAGCGCGACGGCGTATCATGAACAGAAAACCCATTGTTCCTCACCAGAATGCCACGACCAGCGAAAGCTATACTATCGATGTCTATTACAAAGCGGGCTTTGTTCTTTACATGTTGGGTCAAATAGTCGGGACTGACACCGTGGAAGCGGTGTTGAAAGAGTTGGTCACCAATCCGCGTCACACCGGACTTAACGGCGTTTCCACTGAAGATTTTATAGCGGCCATTCAGGCCAAAACCGACCGATCTCTGGAGTCCTTTTTTCAGGCGTATCTGTTCACAGCCCAACTCCCCGTGTTAAACAAACGTATTCATCGCCATCGCAGAGAAACTCGCTTAACCCTTTCATGGGAAACGCCTGGGCTATCTCTGCCTGTCACCGTTGAAGCGATTAGCCGGTCCGACACCACCGAATCCACGCTTTGGGTAACCGATCAACCTCAGGACGTTGTGTATCCCGGTCGGGTTCGCTTGATTATCGATCCGGATCAGCGTCTGCTGTATGCCCCTCCACACACCTGGTTCAGATGGTTGATCGACTTCTACGATTCCAAAATCAGAGGGCGATATTAATTTTAAGTTCCGTTCCTTTGCCTGGTTGTGAATCGATTTCTAAGTGACCGCCAAATAATAGCATCCGTTCTTCCATGCCCAAGAGGCCTAACCCGAGGGGGTGATTTGAATCCAGCGATGACAGATCAAACCCACGCCCATTATCCTTCAGGCTAAGTTGAATTTCTTGATTAACAACGCGGACCACGATGGAAACCTGGCTGGCAGATGCATGTTTGGCCACGTTATTGAGTCCCTCCTGAACAATCCGGAAAAGATTCAACTGTAATTCATCCGGTAGAGAAACATCACCGATATTAAAATCAAGATCGACCTTTATTTTCGTTCGTCGTGAAAATTCCCGAGCCAGGGATTCCAAAGCAGCTTGCAATCCATGATCCTCTAATACGGTCGAACGCAACTCTCGGGAAAAATTGTGAATCTTGGTTGCAGTATGCTGGGCTATTCTTTGACAATAATCAATGCTGGTCTGTAATTCTTTATCCTCCGGCCGTTGACGCCTGAGAACTTGTAGGCTCAGATTAATGGCGGTCATGGCTTGACCAACCTCATCATGAAGTTCACGACTGATCCGCCGTCGTTCATTTTCTTGGGCGTTTAAAATGGCTGCCGACAATTTTCGTAGCACCCGCTCTCGTTCCTTCAGGGTCTCGACCAGAATTTTTAATTCACCTTCCAATTTATTTCGAAGGGTAACATCCCGAACAATACCCTGGTATCCAGATATATTCCCATCTTCATCCAGCATTACGGTGGCCGAAATAACACATTCGCGCATATGTCCTGTTCGATCAACCACGGTTATATTAAAATCCGTTACCTGCCCCTTCTGTAAAACCAACTTATTTAAAGCCTCTACTTCTTCGCTAACGGGAAAAAGTTCACGGTAGTCAATATTACATATTTCATCCCGTTTGTATCCGAACAAATGCTCGGCAGCATTGTTCATATCAAAGATTTGTCCCCTCGCATCGGAGACTAAAATAGCATCCAAAGAGTATTCAAATAGTCTGCGGTATTTTTTCTGGATTTCAAGCTCCCTGGATTTAATTTCATCCGTCTTCCGTAAATGATCAAGTTGGGCTTTGTGATATTTTAATTCTTCCCGGCTTAATCGTGTAGCCACCCTAATATAAAGAAAAATTCCTCCAATAAAGATTAACACATATAGACCAATCGCCCACCAGGATATCAACTCTGACTTTATTGCAGCAACTGGAATCGTCAGATTCACAACTCCGGTGTTGGCGGCTAACGCATGAATTGTTCGGGATTTCTGGAGAATTTCGTAAACAGAATACGGATTGTATCCGGCAATCAATTTTTGTTGATGAAAGAGGGTTGTTAGAAGTGTTGTTGGCCATCTAAAAACAGCAAAAAAGAGGATAAGGCCGTATTCCTGGAATAATTGCATCTAAAGAATATGATGCTTCACCGCATAACGCGTTAAACTAGCGATGTCGTGCAATCCTAATTTTTTCATGAGTCGTTGACGATGGGAATCCACGGTTTTAAAGCTTAAACATAATTCCCGAGCAATTTCCCGACCGGTTTTACCGTTGGCAATGAGTTTCAGGATTTCCATTTCCCGTACACTCAAAGTTGTATTTTTTTCCTGGGAGCGATTGAGTTCTGAGATTAACTCCGGGCTAATAAATTCTTTACCTGAACACACAACCCTGACCGCTTCTAATAGGGTTCCCGCTGCCGATTGTTTGATCAAATATCCGGTTGCCCCAGCCTTGAGGGCTTGTTTTACGTATACCGGATCGGAATACATGGATAACATAAGAATTCTTATGCTCCGGCTGAACGATTTGATCTTACGAGCGGCTTCGATTCCACTCAATTCGGGCATGTTGACATCCATAATCATGACATCAGGCCTCCAGGTGTATGCCAGATATACCGCTTCCTGACCGTTAGCGGCCTGAGCTACTACCTGGAAATCCGGTTCGGAAGTGAGCAACGCCCGTAACCCGTCCCTAACAATGGCATGATCATCTGCCAAAATAATACGCACAATACGCGAATTTTTATCCATAAATAGGGTGTAAATATTTTTTCGAAAATTAGGGTATTTACCCGATTGACAAGTCCTTTTTAAGGTCCGAATTTACCACTGTATCTTATATCGTTTAGTTACACCTATGACATCTAGCTTGAGGGTTACGTGTAGGAGGCCGTTTTTCGGAACGGCCTCTTTTTTTAGGATCCTGATTTGACCGGTGTATAAAATGTGAAATGGAACAGTGACGTATCCTTGCCATTGCTTTCCACCGTCAATTGTATTGTGTAATTTTTTGAAAATTCCATCATGAATGTTCCCGAATATAGTAGCTCCTGTTGATCAATAAAGGATTGATTTAGGGAGCCAAAACTGGTGGTTTGACCGCCGTTAAGCATGGCGATTTCCACCACATCCTTACCGTAAAGATAGGTCTTTGAAACACCCAATGCCAAGGTGGTACGTCCCACGGTTTCGCGTAGACCAACCGATACGGGGAACTCCCATAACGTATACGCATGAGTAAATTTATTACTAATTGCTCCCAGAGATTCTTTGACTGAACCATTCAACGTATAACGCCGGACGCCCGCTGAAAAAAGGAGAATCCCCAACGATTGCTCCAGTCGCCCTTCCAGATAAAGCGCTTTATCTCCCGTCAAATCCGTAACCGTACTATCTCGTGAGGGGATCAGGGCTTGGGAGGTACCTCCATAAAAGGCGATGGCGTAACCTTTGGGATATGTGACTTCATACCCAGCATTAACTACGGTATTTTTTAATGTGAGATTTGAAAAAGCTGCGGAAGAGGTTTGAAAGCGAACTCCCATCCATTCCCTTACCGGTTGGGGACGCGACGGTAATTGTCCATAAAGGAAACCCCAACAGGCTATACCAATAATTAGCCACGGGACTCGCCGTACCACGTTAATTAGCCTCCGGTAGCGTCACATCCACATAACCACTAATGTTATTGCTCCGCGCCCAGATCCGCAGAACTTCTCCGGCATATTGTGTGGAATAAATCAGAGACGTAGTTGCTACGCCATTGACATTCGTCATCACTGGAGATTGAATTACTCCCATGGTGGCTGGATCAAGCGAGAAATTGACCATCACACTGTCAATGGGGTAGGCATTTGCATCGGCGAAAATTGCCGTAACCGTTAGTTGTTCCGTACCGTTGGTGGGATTGCCGCCGGGATTATACCAAGAAACTACCAAAGTGCTGTCATGGGGTTGAGCTAAATTAACATGAACCGTATCGGTTAATCCCGACGTGAGATTAGCCGTAATGACCGCTGTGCCTGGTGTAGTTCCGGCTAAGAAGGTTGTGGTGGCAATTCCCAGCGCTGAGGTGACGGAAAAGGATGGAACCACGCCTAGGGTCGTGGACCAGGTAACGGTGCTTGCCGATACCGGATTCCCCGATGTCGATTCGGTAATCAGGGCACTTAGGGACGTGGAACTCAATCCGTCGGCTACCAGATAATGGCTGGCCGCCGTGAGATCCACTGTTATTCCCCGGTAGGCTACGGTTACCGTATCTGCAATCGATGCATCCAGCGCGCTTTGAACCACAACCTGAGCGGAAAGGTCTGTACCAGAAGGAACCGATGTCAGGGTGGCGCTTGCCTGCCCCAACGAATCCGTTGTGGCATCCAGAGGCCAGATCGTTCCTTGGTCGGTTGCAAAAACTAGAGGAAGTCCCGACACAGGATTCCCGTTGGGATCAAAGACTATGGCGGTAACTGTAGTACTGGCTTCTCCATCTGCCAACAGGCTGGTGACATCCGCCTCAGCTATCAAAGAATCGGGAATTAGCGCCAAGTAATTCACGGTGGTTGCCGTACTCAGTTCTCCCAAGGTGGCCGTGACAGTAAAGACGCCCGTTACCGCATCTGGATTTGTTAATGTACCCGTACCCATTCCATTGGCATCCGTTACACCACCAGCAGTGATCATTCCCTGATCCGTTGACAGACTGAAGCTGTGATTGACAATGGGATTCCCGGTTCCATCCACTTGTGCCATAAGGGACAATACCACCGAAGAAGATCCGTCCGCATAAGCAGATGTAGGTGACGCGGTAAGAGCAAGTACAACCCCCTGGAACAACACAGAAACTGTATCTGATGCCAGAGAATAATCCGGAAGGGTTGCTACGGCGTAGGCTGTGCTATCTACACTTGTCGCCAGGCTCCAGGCTCTCTGAACCTGCCCTTGAGCATCGGTTATTCCAGTGGCACTGGGGGTATATTCTCCCGCTAAGGGGAAATTCACCCTAATACCTTCTACTGGATTCCCCAGAGTGTCGGTAACCGTGGCCGTTAACACGGACGTTGCCACGCCGTCACCTAAAAAGATGGACCCATCGGCTGTCAGCGTCACAGATGTAGGATTGATGCTGTAAAACTGAACATCAACGGAATCAACAATGCCCGCGGAAATCAAAACCCGAGCTGTCCCGGCCTGCATCCCGCTAGTGAGGACGGCTGAAGCCTGTCCCTGTTCATCGGTCGTACCACCGGCAGGAATTGATCCAAGGTTGGTTGACAGTGAATATGCTTTATTCACCACCGGATTTCCCGAAGTGGTTTCCAGCAATTCAATGGCAATGAGGGCGGTGGAATGCCCATCAGCTGTTATACCATCTGGATTCGCGGTAAGATTCATGTGGTATCCGCGAAACTCAACATCAGCCGAATCTGCCACGGCCGGACTTGCGATAACCAGAGCATTAACCTGCGCATGAAGGTCCACCTGAGACGGTTCTGAAACCAGCGTGGTGGTGAAAACACCATTGCCATCGGTGGTGAGAGTGCCAGCTTCCAGAGAGCCGGCGGAAATTGTAAGACTCACCGGTACATTGGCCACGGGTACATCTAACGAATCCACAACGATTCCCGTAATTACGGTGGAAGAGCTTCCGTCAGCCAGCAAAGAATTTTCCGCCAGATTTAGTCGCAACTGCCTGGGGGTGTGGGACACAAAGTGTACGGTTGTCGTATCCTGCAACGCATTGCCTACCTC
>CAZHTM010000009.1:39673-69214 GCA_964535735.1 uncultured bacterium
GGGTGTGGGACACAAAGTGTACGGTTGTCGTATCCTGCAACGCATTGCCTACCTCCGCCACAATCTGAGCCGTACCGGCGAAAATACCCGTCGTAAGAGTTCCGGTGGCCAAACCATTCTCATCAGTCGTGGTTGAACCGGTGACGATTCCAAGATTTGTCCGAAACCGAACCTCCGTGTTGGCAACGGACGCATTGTGCTCCGTCTCCGTGAGCACCGCCGTAATTGTGGTATTGGCTTCGCCATTGGCGACGAGAATCGTGTCGGTAGCAGACACCTGAATAGTAATTCCCCGGAAGGTAACGGTCAGCGAATCTGAAATGTTCTCAACATTTTCTATATGCGCCCGAATTGTTGTGAGTAGATCCGTAACAGAAGCTGCAGAGGTCAGGGTTGTTGTGGCCACACCTGAAGCATCGGAAACCACGGTTTCCGATTCCAGAACACCGTAATCACTGGAAAAGATCACCGGGCGCCCCACCACCGGGTTTCCTAAGGTGTCCGCAAGGGTGGCGGTTATCTCTACGGTGGACATCCCATCCGCCAGAACAGATGTTTGATCAACTCCAAGGGTTAGATGTTGCGGACCGCCAGTGAGAAGCTCAATGTTAAAGGTGTCGTTGATCGTGTTCCCGGTTCGAGCGATAATCTGAGCAATTCCTGCCACGGATCCACTGGTGAAGGTGGCGTTGGCGGTTCCACTGGGGTCTGTGACTTCTGATCCGGTAATGGTCCCCCGGGTTGTGGAAAAGGTAATCTCCGTATCGGTAACGGGTGTAAAGGTAGATGTTTCATACAGAGATGCCTGAATGGTTGAGGTGCTCGTTCCATTGGCCACCAAAAGTGAATCTTCCGAAGACAGTGATAGAGTTAATCCGCGAAATTGAATCGCCACTGTGTCAGTGAGAATAGATCGGAAAACGGTTCGCGGTTGTATCCGGTTAGTGGCAATGCTTTCCCCATCGGATCGACTGGTGGATTGCACCTGGCAGGAGACATGAGCGGTCAGATCGGATTGAGAAGCGGACGAAAGAAGATCCACCGCAGCCCGTCCATCAACATCCGTGGCCACCAGAGTACCGCTCAATTCACCCTGATCGGTGCCAAATTGCACCACCACGTTGGGAAGAGGATTCCCCAGGGTGTCGGTCACATCGGCAAAAACAGTGGTGCTGGACACGCCATCCGCTAAAAGACTTTCGGTGAAAGCACCAATAACCAGAGAATTGGCAGCCCCACTCAGGAACTCCACGGTCGTAGTGTCCTGAAGTCCCGTCCCATAAGTCGCTACAATCTGAGCTGTACCTTGAGTATAGGGACTGGTCAGTGTCGCCACAGCCACACCACTAGCATTGGTCAGGGCAGATCCTGTAATGGTTCCTAGAGTGGTGGCAAAATTCACATCACTGTTGGCCACAGGATTATTGGTAGTGGTTTCAAAAACGCTGGTTTGAATTTCTGTGGTGCTTGTCCCATTAGCCACCAAAATTGGATCAACCGGATTGGCCCGAACTGTTACACCCCGCAAAGTAATCTGGAGACTGTCGGAAAGCGACGTAAGTTGAGCAACTGTCCGTAGTGGGGGGCTAACTCTGGTTTCCAATCCGACCACTCGTGCTTCTGGATGATAGATACTGGCATAGGACACCAATTGTTGACCGGCATTGATGGTACTGTGAATTGTAACTGTAATATCCGTGGCGCTGGAGATGCTCGTAAACTGGGTCACGGCCTGACCTGAAGCATCCGTGGTGGTGCTCGTGGGATCCAATAACCCCTCCGAACTGGAAAACATCACTAAAGCGCCCTCTACTGGATTACCCAGGGTGTCCTGAATTGTCGCCGTCAATGTACTCTGAGAGGTGCCATTAGCCAGAATGCTGATGACGTCGGCTTCCAGAGTCATGGAATTGGGACCGCTATTCAAGAAATCCACGGTAATGGTATCTCGAAGCCCCGAACCAAACCGGCCAATCACTGTGGCGGTTCCGGGAAAAATTCCTGCTGTCAGGGTTGCTGTGGCTACTCCGCTGGAATTGGTAGTGGCGGGACTGGTGATGGTACCCAGACTGGTGGAAAATTCTACATCCCGGTCTATCACAGCTCCATTGGTCTCTGTTTGAAATACCACAGCAGAAATTTGAACAGTGCTGGATCCGTTGGCCACCAAAACCGACTGTTCCGCTACCAGAGAGAGAGAAATTCCCATAAAGGTGATGTCCAGCGATCCATTCAGATTAGGATAGCCCACCACGGAAGCGGATACTGTTGCCACCTGATTGGTTTGACTGAAATCGCTGGTGAGCGTAATAGTGGCTTCTCCTTGGGTATTCGTCTGAGCCGTTGTTCGACTCAAAACGCCGGCTGTGGTGGCAAAAATAACCGTTTTTCCCGTAACCGGATTTCCTAAGGTATCCAAAACGGTGACGGTTATAGTGCTCTGAGACGTGCCATCAGCGAGAATGGTGGCGGCATCGGTGAATAAACTAAAGGTTGTGGGTGTAGCCGAAATAAAATCAATCTGGGTGGTGGCTTCCAGGCGATTTCCTACCGCCAGAGTGATGGTGGCCAATCCGGAAACAGTTCCGCTGGTGAGTAGCAGCGAGGCTTGACCATTGGCATCGGTAATAAAATCTCCGGTGAGGATTCCTCTGGTTGTGGTAGCCGAAAAGGGCTGAAAGGAAAGAGGAAGATGGGTACTGGTTTCACTGAGAGTCACCAGAATTCTGGTGGTGTCCACACCCGATGCCAACAACTCCGTACGATCGGGAAGTAAGGAAATTGTAATCCCTTTGAAGCGTATTGTCAAACTGTCATCGGACGTAGTTATGGCATTGGATGTCGTTAATTTCGGTGTTTTTTCTGGTATCGTACCCTCTTCCGGACCGGAAATAGTACGGGCAATAGACATCTTCTGTGATTTTAAAGAATGTAAATGGCGGGGGGCCGCCGTCAATGGTTGAAGTCCGGCGCGCACGATGGCGGTAACATCCTGAGAATCGGCTGGAGCCGTCAGTATTGCTACCACCTCTCCATTGGCATCAGTGACGCCGGAAGTTGTGATGGTCCCAGCGGTGGTGCTGAAATAAAGGGTTAATCCTTCTTGAAACGCGCCCGTCTGATCTTTAACCACACCTTTGATCTGAAGATGCGATTCCCCGTCGGCTATCAATTCGGTGGTGTCGGCGCTGAGCGTGAACACGGAAAGACGATCCACAATTAAAAGAAACAGTGAATCTTCCTTTGTTCCAGTGGATACCAAAATTCGGTCGATGCCTGCATCTCCTGAAGTATACAAAGCTGTGGCACGACCAAAGAGTGTATCGGTGGTGTCTGAGCTTGTAATCGTACCCAAACGAGCATCAAAGGTGGCACCGATTCCCCCTGCCGGTTTATTGGATGAATTCAACAATTCCAGCATGACCGTAGTGGTGTCACCCCCACTAAGAAGCTGCTGAGAGCGGGCAGAAAATGTTTTGTAAATCAGGTATTTGTCCTGGTCAACGGTGGGACCGGTAAATTGATCATTGTCCACCGTACATTGCGTGGTGAACACAACAAACGATACCAGGCCAATGAGCGATAAAACTCGTTTTAACATGTTTCCCTCAAAAGAACTGACGGGTTTGAACGGCCTTCCTCGGCGCAAAAAATAATTCAGTCGAATCTAAGGCATTCTTCAGACTCATGCCATGAAATAAGAATTACCAAAAGAGAGGCTAGCCAAGTGCGTCCCTTTCCCATCAAGGCTTCTAAAACAGAACTTCGCTTAACATGACTGTAAAAAGGGATAGGTCATTGATAACCCTAACGATCAGTGCCAAAACCTTGATTGTCTGGGGGTTTCGACAGCCAGGCAACGAGCACGATCATCTTCGCAGGTTTGGAAATCATTTTCGTCGGATTGAATAATTACTCTAAATTGAGCTTTAATGGTTCACTCTTTTTCAAAAAACGAATGCTTCACCTATGTCCATGAAATCCAAATCCCGTTTGATTCTTATTCTTGTTCTGATTCTGGTTCTGACCCTGGTTCTCTTGTTCCGGATCACCTTTAGCCACCAGCTTCCCACCTACTCCGGTGTGCTGAAAATCAAAGGTCTGAAAGCTTCCGTTGAGGTCTTCACTGACGAATATGGCGTTCCCCATGTGTTCGCGGAGAATGAAGACGATCTACTCTTTACCGCCGGATATTTGATCGCTAGAGAGCGGCTCTTCCAAATGACGGTCGCTTCCGCTGCTACAGAGGGGGAATTATCTCTACTATTCGGCGATGATATGTTGGACAGTGACATCTATCTTCGCACGTGGGGTATTCCAAAGGTCGCCCGGCAAATGGCAGAGGCTATGGACCCGGATGTAAAGCGTCTGGTTCAAGCTTACTGCAACGGGATTAACCGGTACATCGCCGATTCCGCTGATGATTGGCCCGTGGAGTTTAAGATTCTCAATAAACAACCACGAATGTGGACCCCAATGACGGTGTGCGGCCTGGCCCGACTTATGGCTCACGATCTTCAACAGTCTTGGAAACCAGAAATCTTGTTCGGTGCGGTGGCGGAAAATTATGGCTCTAAAATGTTGGCGGAACTGTTACCTCCTTATTCCAAAGACCAACCCACAATTGCGGGCTTAATGCCACCGGGTCTCTCCTCAGTGTTTGCGGCCATTACCCGGTCAGAAAATGAACTTCGTGGTATTCTGGGGGCGTCAGGAAAAGCACTGGGAAGCAATAATTGGGTGATTGCCGGATCCCGTACTTCCAGTGGTAAGGCGCTTCTAGCTAATGATCCTCACCTGGGTTTTACTCAACCCACAAAATGGTATGAAATACACTTAAAGGGTGGACGGTTTGATGTGAGCGGTGTCTGTTTGCCGGGATTACCTTTACCGATCCTGGGCCAGAATGCTTCCTGTGCCTGGGGGTTCACCAATGTCATGGCCGATGATATCGATTTTTTTATCGAGACCACCGATCCGGATCATCCAAATCAATATTTAGTGGACGGTCAATGGCGCGACATGACGCTGCGCTCCGAGACCATCCCGCTTCCCGACGGTCGTGATACCACCATTGTGATCCGGGAAACATCCCATGGTCCCGTAATTTCCGATATTCATCCTCTGGTGGACAACGGCAAGACCGTTCTGTCCATGGCATGGACCGGCCATGCGGTCACGGATGAAATCGAGGCTTTGTTCAAAATCGGGACAATGCATAACTGGGACGATTTCACCGAAGCGGTAAAACATTTCAGTGTGCCAGGACAGAATATTGTCTATGCCGACACAGCAGGCAACATCGGATGGCGGCCGGCTGTAAGCATTCCGCTTCGAAAAGACGGAGGGTCGTTAATACCACGGGATGGATCCCGATCGGAAAACAACTGGCAGGGAACCATACCATTTGATCAAATGCCCTATCTTTTCAATCCACCTGAGGGAATCATCGTCACCGCCAACAACAAAACGGTGGACGATTCCTATCCTTTCTACATCTCCAACCTCTGGGCCGATCCCAGCCGGGCGATCCGTATTAAGGCGTTGTTTGGCGACCGGACGGGACTCACGGTGGCCGATGTAAAAGTGATTCAAACCGATCAGGTGTCGATGTATGCCCAGGAGATGCTACCGAATATTCTTCCGCTTTTACCCACACCGGAGAACGAAACTGAGCAGGAGGCCCAGGATCTCCTTCAGTCCTGGGATGGAAATGAAGCTTCCGATTCCCCCGCGGCGTTGGTGTTTCAGGCTCTTTTGCGGCAATGCATGATCCAGGTCTATAAGGATGAACTGGACGCCATTCACCCAGAAGCCTTCGCCGCTTATCTGGACCTCCCCATGATTCCCCTGAGGAATCTACAATGGACATTGGAGGCCGATTCTTCACAGTGGATCGATAATATTTTGACGCCCGACTACCGGGAAACCCGAGAAGATGTACTGGCGACTGCTTTTCGAAACGCGCTGAAGGAAATCCAAAGCAAGGTTGGGGACGTCCCGGGAACCTGGTCATGGGGAGCAGTGCACACAGCGACTCATCCTCATCCCATGGGATCGGTGAAACTCCTGGACTGGTTATTTGATCTGAATGTCGGTCCTTTCCCTAGCGGCGGATCATCTACCACTATTAACAATGGGGAATATCGGCTCATGCATCCCTACAGTCAGGTGGTGGGACCCAGCATGCGGCGCATTGTGGACTTCGGTGATCTCAATCAAACCCGCATGATTTTGCCTACGGGACAATCGGGACTTCCGGGAAGCCCTCACTACGATGATCAGGCCCAACTCTATCTGGCGGGACAGTACCGCATTACGTTATTCGACGAAGATTCTATCCGTTCGGCAGGCATGGATTACCTGCGTTTGGTTCCCCAATAATGAATTTGATTGTGTTTTTTCTGGTGTTGGGGCTGGGCTGGGTGTTGAAAGTTCGGTTCCTCTGGAAGCCCACAGGGAAAACTCATAAAGCATTTCCAACGCCGGTCTTTTTAGGACATCGGGGCGCGCTCCATCGTGAGCCGGAAAATACCCTACCGTCCTACCAGGCGGCCTTAAATGCCGGAATGGATGGGGTAGAAATCGATGTGATTGCCACTCGTGACGGCGAGGTGGTTTGTTCCCATAACTTTGACCTGGAACGAGAAACGGACGGATTCGGATTTATCGACGAATTAACGTTCGCGGATTTAGGACCGGTTCGCACGGGTCTTTCCCGACCTCAACTTACACCCACGGGATTATATTCCCTGCTGGAAGTAACCGATCGTCTTCCGGAGACGGCATTGCTAAATATTGAGATTAAATCCTGGAGGGGCTTTGATCTGAAGACCGGATTGCTAGTCGCCCGAATGATTAAAGCAGGTAAAATTCGACAGCCAGTGATTGTATCCAGTTTCAATCCGCTGGTAATCACCGCCGTAAAATGGGTCGACCCGTCTATTTCTACCGGGCTTATCCTGGAAACTATGGACTGGTTCTGGACCCTCAATTGGTTTCATCCCGACGCCCTTCATCCTACCGCGGAATTGGTGGACAAGGCGTTCATCCGTTATGCCCGGGACCGAAGACTGAAGGTCAATGTGTGGACGGTGAACACTCGCCCGGCTATTGATGCTCTCCTGGATATGGGTGTGGACGGCATCATTACCGATTATCCTGAATTGTGTCCTCTTCGGGAACCCCTGTCGTGAAGTTAATTGTACGGCGGGTGAGTCTGGATACTGTGCGCCCTTTGCGGCATCAGGTGCTTCGTCCTGGTCGTCCCTTCGACACCACTCTGTGGGATCGGGATCAGGATGAAGACACGGCTCATTTTGCCGGCTTTTTAGGTTCAGAGGTGGTCACCGTGGGAACCGTTTTTCCGGAAGCGTATAAGGATATCCTCCGCGCTGCCCGCCTGAGAGGAATGGCTACTTCTTCGGAACACCGGAGACAGGGATATGGCTTTCACCTTTTAGATGTTATTGTCGACTACGCTCGTGATGTGCTTCAGGCTGAATTGCTCTGGTGCAATGCCCGCAAAGTCGCGTTTGGATTTTATGAGCGCTACGGATTCCAGCTAGTAGGAGAACCCTTTGAACTGCCTCTGGTGGGATGGCATAAAGTTGGAGTGCTGAATCTTAAGTAATTGTGTATGATTTTGTTTAATGTTTAAAACATCGCGTCCCAGTAAATACCATGAACAGCCCCTGTTCATTACAAGCGTCAATCACCTCTTGATCACGAATGGAGCCACCGGGCTGAATCACGCCCCGAATTCCGGTCCCCGCTAATTTATCGATACTGTCCCGAAACGGGAAAAAAGCGTCGGAGGCCAGGATCGCTCCCTGGGTCCGGTCACCCGCCTTCCGCAGAGCAATTTCCACCGCATCCACCCGGCTCACCTGTCCCGGTCCGATGCCCACGGTTGTGAAATCTTTCGCCAGGAGAATACCATTGGATTTCACATGTTTCAGCACGGCCCAGGCAAAACGCATGGTGTTCAAATCATCGTCGTGAGGTTTAACTTGAGTAACGCAGGTTAGGTCAGCCTCTGTAAGGGTCTGGGTGTTTTTATCCTGAACCAGAAATCCGCCGGATACATTCCGATATTCCAAACTCTCATCCAGAGCTGTAATCGGACCCACCGACAAAACTCGGAGGTTCTTTTTCCGGGATAAAATTGCCAGGGCCTCCGGTTCAAAGTCCGGCGCCAGGACGATTTCCACAAAGACTTTGCGGATGGCCTCGGCAACCTCCGCCGTACAGGTCCGATTCAGGGCGATGATGCCCCCAAACGCGGAGAGAGAATCGGCGTTGAACGCGCGAGTATAAACGTCCAGTAAATCGTCCCCCACCGCCACACCGCAGGGGTTGGCGTGTTTCACAACCACACAAGCAGGTGAATCAAACTCCCGAAGACAGGCCAAAGCGCCGTCCGCATCCATAATATTGTTATAGGAAAGTTGTTTTCCCTGGTGGATCGTAGCTCCAAGGATCGAAAGTGCCGTGGAACCCGATTCCTTGTACACGGCAGCCTTTTGATGGGGATTTTCCCCGTAGCGCAGGGGCAGGGTTCGTTCCAACGGGAGGACGCGCCTCTCAGGGAAGGGCTCTTCGGTTAAATAATTGCTGATCAGGGCATCATACGCTGCCGTATGACGAAAAGCTTTGGCGGACAATCGTCGGCGTAAATCATAATCGATCGCACCGGAGTCTGCTAGAGTCTGGCCCACAACCTCATAATCGGTAGGATCCACCACAACGGTGACCCAGCCAACATTTTTGGCGGCACTGCGAATCATGGTGGGGCCACCGATATCTATGTTTTCCATCGCCTCCGCGAAAATTGTCTCCTGCTTAGAGATGACCTCGCCAAACGGATATAAATTACAGACCACAAGATCGATCCATAGAATGCCGTTGTCTTCCGCTTCTTTGGCATGAAGATCCCGCAATCCCAAAATCCCACCCTCCACCAAAGGATGCAGCGTTTTCACGCGACCGTCCATGATTTCGGGGAAGCCGGTGTATTCCGACACATCGGTCACGGGAATATCCGCCGCCCGCAACGCCCTTGCCGTGCCGCCGGTGGAGAGAATTTCTACGCCGCAGTCCCGTAGAATACGGGCGAAGGGTTCCAGCCCGGTTTTATCGAAAACGGAGATAAGCGCCCGGGTGATATGAAGGGGTTCAGTGTTGATTGTTGGATTTTTTAGCATGGTTGGGATGTGTTTAGGTGTTAAGGTGGTAATGTGTTGAGGTGTTCAAGTGTTTATGTTCCAGAGAATCATGGTTTATCGCTCTTCTTTTTTTATAATTCGTTGTTTTATTTCTCTCGTCAGGCAAAACCCATGGTCATTGGAATGGTTCGCTGGCGTGGTATGGTTTCGACTCGTTCAAGTATTTTGTTAACGTAAGGATTATCTGTTTTGGTGACGCTTGCCAGCACATCAGACCCTGAAATGTTTCTGCTTTTGACATTTAACTTTTTCTAGCTCCTACCTAAATATTCGAACACATGAACACTTAAGTAAAGCTTCCTGTTTTAGCAAACTGGCGAATTATATCGATGAAGGCTTCTCCCTCCAGTTGCTGGACCCGGGATTTAAGCGTTTCCGCCGTATCGTCTGGGTAGACCAAACAACGTTTTTGCAGCAAAATCGGTCCCGCGTCCACGTCTTCCGTGACCAGGTGGATTGTACATCCGGTTTCCTTTTCGTGGTTTTTCAACACCTCCTCATGGACATTGGTGTCCATGCCGCCGGCGTACTTGGGTAAGAGCGACGGATGAACGTTCACGATGCGCCCCTCCCATTGATGCACAAACCAGGGGGATAGAATACGCATAAATCCGATCAGAAGAATTAGGTCCGGAGCATAGGGTTCCAGACGGGCGTCCAACTCACGGTCAAATTCTTCCCGCGATTTATTCCGGGCGGAAACGAACTCCGTGGGAATTCCCGCCTCCCGCGCCCGCTCCAGAATGAAGGCCGATTTCCGGTTGGAAGCTACCACCGACACGGCAGCGTCCAGTCGCCCCGCCGCGATTGCCTTCAGAATGGCTCCCAGATCTGTACCACGGGTGGAGCCGAGAATCGCTAATTTTACAGAAGTGTTAAAGTTCGAGGTGTTCATGTTCTAAGTAATTGTCGGGTTAAGTTTTATGTTTCTTGCAAATCATGATTTTCCTTATAGTCAGGCAAAATCCATGGTTTTTGGAATGGTTCGCTGAGGTGGTATGTTTTCGACTTGTTTAGGTATTTTATTAACGCAAGGATTTGGGCTTTTACTTTCTCAGTACGTTTCAACTGATCCTGAAACTCGTTGTTAGAGATATAGGATAAGTCCAATGCGGCATACAACAAACTTTGAACCTCTGCTAAAGAACTGCTGGAATAATTAAGAAAATGAATAAAGTCTTTTTTTGAAAAACGGCTAAATCCTTCAGCAATATTGGACATAACGGATACTACAGCGCGTCGGATTTGATCCTTTATGCCAAAATCCTGTGCAAACGAACCCTTATCTGAAAGGTGATAAATCGCCCTCACCAGATTTCGTGATTCTTGCCAGCACCTCAAATCCTGAAACTTTTCTACCTTTGCCATTTAATTTATTCTGGTCCCTATTTTATCTAAAAACTCGAACACATGAACACCTAAGCACCTAAACACCCTTATACATAAATCCGTCCCACCTCGTCAACCCATCCTCAATTTCCGCATGTGTTCCACCCGTTTTTGAATCAACTCTGTGGTCCCAATATCTTTCCGGTGAAACAGAGGTCCTTTGATCGCTCTTATTTCTTTTTCCGCGATTCGTTCTGCCTCTTCCAGGGATTCAGCCACCCCCACCACCGCCGCAGTTCGGGAACCTGTTTCCACCAAGCCCACTTCACTCTGATCCACAGCAGCCAGATAAAGGGTGTCCCTGGACGTAACTAAAGATATGTCAATGGGTTTACCCCTCACCGGATTATCAGGGTAGCCCTCCGGTACCACATATTTACACACACTAGCCAGCGGTGAAAAAGATATAGATTGTTTATTCAACTCGCCGGTGACAATCCCTTGACACATATCCAGAAAATCCGTCTCCATCAACGCCAAAACATTCATGGCTTCTGGATCACCAAATCTCACATTGTATTCGATGACGCGAACACCCTGGGCCATTGCCATAAACCCACCATATAAAATGCCTTGAAAGGGAGTGTCCGTTTCCTCCATTACGGCCCGGGCGATGGCCTGATTTATTTTCTGGGCATCTTGAATGTCTTGATCGGTTAAAAATGGAAGGGTCCCATGAACATCAGTATAAGACCCCATCCCGCCAGTATTGGGGCCGGTGTCGCCCTCAAATGCCCGCTTATGATCTTGAACCGGAATTGTATGGAGCAGGTGGGTTCCGTCGCAAAAACTCATGAGCGAAAATTCCTCACCCTCCAGTTTTTCCTCAATCACCAGAGCGCCGCCATTTTGGAAAATGGACTGGCAGTAATCACGAGCCTCCTGGTGATTATGAAGGTGCTCCCCAGCCACCTTGACGCCTTTTCCGCCCATGAGACCATCAAACTTCACCACATATCGATCACCTAATTCCCCTAGAAATTCATCCACGCCTTTAAGAGAGGTAAACATCTGGAATTTTGGATAGGCTTCAATTCCGTGGTCCCGCATTAACTGCCGGGTAAACCCTTTGCTGGTTTCCAGTTGGGCCGCTGCTTTCCGGGGACCCACACAGGGAATATCCCATTTCCAGAGGGCATCGGCCACGCCCAATTCCAACGGAGCTTCAGGACCCACAATGGCCAGGTCTACAGACTGGTTACGGGCAAACTCTGCCATAGCTTCCACATCGCTCAGCGACCCTTTAACATACACATGACAGAGTTCCTGAATTCCCGGATTCAACCCGGAGCCATAACACAACAGCTCCGACAGATGAGGTGATTTTGCGCAAGCCCGGGCAATGGCGTGTTCCCGGGCTCCTGATCCAATCAGCAATACTTTCATGCTTTCCGATCCTGATTCCGTTGATGTTCCAGGTCTCGCATTTTATCTTCCGTAATATCGCCCGTGACATAGTGTCCATCCAAGCAGGCCATGCAGGGAGATTCAATGGCATGGTTACTTTTCCGTAATACTGCTTCCTTCAGATCCTCAATATCCTGATAAAGTAGAATATCCACATTCATGAATTGCCGTATTTCTTCGACGGTCTTTTGAGAGGCGATCAATTCACTCCGAGACGGCATATCCACCCCGTAGAAACACGGGGATACCACTGGCGGGCAGGCGGAAACAAAATACACTTCTTTCGCACCAAAATCCCGCACCATGCGTACAATTTCCCGGCTCGTATTTCCACGGACAATGCTATCATCCACGATCATCACTTTTTTGTCTCGGATTTCCAACTCCTGGGGAACGAGCTTGTATTTAACGGAACGCTTCCGTTGGGTCTGTCCCGGCATGATGAAGGTGCGGCCGATAAACGGATTTTTATACAATCCCTCTGAATACCGGACCCCTAAATAATGGGCAGCGGACAAGGCTGCGGTATTGGCTGTGGAGGGGGCGGGAATCACAATGTCGGGAACAATATCCGGGTAGTGCTCTTTCCAGCGCCGGGCCAGGTTTTCTCCCATGTGCAGGCGGGAACGATATACGCTGATATTGTTGATCAGGGTATCTGGCCGGGAGAAATACACATATTCAAAAATACAGGGTGAAAATTGGTCTTTCCGAAGAATACGGCTCTGGACGGCGCCATCCCGTGAGATATAAATCACCTCTCCAGGACGGACAAAACCAAACTGCTGAAATCCCAGGGCGTAAAACATGGTGGTTTCACTGGAAAAAATATAATCTTTGGTGCCGTCTGAGTTGATCCGCATTCCTTTGGCAAGGGGACGAATCCCGTGGGGATCGCGAAACACCACCATCCCTTTGCCGATAATAACACTCACCACGGAATAGGCTCCGCTGATGCGCTCAAAGACTTCATCAACCGCCTGACATATTTTTTCAAAAAATGGCGTATCCGAATGATTCTGCTTTTCAAGAGCACCCGCAAAGACATGCAGAATCACTTCCACATCCACCGTGGCGTTTAAATGACGCAGATCTTTCTCTGAGAGCTCTTTCACCAGTTCGGCATAATTCACCAAGTTGCCGTTGTGCGCCATGGCAATCCCGTAGGGTACGCCGGTCCACACCGGTTGGGCGTTTTCCCGGTCATAACCTCCGGCGGTGGGATAACGGGTATGTCCCAATCCTACCGTACCTTGAAGACGGGCCATGTTTTGCTCATCGAAGATATCCCGAACCAGGCCCACTCCTTTTTTGGTGTGGAAACGAGTATCGGCGGTGATAATTCCTGCCGCGTCCTGACCGCGATGTTGCAGGTGAATCAGGCTATCATACAATTCAGCTGCCACAAGTCGTTTTTGAGAAACAATACCCACCACACCGCACATGTTACCAGTCCTCCGCCAGCTTCCGAGCCAATCCGGTATAGGTCTCCGGTGTCAGATTGATCAGGGCATTTCGGTCAGACTCGGGCAGGGGCAGGCTTTCAACAAAGGATATGTATTTTTCCCGGTCCAGCGTTTCGCCCCGGGAAAAAGCTTTCAATCGGTCGTAAGCCTCCGCGTCACCTGTCTTCCTGAGTACGGTCTGAACCGCTTCCGCCAACACTTCCCAATGGCGGTTCAATTCTTCCCGGCAGCGACCTTCATCAACCGCCACCCGCGCCATTCCCGATGCCAAAGATGTGATGCCCAGATAACTATATCCCAGGGCCGTAGACAGATTCCGGATGACGGTGCTACCGGACAGATCCCGCTGGAGACGGGAGCGAGTTAAGTGTTGCGTAAGAAAGGCAAAAAGAGCATTTGACATACCCAAATTGCCCTCTGCATTTTCAAACGCAATGGGATTGATTTTATGGGGCATGGTAGAAGAGCCCACTTCTTCCTCTGCTTTTTTCTGGGCAAATATCCCCCGGCTGATGTAGAGCCACATATCACGGGAAAAATCAATCAAAATGGAATGAATCCGCATGAGAACATGCATACTTTCACTCAGAGAATCGTACGGTTCCACCTGGGTTGTGATGGGGTTAAGCTCCAGTCCCAGGGTCTCCAAAAAGGCACGACTAAACCGGGGCCAATCCACTTGAGGGGCTGCTATTTGATGAGCAGCCCAGGATCCAGTGGCGCCGGAAAATTTTCCGGTGAATTGATGCTGAGTCAATGTCTTCTGCTGTTGCCGGAGGCGATGCGCAACCACAGCCAGTTCTTTACCAACGGTAGTGGGCGTGGCTGGTTGACCGTGAGTCAGAGACAGAAGGGGAATATTTCCGTAATCACGAGCTTTTGATGATAGGGCCTGCTCCAACGATTTAAGTTCGGGTAACCATACATTCCTGAGAGCGTTTTTCCAGTTCAAAGTGTACGCCAGATTATTCACATCCTCCGATGTAAGGGCAAAATGAACCCAGGGTCGGTATGAATCCAATCCCCAGGCTGTCAACTGATGGGCGATCACCAATTCTACTGCTTTTACGTCATGGTTTGTCCGAGCTTCCCATTCTTTGACTTCCCGGCCTTCCTCGATGGAAAAGGAGGCCGCCCACTTTCGTAGTTTAGCAATCGCATTTTCTTCCAGCGGCGGGCATTCCGGTAATGTTTCTAACTGACTCAAGGCAATCAAATAGTCCACCTCCACCTGGACTCGCGTCCGAATCAGGGCCAGCTCGGAGAAATAGTTCGCCAGTTTTTCCAGTCTGGAGCCATAGCGTCCGTCCAGGGGGGTTAGAGCTAAAAGTCGGTGATCAGTAAAATCAAACATCGTGATGAAGCGCAAAAATGCGTTTGACTGCCATTGCACAATTCCCAGGATCTAAGACGGTGAGCACCGGCGTTTGACTTGGCATTTGTAGGGTGGAATGAATGTTCACCAGCATGTCCAACTTGTCCTTGAATGGTGGACAGGCCAGGGTTGGCATTTTGGTGTTGGCGGCCACAAAACCGGAAAGGGCATTGGAACGGCCGGCGATAGTGATAAATACCGTGTCCTGTTGATGGTCAGCCGCTTCCAGGATTTTCAGCACTTCGCGGGGTTGCTTGTGCGCCGACGCCACATATTTTTCCCAGGAAACACCTTCCTTTTCCAGTCCGGCAATAATGGATTGGGCATGATCTTCATCGCTGGTTGAACCCATAATAATCACAGCTTTCATAACTTGATCCTTAATGATGATCTCGCCAAAAGTGTCTTTTTTCTGTCATTTGGAGTTCGTCGAAAAATCTCAGGTGCTACTAATATAAATGTTGTGAGATTCTTCGCTTCGCTCAGAATGACAATTTTCACGTTTAAGAGATCTTCCTTTTCAACGTCTTCCGAATTTCTGTTTTACCCGGCGACGCTAAGTTCTGCGTTTGTAAACCTTACCTCGCGATCCAACGCGAAGGATTTGAATGGTAATGAACTCTTTCAAAACTGAATAAATAACCCGGTAATTCCCGATTCGAATCCGTCGGTAGTGATGAAACTGACCCCGGAGTTGTTTACCCTGAAAAGGATCATCAGCTAATTCAGTTATTTTTTTCAGAATGACTTTGACTTGTGCCCGGTCTATGCTTCGCAGGTCTTTGACCGCCCGACTGTCCCATTTTATTTTATAGGAGGCCATATTCCTTTAACACATCTTCGTGGTCAATTAGTTTTTTATCCGGATCTTCATCCCGGGTCTTGGCAATGATGCCGTCATAATTATCCAGATAAAATTTCAACGACTGCTTGATTAAAGCACTCTTCGTCAAGTGCACTTCCCGTGAAAGAGTTTCCAATTCCTCTAAGAAATCGTCCTCGATTTTAAAGCTGACTGTTTTTTTCATTATTTCCTCTATCAAATTACCGTGGTAATATAGGTATTACCGGTATTACCTTCCAGTTCATTTGAGAGCGGCAATCAAATTACAATATCGATTGCAAATTATTTACAATCCGCTGGTGAACTGGAATGTCCGCTTTCGGAAACTGAAAGGATTGTCCTGTAATTCGTTCATACAGGTCGATATACCGGGCCGACAATTCCACCACCAGCTCTTCCGGTGCCTCTGGAAGCGGGTCATCTCCGTAGGGATCACAATGGTCCGCAAACCAGAGGCGGAGAAATTCCTTATCGATATTTTCCGGTTCCTGTCCTTTTTGAAATCGTTCGGCATAACTGGCCTCAATCCAGTACCGGCTGGAATCGGGTGTGTGCAATTCATCCACCAGACAGATATCACCATCAGGCGATCGCCCTAACTCATACTTGGTGTCCACTAAAATCAATCCGTGTTCCTGCGCCACCTTCTGTCCAAAAGAAAAGACATCCAAAGCCAACTGGGACGCCCTTTCCCAATCCTCTGCGGCCATCCATCCCTCCGCGACAATCTCCCGGGGACTTATGGGTCGGTCATGATCCTTTTCTTTTGTGGTGGGAGTCAATACCGGTGTGTTCAGACGCTGGTTTTTCTTTAAACCGTCGGGAAATGTGATTCCACAGTATTCCCGTTGCCCCTGATTGTAAACCGTCCACAAAGAGGTGTTTGTTGATCCCGTAATGTAGCCCCGGACGACAAATTCGATCGGAAATACCTCACATTTCCTCGCCACGGTAACATTCGGATCCGGAATTTCCAGAACATGATTGGGAATGATGTGCTTGGTTTGGTCAAACCACCACGCGCTAGTGAGGTTAAGCACCTGACCTTTAAACGGTATCGCCGCCAAGAGACGATCAAAGGCGCTCTGGCGATCGGTGGTAATCAGAATCAGCGTATCTCCCAGATCATACGTGTCCCGAACTTTTCCCACGGTGGGAGTACCAAAAGGTAGGTTTGTGGATACTAAACAATGATTCAAAGCTGTTTTTATCGTTTCACGATAGGAATTATTCATATGAAAAGGCCCGATGAGAGTAACGATTGAAAAGAATGTGCGAAGCCAGCACTATTTCCCTGACAAAATTCATATCTTCCGTCGATGATTCCACCACCCAAAGCACACCGCGCTTCACCGATTCAAGCCCCTGAATACCAAACCGCTCTGTCAGCGTTTCACGTTTTTTACGCCCTTTAAAATCCTCATGGGGTTGAACCAACAGGGCAAACCCATGCTCCAGAGGTTGAAATTCGGTTAATGCTTCCTTATTGGTATTCACCAGTTCTCCCGTTGATAAAATATCCCTGAGTTGCGCTTCTGTAAGGTCGTTTTTGCCCGTCAATTCCCAATGTGTAAAGCGGTTCAGGCGTACGTTAAGCCCCCGTTGCTTCAGGGCGGACTCCACAGACAGAGCTTCGTTGTCGGTAATAATTAAACGGACGATCAGTTGCCTGCTGTTCAGTGGAGCCTGATACCGACTGATGGTCACGGAATCGGGATTCCAGATAAAGGTTGCGGGCGAGCGGTGGGGATCCCCTGAACGAATCGCATCACCCAATGAGCGGAATATTCCGTCGCCATTAGGCGTACGTTCCGGGTGCGGCATCATAGCCATAACATTACCGGAGGGATTACACACCGCGGCGATATTTTCCAGTGATCCGTTGGGATTGACCGGAAACTCGGCTGAAACCCGACCCTCTGAATCACTATATTGAAACACAATTTGTTGGTTCTCCTTTAATTGATTCAGAACGGCTTCCGGCATAACAAATCGTCCCTGGGCATGAGCCAGGGGAATGTTCAGTATCGTTCCCGTGTCCAGGGATCGAGTAAATACGGTGCGGGCCGGCGGCGTCGCCAGCGATAGATGGGTCCAGGCATTGTAATATCCTGTGCCCAATACATGTCCGTTTCGAACGCGCTTGTTATCGGTAAGAGCCATTGCCAATCGGAAATCGGCCGCTCCCGGAACCAGACCTGACTCAACTAGAATCTGTGCGCCGTTGCAAATTCCCAGGACGGGTTTGCCTTTCAGGCTTTCTTCTTTTAGCACACCTAACAAGGGATCAAGGGCCGCAATCGCTCCGGCGCGGCTACGGTCTTCATAGGAAAATCCACCGGTGAGGACATACCCATCACAGGCGCGGAGTTTATCAAAGGATTCATTCCAAAGAAACATAACCGGATCGCTCTCGGTGCGGCGAAGGGCCATAGCCGTCTCCCGCTCCGTATTGGATCCTGGGAATTGTATGACCGCAATTCGTGGACGATTCATTCGCGAATGACTACCTCACGGTGCCCCGAAACCACGTCACCGATAGAATAAACTGGGGATAAAGACTCCAGCGCTGTGCGCACGTCTTTTTCCGCGTCAGCATCGGTGATGATGACCAATCCAATGCCCATGTTAAAGGTGCGGAACATCTCCTGGGAATCCACTTTTCCCAGCGATTGTAGCACCTCAAATATGGGTAGCCTCGGCCAGGTATCCTGGCGCAATGCGACGGCGGTCCCTTCCGGTAAAACACGCGGAATATTCTCGATCAAGCCACCACCGGTGATATGGGCAGCTCCTTTCAAAGAAAGACCGAATTCCTGCAGGGTGCGAAGATGAGGCACGTAATTGATATGTGGCTTCAAAAGCAGGTCTCCAACCGTTTCTTCCGTATTGGGCAGTATATCCTCTACCGACAGACCGGCCCCGTCAAAAAAGATTTTTCGCGCCAAGGAATAACCATTGGTGTGGAGACCGTTGGACGGCAACCCCAGGACCACATCACCGGGTTTAATGGTTCTTCCGGTGAGAATTTTTTCTTTTTCCACTACTCCGGTGACAATACCCACCAAATCATGCTCTCCTGGACGGTAGGTTCCGGGCATTTCCGCGGTTTCACCGCCCACCAGGGCGACTCCAATCGCCGCACAGGCTTCCGCCATCCCCTTAACCATAATTTCAACTATCGCCGGATCCAGGGAGTCGTTGGCAATGTAATCCAAAAACGTAAGAGGTCGGGCACCCAGCACCGCAATGTCATTACAACAGGCGGCGACCAGATCCATTCCAATGGTGTCATAGCGATCCATCATGGTGGCGATCATGATTTTGGTGCCCACGCCGTCGATGCTTTGAACCAAAACCGGGTGTCGATAAGCTTCAAAAACAGGTTTCAGATCAAAAAGGGAACCGAAACTGCCCAATCCGGTGAGAACTTCCGGACCAAAGGTGGCGCGGACATGATGTTTTATTCGTTCTACAGCCTCGTTCCCGGCGTCGATATTTACACCGGCGGATTTATAATCAAACGTCGATTCAGGGCGGGTCATACAGGGGGCAAGGAGCGGGGACCAGCCCTGAAATCAATCGGTGAAAATGGTGCGAAGTTCACGGGCGATATTACCTCCGAAAGGGTAGAGGCTTCAATGCGGAATCGTAGAAATACCTGATTACAATCAGGAAAGGGTTAAAAGCAAAAAACCGTTTGGCGGCGCCGAAAGGAAATGGGAATTCCCTGTTTCCATACGTTCATTGACGTGGCGAACGGAATCAGACCTGGCTGGTTGCTACGCGACGATTTTGCCAAGAATGTCTCGCGTAACAGGCACGATCTGAGCGGATTAAACCATACTAATTTTTACACCCGTTTTTATCGCAAGTAATTCTCTTCGATGTTGAAACCCAATGTTCAGAGTTCTTTTTGGTATCAATACCACATCCGGTATTACCCACCTTTGTTCCTTTGTGTACTATCCCTGTTGGTTTATGTTTTACAGCCATTTTAAATCCTCCTTTAATGGATTTATTATTAAACGGTCAGGCTCAACTTCCGGATATGGGGCGCCCAAGCCTGCCGTAGCTTCAGCACAGGCAAGAGCTAAATAGCGGTCAGGTGGATATGGGCGCGCTTTTTCATTGTATCTCTCATCTAAGAGATTCTACCGCTGTAGTACAGGATGCGCGGAAGCGTTTCTCAATCCAAGTCTCCCACCGTAGCAACCGGCCTGTATTCAACATCTTCAAATTCTTTAAAATGAGCATGCCCGCATTTTATCTTTATTTTTTCGCTTGTCTTTAATTCCTGCCCTGCCGACTTGGTTTCGGCGACAAAGTAAACCGTTTCTTCGTTCTTTTTTATTAAAGCCCAATCGGGATTATAATTTCCTATGGGTGTTTTAATTTTAAACCAGAATGGAAGTTTGAAATAAAACTCTATATCGTCCCTGCTTTCGCAATCTTTGGCAAAATCATATTCAACATTTGAATCAAGCGGAACAAGATTACTATAAATGGTTTTATCTTTTTTATTGATTGTAAACGTCAGGTCATTGATGTGAATCTCATAATTCTCAAACAACCTCATTTCATATTCTTCAGAGCCTATCTTTTCGTATTTAATGCCTTCTATCATTAATTCGGTAAGGACTTCTTTAATTGCTATAACCGAATTATCCAGGAAAAATTGCGGATTAATTAAAACATCCCTAATTCTTTTCGATTCTTTGAGAATTTCCAGAATTGTAGAGCGGGTAAGCCCAGTTCTTTCCTGTATATATGAAAGTACATCCGGTATTTTAAAAATACCGTCGAGAGATGTAGCATAAGAAGCCTTCAGCTCCAGTTCAATACCGGATTCATTAAATCCCAGGGCTGTTTTAACTGTTTTAATGACCGCTTTTCTAATGGAAGGCATTTGGTTAACCGCATTTGCGGCTTTTTTTATCAATTCGGCGGTATTGTATTCTACACGGTATGTGGTCTGAAATTTAATTTTGTCCCAAATTTCCTTGAATTTTTCATCCAGTTCAAAACCTTTTCGATACTTGACCGTTGCACGTTTTTGTTTGTTTTTTATTCTACCTTTAAAAGAGACACCGCAATCATTTTCGATTTCAGACTGTAGTTGTTTTGCAAAATCTTCATACGATTCGTTGGCGACAACCGTTAATCTGTTAATATTGGTATCTTGTATGCGTATTCCTTCCTGATTGACGGAGAGCCTTAGACCTCTGCCAATTTCCTGTCTCTTTTTAAGTTCTGATTGTGTTTCGTTTAAAGTGCATATCTGAAATACATTTGGATTATCCCAACCTTCACGTAAAGCGGAATGGGTGAAAATGAATCGTAATGGTTCATTAATGTCCAAAAGTTTTTCTTTGTTTTTCATTATCAGCTTAAAGGTGTCGTCATCGGCCTGGGTATTTCCTTTTGTATCTTTCCATTTACCTTTTTTATCAGCGGAAAAATAGCCGTTATGAACTTCTTCGGCTTCAAAAGGAATCAAACCATTATAAATAGATTTTGAGGAAACCTCTTTATATATTTTTTCAAACCATTTGGCGAATTTGCCTTTTATCGGGTTACCGTCAGTGTCATAATCCCTGTAATTAGCGACACGGTCTATGAAGAAAAGTGAAAGAACTTTTATGCCTTTGGATTTCAGTTTTCTTTCTTTTAGGAAATGCTCTTCAATTGTTTTTCGGATTTGAACTTTCATAACTTCATCTGAAAACCCGCCGAAAGTATCACCTACAAAAACAGTATCGCCCCTGGAGAGCTCAATTAAGTTTTCGGAGACATCAATACCATTGATAATATAACCGCTTTTATAAATTTCTCTTTTATTGGATAAATCGTATAAGTCATCGCCGACCTTTACGGTAACGGATTTTCTTTTAACGCCGTCCGGGGTATTAATATCTATTTTGATTTTTGCCGATGTGCGTGTTTTAGTCGAGGTTACTTTTTCAAGGCAAAGATATGCTTCATTAAAGTCGTTTTCCGTAACAATGGAATCCACTTCAATCTGTTTTACCAGTCCCAGGTCGTATGCTTTTACCGGGTCAAGGCTGTAAACCATGTTATAGCGGTTTGTGTGGGTTGCGGAATAACGGAGAGTACAGAGGGGATACAGATTTTCAACCGCTTTTTTCCTGATATCCGTTTCCATGTTCTGGGGTTCATCAACAATGACTATGGGAGCTGTTGCCTGAATAAATTCTATTGGCCTTTTGCCGGTCAGTTTATCATTAGGTTTGTTGATGATATTTTCATCTTTAGCGAATGAATCGATATTGATGACAAGTATCTGAATATTATTGTTTATGGCAAAATTTCTCAGATTGGAAACCCGCTTAGAATCGTAAACATCAAAATTCACAGGTGTTTTATCGTAAAGGTTCTGAAAATGCTCAAATGTAATTTCAAGGTTTTTCAGCACACCTTCGCGAATGGCAATTGAGGGAACAACAATTACGAATTTCTTGAAGCCGTATTTTTTGTTCAGTTCATAAATGGTGCGAAGATAAACATAAGTTTTTCCGGTGCCGGTCTCCATTTCAACGGAAAAATTCATTCCGTCCAGTTTTCCGGAAACAGATATTCCGTTTTTCTTCTGAATTTCCTGAACATTTCTTAAAATCTGTTCCTCTGTTATTGACAACCGGTTGCCGACACCTCCATCCTGAAACATATAGCTTTCGGTAGTTATTGAAAAACTGAAATCGCCTTGATTTAACGGCTGTCCTTCAAATATATCGACAATAGAGTTTATTGCATCGTGTTGAAATTGCTGATTTGGGTCAAAATGGAGTTTCATCTGACACCTTGTCCTTCGCTAAAATTAGCGTAAAGCCTGTCAACCACAAAGGTGTTTGCGTAAAGTGATGTTGAATTTAATTTACGCAAGGTGGTTTGTGTATATTTCATAAAACGCAAAATTATAAAACCTTTCTGCCCTCGGCTATATTTATAAGATTTGGCATAGCATAAACAGAAGGTTGCCGTCCCTGTCCCCGCCTTAGTAAAATAATAGATTGAGAATCCACTAGCTTTTTCAGCAAATTGTTTGCGGTCATTCTATTGGATATTCCGGAAAGCTGATAAAAATCCACCGTGTTGATAATCGGTGCTTTGAAGAAGGTATCCAAAGCCGGAACGGCGTATTGCGAATGTGTAATATCAATAAAATTATCCTTTAATTTTTCATATAGCCCCAGAATGTTCCTTGCTTTTGAGATGTTTATATCTGATTGTATTATAATAGCTTGTAGAAAAAATTCTACCCAACCATGCCAATTATTTTCCGAGGTAATAGCCAAAAGACCATCGTAGTACTCGTCCCGGTGTGTTTCCAGATATTCGCTTAAATAAAACATGGGACTGTTAAGGCATTTTTTCATATAAAGAAAAAGCGGGATAAGAAGTCTGCCAATTCGCCCGTTGCCGTCCCGAAAAGGATGCAATATCTCAAACTGAGCGTGAATAATCGCAAGTTGTACCAACGGGTCATCGAAATTGTCTCGTAACAGAAATTTCTCCCACTTTTCCAGATGTTCCTGCAAAATCATCGGATTCGGCGGCACAAAACGGGCATTTTCAATCGGTGTACCTCTTTTTCCTATCCAGTTCTGCTCTTTTCTAAATTGTCCCGGCTCCATATTTCTTCCCCTAACACTGTCAAGCAGAACTTTATGAAGGCTTTTTATAAGATTAAGACTGATAGGACGGTTTTTCAGTTCATTTTCGGCAATTCTTAAAACTTTGCGGTAATTACCGATTTCTTTGATATCTTCGTTAATGGAAGCGGATTTTCCGGTATCAAGACCGGCATCATGTTCGAGAACATCTCCCAATGAGGCTTGAGTACCTTCAATTCGTGAGGATAAAACCGCCTCATTCGTGGTAAGAGGAGAGAGCAGCACGCCCGGATTGATTAAACTCTGCAAAAGTCCGTCATACCGGGCAATAGCGGCATTTGCCTTACCGATTAAAGACACCAGCTTTTTCCAGTTTATATTTTCAGGTGGTAACTCATGTGGAACAAATGGTTTCATCTCTACACCACCTTAAACTCAATCCCCGCATCCTTCATCTGCAACGCCGTATTGGTTTTTAACTGGTCATTTTTATTAAATAACCGGTCGATAGTAATTACCTTTTGAGGCTTTACCTCTATAACCGTTTTAATAATTTTCTTATCAACCCTTTCAAGAATCAAGGCAATTTCACTATCATTAACAAGATAAAAACCGGCTTTCTCTTCAATTTTTGCAGTAAGCGGAACGCCGGATTTTAAAAGCAGCTCGAAAAGCACATCTTCCGTTTTTATGTTCTCGTCCAAGGGCTCAAGATGTTGTTGCAATTGCTCAAGGAGCTGTTCCTCGTTTTCTATTTGAGTTCGCCAGATTTTGAAGTTGGAATCCTGTAATTTAAAAACCTTGAAACCTAAATCCTGCTTGCCGTTGGTACCGTCCAAATCAAGTTTACCTTCCTGTTCTTCCATGATTTTCCTGATTACCCGGCGAATACGCTCTTTGCCAATTTCGGCAATGGTTTTGTATCCGGCTTTGTAGGCTTCTGATTTTTCGTCGCATTTTTCAGGAAGCTGAACACAGATGAATTTGCGGTTGCCACCGTCTTTTTTATTTAGCTCAAGAACGGCATGGGCGGTTGTGGCCGAGCCTGAAAAAAAATCGAGGATAATATCGGAGTCTAAACCAAAACAAACTTGTTTTGTAAGCTCTGAAATAAGTGCAGATGGCTTTGGAAAATCAAAATATTTTGCTTTAAACAATTCATCAATTTCTTTGGTTCCGTTTCTCGTATAAATCTTTTCGCCAATAATCGAAGTATAATTCGGTAATTCAGAACTTACATCACTAAGAAAGACTTTTCTACGTGGTCGTCCATCCTTATTTTTAGGCCAAAGTATTCTTTTTTCGGCGATAAGTTTGGCCATTGTTTTTTTATCGTATCGCCATCCCATTTTAGGTTTGCCATAATTTATTCCAGTTTCTGGATTAATAAGGTCATAGTGGCAATTTGGTCTTTGGTGCTCAGGCAATAAACCAACCATGTTACCGCTTACCCATTTACCACGTTCATCATTATCAGGGTTTGAGTATTGCTCTATTTTTCTTTCAGCACCTTTTAATCTGCGTTCATTATTTGATTTTGAGTAAGTTAGAACATATTCATGATCAATTGACAAACCTGATATGTTACGATTATCCTTATTTTGTCTACTTTTCCATATTAGTTCTCCGATGCAATTTTCTTCCCCAAACACCTCATTCATTAAAAGCCGTAGATTGTAAACTTCATTATCATCAATACTAACAAAAATTACCCCGTCATCACGTAATAAATTCCGAGCCAGAAACAACCGCGGATACATCATGGAAAGCCAGTTACTGTGATAATGTCCGCTGTCTTTGCTGTTTTTGCGGAACAGGCCTTCACGGGTTAAATAACCGCTTTCGTCTTTATCGCCGATTCTGCTTAGATACTCTTCACGGCTTTCGGAAAATTTATCAGGATAGATAAATTTGTCATTGCCCGTATTATACGGCGGGTCAATGTATATCATCTTGATTTTGCCGAAATAGGCTTTTTGCAGGACTTTCAAAACCTCCAGGTTCTCGCCCTCAATAAAAATGTTTTCCGTGGCATCAAAATTAACCGATTCATCTCTATCCGGAACCAGCGTCGCGGTTGTGGGCGCTTGCAGAATCCGGAAAGCGTCCGACTTCCCCGCCCAGTTTAAAACATAGCGTTCGTTCTTAAATTCTATTTCCTCGCCAAGAGCGGCTTTCAGCTTTTCCCAGTCAATCTTATTTTCCGTAAAGGCTTCGGGAATTATTTCTTTTAGCTTGTTCAGTTTTTCTGCCGCAATATTCAAAGACTTTCCATCCATTTTATTTTATCCCCTGTTCTTCTTTTCACCAGCACAGGACGCGCAGGTTCTTAATACGGGCAAATTTTTATCAAAAAATACCTTATTCATATTTCATTCTTCTTCTTTTTTAGCATATATAACGGTCAAGCTCTGCAACGCTCTCGACTTCCCTTTGTTTTACTCTAAACATCATTTCGTACTCCAAACATACTTTTTACGCTAACCGCTACTGGCGTCTGTAGCAGCGCATTGTTATGGCTTGCTGCCCTTAATTGCTTCCTTGAGGTAGTTGATTGAAATTGCAGCAAATTCTAGAAAAAATTCTGCTTCCGATTTGCCAATATCTTGATTTTCCGTCCCCCCATGGCGAACAAAATCTTTATTGCTAGTAAGACCATAAGCCTTGCTAATCAGCTTAGAAATATCTGTATCAAGGGGGACGTTCTTGATTAGCTTGCCTAGAGTATCTGAGGGGCGGTCTAATAGTATTTTCAAAGTTGATTCGATAGAATTAATAGACTCTTTGATTGAATTTTCATAATCAGGTATTGAGTTATAAATAAAATTTTTTGCCTTTAACCATTGCTTGCGGACTGGGGACAGCTCATCGGTTAAGACTTCATTTGTGTTTTTCCAATTTCTTGGGTCTGGTTGATTCCTTTGTTTTCTTTTTAAATCTAGGAGAATGTCCGCATAAATCTCATCAACATAAGCTCTTCTCTCTGCCCATTTGCCCAATTTTCGTAATGAACAAAATGACCAAAAGATTTCTAATGATTTATGAGGATTAGGGTTTTCGTAGCCAGCTTCTTCTAGCTCAAAATAAACATCGGCATATAAATTTCGATAATATTGGGGTTGGTCATCTGTTCTTCCGCCAGTTACATAGGCAACCATAACAGACTGAATTTCTTCAATTTTTCTAGAAAGATTTTTGGCTTGTTTGCTATCCATTTATTTTCACTTGAGCATGCTTCTATATTTTTTGCGAACTATGTCCAATTCGATTGCGATTCCGTTGGCTTTTGATTGATCCCATTCTTCAGGGTTTAACCAATACTGGCTTTTATATGCACATATTTCTGATACCACTTAGTCAATAGGAATAGCTGTGACACTCCAATAGCGGACTAAATGCTTCTCTACATTCTTGTCTCTCTGGTCATTTTTCGTCTCCATAATAAATTCGCCATAACGGAAAAAGTAACCGGCGTGCCCCAATTTATCGGGGTCGCTACAGGACTTTCTCTCTTCAAATTTACGATTGCTAAACTTCCAAACACAGAATTCACGCTACAGCTATGTCACCTCCTGTTGACTGCGTGTTATGTGGCGGACAGAAACATTGATGGCAAAGCCTACCATCTGCCACGGAAGTTTTTTGTCATTTATAATTTGTAACTCCATTATTATTGGAAACTTTAATATCACTTGTCAAATGCGAGTCTATATTTTTCAGAGTTGTATCCCGCATTCTGTACAAAAATTCGCATCTACTACATTTACTGCAGCACAATTCGGGCATTCAATTGACCTTTGGTGATCACTTTGCACTCTAAAAATCCTGTTGACCTTGGGCTGAATAATCCACAATCCGATGGGGTAGAAACTGAGCAATAAGAAGGGACCTATATAGCTTGAGAACTCCACAACGCGCTTCTTCTGGGCCATATCTAGATTCTTGGACACAAAGTATAATCCATAAAACATACAGACCATGGCGAACAAGTGGAAGGAAATGATTAGGACAAAGATTGTGGAACCACCCCTCCCTTGGCTGATCAGAGAAATGGATGCGAGAAACACTAATACATAGATTACTACGTAAGCCATAGCGAAGTTGAAGAATCCTGACGAAGGTGTCATTTTCTCATCTATCTTCTTATTGAGTTCAAATCCTAACGTCCAGAACCAACCAATAGTTAAGACAATGGCGATTCTTATGAATATAGGCATAGTCCTGATAGCAACACTTGCGTCTCCTGTGGTTATGATAGCAACGTACGGTAGAAATACCGGTATCATAAGAAGAAGAAATAACTGCCATGCTTTCATCTTCAGGAAGAACTTCATTTAATTACCTCCACATAACGGAGTTGCGCTTCTGTTGCTGGTATCCAAGAATCGACTCATCATCCAAACCGCGTTTAGCGGTACCAAACCAGTACGCCCTGTCAGCAGCAGGCGCTTGTTGGCTAGTAGATCAATATGTGTCTTGATATTCCTCAGGTTTTCCACCTGTTAATTCGAGATATGTCGAAACATAAACATCCCAATAGTGATCAAAATCTCTACGTACACTCCCTGCGAACTGTGCCTTTGCGTTCTGTGTCATGTGAAACATATCATTCTTGTAAATACGCTGTTTATTTTTACAGGATGGAAGAGGGCATTCGTAAGATGTAACACCACTATAATTGGTGCGAAAATCGCTGTGACATTGGGAGCATCTTGGATCGGTGTATTCGAGTGAATCCAAAAACTCTTCAACTGTAGGGCGCGCATCGTTAGGAAGCCAGCGACGCTGTACATAAACAGTGATTTCGGCTATTTCGTTTGAAAGAGTTTGTAGTTCAAAACGATATGAAAGCTTCTTTTTCCTCCTTTCAGGAGAGATAATATCTCTGATTTCTTCAGGTGACTTTTGTGCCAATGCAGATGAATAACGTAGTGACTGGTAGATAAAAGCAATTATGAAGTAAGCAAGGATGATCCCACCCGATACAAAGACTGCTCTCCACAGCTTAGCGACCTCAAGGAATGATTCGTCATAGAAATAAGTAGAGAGAGCTCTTTCTCCTAGGAAGCCGACAAATAGCATGATCACAAAGGTCAAACCCTTTTTAGGAATCATTCCAAAGATAATTTTCATTGTGTTAATCATGTATCTATCCAGCTAACTAATAATTATACCGAATTATTTCACCAACATAATTCGTGTTATTTAGAATCAATGTGTATGAATTAATCCACGCCCCGTCGGAACATCCGTTTACACTTCTCTTTATCTTACAAATGTTTGAAATTCTAAATATCATTTTCGCTTCTCCGTAACAGCATAATTCTTTTTAAAAAACTAACGAAATGTACTTTGGCGCTTTTCGGTCAGACAACCATTTTTCCGTAAACAATCTTTAATCGGTTCGCCATTTGCCCGGAACCGTGACCTGGCATCCAATTGTATTCGGAAAACTCATTCCTGCCGGTGGTGAATTAAGGTAAAATTCACTGGCAACATTCCCGCCGAAAGGGTAGGGGCTTCAATGCGGAATCGTAGAAATATCCGGTGATCAGCCTAGAAGGATGCATTGTCATTCTGACCCCGGCTTGTCGGGGGAAGAATCTCAAGCGTTTGTTTTGAGAAAGGTTGTTGTTTGAGATTCTGCGTCGTCCCGATAGCTATTGGGACTCCTCAGAATAAGGAACTGCTTACAATTTTTTCCGCAGCCCTTCGCTCCAGGCTTCCTTGGCTTTGGCAACTGGAAGCCTAACAACGTCATTTATTTCCAGCTCTCCCCGATTTGTGGTATTCCCTATCTCCACTGCTTGTATATGATATTTCTTGAATTCTTTTCGAACTTCTGCGACGTGGTCTTGGGCCACCTCCAGAATAAACCCTCCGGTTTCAGAGAACAGGAGTACAGACAGAGGCCGTTCACCGGGAATTTGGACGGCACATCCAATTTCCCGAGGAAAGCTCATTTCCGCAAGAGCCACAGCCAATCCTCCATCACTGATATCGTGACAGGCCCGAACCCACCCGGAATGAATCACAGCGTGGAGTCCTTGAACCTGTCGGTTTAATTCATCCATATCCGGTCGTGGGAGTTGCGAACCCAGGGCGTCGAACAGACTGTAAAATGCGCTGCCGCCACATTCATCTTTCCGATCGCCGATAAGGAGCAGGGCCGAATCGGTTGTTTTGAATCCAAGTGTCA
>CAZHTM010000009.1:69314-77535 GCA_964535735.1 uncultured bacterium
TTCCGATCGCCGATAAGGAGCAGGGCCGAATCGGTTGTTTTGAATCCAAGTGTCATAGCCCGGTTCACGTCGTCAAGTACCCCCAGGCAACTAATGATCGGTGAAGCAGGAATGGCTTTTCCTTTGGACTCATTATAAAAACTCACATTTCCGGCAATAATCGGTAGTGGAGCTCCTTCATAATCCGGGAGCTGGTAAGCCTTACAGGCATCGGCAACGCCTTTTGCCGCCGCGGCAAAATCTCCCATTTGTTCTGGTTTCTCGGGATTGCCAAAACACAGACAGTCAGAAATGGCCTGAGGGAGGGCGCCCACCGCCGCCACATTCCGAATAGCTTCAGCCACCGCGTTTACGGCGCACCAATACGGATCAATTTTTCCATAGCGAGGATTGTGGTCGGTGGACAGGGCAAGACCCACTGTCCAGATTTCCTCAGGAAACTCATCACTGTTAAACGGGGCCAGTACGCCCGCATCTGCCGCCCCCGACTCTACGACAGTTCGTCCCTGAACCTGTTTGTCATAGGTTTCAAAAACCGGTTTTCGAGAGGCAATGTTTTCATGGGACAAAAGTTTAAGCAAAACGTCATTGAAATCAAGATCGGCCGGAATATTCGGCTCGGGCAACGTGCGTGTGATGATTTCCTGCGGCCGGTGATAGAGAAAACCACGGGTCACCTCCTCCGCTGGGGAATCTACCAACGTTGTTGTTCCCTGGAAAACCTTATACTGGGGATCCGCGGTGATGCGACCGACGACCCGAGCTTCCGCTCCGTTGGATACGCCGGGCAAATCAAAGACGGAATTATAGTGATTCAGAATTGTTTCTGTCAGGTCCGGCGGTGATACCCACATGAAACGCTCCTGGGTTTCGGCACACAGCAACACAGACGGATGGAGTTGATCCATGGCCCGATGAACCAGGTCTAAGTTCACTGCGGCGCCCATCCCGGCAGCATCCGCCAGTTCTACGCTGGCGCAGGCGATACCTCCGGCGCCCAGGTCCTTAAAGCCCACATCCTGACAACGGCCCTGTTCCTGGAGAAATTTGAACAACGCTTCCGTGGCTTTTACCAGGTGCCGCTCCAGGAAGGCATTGGGTTCCTGAACCGCCCCTTTATTTTGCTCCTTTTTTTCCTCTTCCAATTCCAGAGAAGCGAAACTGGCGCCGCCGAATCCGCTGTTATCGGTAGGCTTGCCCACCAGAATTAAATCGCACCCATCCGCTCCTTCCGGCGCATAGGAATGAATAATCTGATCTTCCCGGACAATGCCCAACGTCACCACGGTCACCAGACAATTGTCATTATACCCTGAATCATAGTATAGATCGCCTCCTATGTTGGGAATCCCTAAAGGATTGCCATACCCGGCAATTCCTTCTACAACGCCTTCATGAATCCAGAGGGTTTTGGGTGAATTCACATCGCCAAAGCGCAGGGAATCGGACACGGCAATGACTTCCGCTCCCATACACAACACATCCCGGACGTTTCCCCCGACGCCGGTAGCCGCACCTTCATAGGGCACAATTTGGGACGGATGGTTGTGGGATTCATGGGACATGACCACGCACCAGCGATGACCCTGATTATCCGTAGCCACTGCGACCACGCCCGCGTCTTCCTTGGCTCCCAGAACCACATGAGGTCCATCGGTGATAAATTGCTTCAGGTGGGGACGACTGCTTTTATAGGAACAATGTTCCGAGCCTTCGATGGAAAAGAGGACCAGTTCCGTCAGGGTGGGGGGGCGTTTCAACATATCCCTCTGAACTTTCAACGCTTCGTCAGGAGTCAGGGGAATGTTCAACTCTGCTAGCCTAGCCTGGATTTGATCCTGGCTCAGGCCAGAAAAATCAATGATTTCAATTGGTGTCGGCGCCGACATGGACGATTAGAACGTATGATATCTTGTGAAGCTAACCACTATTTCAGGATCGTTTCATGGCGCTGGGGACCCACCGACGCCATCCGTACCGGAATCCCCAATTGGTCCTCTATATACGTTATGTAATGTTTCATCGCTTCCGGGAGTTTTTCATAGGGTTGTTCTGCCACATCTAACGGCAGGTCACCCCAACCAGGAAGTGTTTTATAAATGGGCTTAGCCTGCCGATACGCCGTGAGACTGGCTGGCATTGCATCAATCGTGCGTCCATCCACGTTGTAGGCTACACAGACCTTCAGGGATTTATACCCGGAAAGGATGTCCAGTTTGGTGAGGGCCAGCTCTGTAAGACCGTTCACTCGCACCGCCTGGCGGAGTTGCACCAGGTCCAGCCACCCCACCCGCCGAGGACGGCCGGTGGTTGTCCCAAACTCCTGTCCTTTGTCACGGAGTTGTTTGGCGTCCTCTTCTGAAAGTTCAGTAGGGAAAGGACTGATACCTACCCGGGTGACGTAGGCCTTGGCCACACCGATAATGCGATCGATTCGGGTTAGGGTGAGACCGGCACCATCGGCAATGTGTCCGGCGGTGGTATTGCTACTCGTGGTGTGGGGATAAATGCCTTGATCCACATCGAGGCTGACGCCTTGAGCGCCTTCAAACAAAATGGATTTCCCGGATTTAACGGCCTTATCCAGAAGCAAGGAAATATCCTGAATGTACGGTTTAAGACGTTGCCCGTAATCCAAATATTCCTCATAAATCTCATCCCGGGAAATATCAAGGGTTCCACCCAAAGCTTTTTCAATCAGACTCCGATTGAATGCATAACTTTTTTCCAGCTTTTCGCGAAAAACCTCCGGCTCCAAAAGGTCAATCATGCGAATCCCATGGCGATACATTTTATCGGCGTAAACCGGGGCAATTCCACGGCGGGTACTGCCAGCGGAAAGCTGTCCTTGATGTCCCGAGAGGACCCCGTCCAAAACGATATGATACGGCAAAATCACATGGGCCCGGTCAGACACGGCCAAACGAGGCGTGATACCCTTATCTTGTAAATAGTTGATTTCCTGAAGCAGAACACGAGGATCCACCACCACGCCGTTGCCAATAACAGACAAGGGTCTTTCATAGAGAACGCCGGAGGGAATGAGATGAAGCTTGAATTCACGGTCGTTGACAATCACCGTGTGGCCGGCATTGTTGCCCCCGTGAAACCGCACCACAAAATCGGATTCACCGGCGAAGAAATCGGTGACTTTACCTTTGCCTTCGTCGCCCCATTGGGCGCCGACAATTACTGTAATCTTTGACGTATTTGATGTCATTGAGGTTAACCGGATTTAGTGCCTAACGGTGGTGAAAACTCAAAAAACAGAGATCGATTTTAGTAAAAGATTACTTCCATAGGGCGACACCCTCAAAGGAACAAATCTAAACAGGAAGAGAAAGAGGATAACCGCAATCGGACCTGAGATTGGCTTCCTCTCGGTTACGTTGTGATTTCGGCCTGTGCTCCGGGTAAAGATCAGACGCTAGCCATTCGGATTGTAGACGTAATCGTTGAGCATTTTCATATAATTGGACCGGACGAAAGCTTCCGGATCCAGAACCGTTTCCAGGCACATACTGCCCTTCATCTGGCTAATGCTTTCGTATTCATGCTCTTCCATCCATTCCACAATTTCTTTCCGGACCTTGGTGAGATGTTCAGGACCGTATTTCAGGAGAGCAGAGGTCATCATGGCTACATCGGCACCTACCATGATCACTTTCAATACATCTTCAGCGGTGTGTACACCACTGGAGGCGACCAAACTCAATTTTTTACACTGACTGGAGAGCACAGCGATCCATCGCAAGGGAAGACGGACTTCCGTAGATGTACTCAAGGTAAGACCGGGAACGACCTCCAGAGTTTCCAGATCAATGTCTGGTTGATAAAAACGGTTGAAAAGCACCAAAGCGTCAGCCCCTTCTCGCTCCAAGCGCGCAGCAAACTCGGGCAAAGCACTGAAGTAAGGTCCCAGTTTTACTGCCACGGGGATAGACAGGTTGGCTTTTATGGCCCGGAGGATATCTACATACAGGTTTTCCACATCTTCTGCTGTTTGGGCGGGATCGGTTGGAACATGGTAAATGTTTAATTCCAGGGCGTCAGCGCCGTTTTTTTCAAGAAGACTGGCTTTTTCCACCCAGCCTCCGGTGGAGACACCGTTGAGACTAGCCACGACCGGAACAAACACAGCTTTCTTAATGGCCGTGAGTTGTTCTAGATAAAGTTCACAGTTCTGCTTGAATTCAGGATGGTTAGGAAAATAACTCAGGGATTCGGAATAGCTTTCCTCTCCGTGGGTTAGATAGTGCTCCAATTCTGCATCTTCATGAAGAATCTCTTCTTCAAACAGAGAATGCATAATAATGAGGGGAGCGCCCGCATCTTCCAGTCGCCGGACCATATCCATGTCCCGGGTAAAGGGTGAGGCGGATGGAATCACGGGTGAATCCAGGTCAAATCCCAAATAACGGGTATTTAACTTCATACAGACCTCCTATTTTTCGGCCTGGGTAGGATTCATATCCGCCAGGTATTTATAGTGTTTATATTGTTCATCCACGAATTCCTGGGCTGTAGCCGCCAATTCCTTAGCCCGGTCCGGCATGCTTTTGGTGAGCATCTTAAATCGGTTTTCCCGATACAAATACTCAGTAATGGGCACTTTCGGTGGTTTGGAATCCAGTTTGAAGGGATTTTTTCCTTCTTTTTTCAGGTCGGGATTGTACCGAAAGAGTGGCCACTGACCGCTTTCCACTGCCAATTTCTGGTGCTGAAGACCGTGGGCCATGTTTATTCCGTGGGCAATGCAATGGCTGTACGCTATGATAATGGACGGACCGTCGTAGGCTTCCGCCTCCATGAAGGCTCTAACGGTTTGGGCATCGCTGGAACCCATAGCAACTCGCGCCACATAAACATTCCCGTAGGACATGGCGATCATTCCCAGATCTTTTTTACCTAAAGGCTTACCGGAGAAAGCAAATTTGGCCACAGCTCCGATGGGCGTCGCTTTGGACGCCTGGCCGCCGGTGTTGGAATAGACTTCCGTATCCAGAACCAGGATATTTACGTTCCGACCAGAGGCCAGGACGTGGTCCAATCCACCGAAACCAATATCGTAGGCCCAGCCATCGCCACCCATGATCCAGACACTTTTTTTCACCAGATTGTCAGAAATGGATCGCAGTTGTTTCGCCTGGGGAGAACTGAGCTTATCCAAAATCGCATTCAATTCCTCCACACGCTGGCGCTGCTCAAAAATCCCCGGTTCATTGGACTGATCTGCTGTCAGGATCGCTTCCGCCAATTCTGGACCAATATCGTCTTTCAACGTCTCAACCAGTTCTTCGGCGAATTCTTTTTGTTTGTCAATCGTTAGCCGAAAGCCCAAGCCAAATTCTGCATTGTCCTCAAAAAGGGAATTAGACCAGGATGGTCCTCGCCCCGCCCCGTTTTTCGTCCACGGTGTGGTCGGCAAGTTACCACCATAAATGGATGAACAACCCGTAGCATTGGCCACCACCATGCGATCGCCAAACAACTGGGTGGCCAGTTTAACGTAGGGTGTTTCACCGCAACCGGAACAGGCGCCGGAGAATTCAAACAAGGGTTGCAACAACTGGGAACCACGAGGGGTCTCCTGCTTGATTCGTTGACGATCAATTTCCGGAAGGGTGAGGAAAAAGTCCCAATTGACCCGCTCTTGTTCCCGAAGTGGTAATTGGGGCTCCATGTTAATGGCCCGGCGACTCACATTGGTTTTGTCTCGCACGGGGCATACATCCACACAAATGGCGCAGCCGGTGCAGTCTTCCGCCGCCACCTGAAGGGTGTACACTTCCGTGTCCGCATACTCTTTTCCTTTGGCTTTTACGAATTTAAAGGTGTCCGGCGCATCCTTAAGATACGATTCTTCATACACTTTGGGTCTGATCACAGCGTGAGGACAAACCAAAGCACATTTGTTGCATTGAATACATATATCCTCATCCCAAACCGGGATTTCATCGGCAATATTCCGTTTTTCAAATTGAGTGGTTCCCACGGGATACGTGCCGTCTACCGGGAAAGCGCTGACGGGGATTTCATCGCCTTTTCCGGCAATTAATTTTGCCGTGACATTGCGGATGAATGCCGATGCAGAATCGGGAATCCGCGAGGCGCTCAATTCCACGCCTGTGAGGATATCCGGCGGTGTCACTTGGTGTAAATGAGCCAGCGTTTGATCTACGGCGTTGAAGTTTTTGCGAACAACCTCTTCGCCTTTTTGGCCGTAGGTCTTTTTAATCGCTTCTTTAATCTTGTCGATGGCTTCATCTCGGGGGAGAATACCCGATATGGCAAAGAAACAGGTCTGCATGATGGTGTTGATCCGCACCCCCATTCCCGTTTCCTTGGCAACTTTTAACGCATTGATGTTGTAGAATGCCAATTTTTTATCCAAAATCTGTTTTTGGACATTCCTGGGCAGGTGATCCCAAACATCTTCCGCTTCGTAAGGACTATTCAGCAGGAAGGTTCCTTCGGGAACAGCAAACCCCAAGACATCAATGGTCTTTAAAAATTCAAAATTATGGCAAGCTACGAAATTGGCATTCCGGATTAAATACGTGGATCGGATCATGTCTTTCCCGAACCGGAGGTGGGAAACGGTTATACTCCCGGACTTTTTGGAATCATACACAAAATACCCCTGGGCATAATTGTCCGTTTCACCGCCAATAATCTTGATTGAATTTTTATTGGCTCCAACCGTACCGTCAGCACCTAGACCGAAGAACATTCCTCGAAACACCTTTTCTTCCGATGTGCTGAAATCGGCATCGTAATCCAGGCTGGTATGGGTGACATCATCTAGAATACCAACGGTAAAGTGATTCTTGGGTTCGTCTTTTGTCAATTCGTCATAGATCCCCTTAATCATACCCGGGGTAAATTCCTTGGATGAGAGTCCGTATCGCCCTCCCACTACACGAGGTTGTTCTTCAAAGGGGCTGGAACCGGTCTGGCGACCTTCCGCCAGTGCAGTCACCACGTCTTGGTACAGGGGTTCGCCTACGGCACCCGGTTCTTTGGTCCGATCCAGAACGGCGATTTTTTTCACGGTAGCTGGCAAAGCTTTCAAAAAATGTTCAACAGAAAAAGGTCGGTAAAGCCGAACTTTCAGAACGCCGACTTTTTCGCCGCTAGCGTTAAGGTATTCCACGGTTTCGTGGACCGCTTCGGCTCCGGATCCCATAAGAATAATAATTCGTTCTGCGTCGGGAGCGCCCACATAGTCAAAGAGATGATACTGGCGACCGACTTGTTTCGCAAACGCGTCCATGGCGTCTTGAACAATGTCCGGAGTGGCGAGATAAAAGGGGTTCACCGTCTCTCTGGACTGGAAAAAGGCATCAGGATTTTGGGCGGTGCCTCGCAGGACTGGATCATTTGGATTCAACCCGCGCTTGCGGTGAGCCATGAGAAGATCATCATCCAGAAGAGCCCTCATATCATCAACCGTCAATTGTTCAACCTTCATCACTTCGTGGGACGTGCGGAACCCATCAAAGAAGTGCAGAAAAGGGATTCGGCTTTTCAGCGTCGCGGCTTGAGCGATGAGGGCGAAATCCATGACTTCTTGAACACTGTTGGATGCCAACAGGGCAAATCCGGTGGAACGGGTGGCCATCACATCGGAATGATCGCCAAAGATAGAAAGGGCATGGGTGGCTACCGTTCGGGCAGAGACATGAAATACCGTAGAGGTCAATTCCCCGGCGATTTTGTACATATTAGGGATCATGAGTAATAATCCCTGGGAGGCCGTAAATGTTGTGGTTAATGCTCCCGTCTGGAGAGCACCGTGAACGGCACCTGAGGCGCCTCCTTCACTTTGCATCTCGATGACTGTGGGTGTGGTGCCCCAAATGTTTTTATACCCCATGGCCGACCAGGCGTCGGAATGTTCCCCCATGGGAGACGAGGGTGTTATGGGATAAATCGCAATAACTTCATTCGTTTGGTGGGCAACATAGGCGGCGGCTTCATTTCCGTCGATGGTTACCATTTTCCTGTGCATAAGTCAGCTCCTCAAGTTGGCAGGCTCTTCAGAATCTCAGCGTAATTTATGCGCTGACCAGACTGGAAATTACGGACTTTATCTAGATTCCACCTACCAATAAAGCGAGGATGGTTGTTGCTGTGAAATTTTGTTTATTATTACTCCGGCGGAGTTTATTTGGTTGAAATTTTCACACGTAATGAGTAAAACGTAATTATTTAATTG
>CAZHTM010000010.1:0-63893 GCA_964535735.1 uncultured bacterium
ATGATGTATTATTAACCAGTGGTTGGGGAAACATTTTTCATTACAATGGAAAGACTTGGAAGCGATATACAGAAGCCTATGATTATTTCGGTCCTAATCTTTTCTATCCCCGGTCGGGTCTTCTCAAAGGTGATGCAGCGGTAATCGTCGGTTGGCTTGGGACTTGGGCGTATGCACCGGTAGTACGAGGATATCGTATGCCATAGAAACGGTTAAAGCGAAGCCCCGCTCGAGCCGCTAACCTGAACGGGGTTCCTCCTCCTTCCATGGCTCGGCCTTGGAACGAAGAAGTCGAAGGTCGTAGCGATTTAGGATGGATCATTGATGATGATCGATTAACCTAACTTTTCACTTGTCTCCGTTGCCACACATTACGTATCACGCATCACGGTCTAATCAATCATGATTAATTTCAACATTCGGTTCTTTTTAATCACCTTGCTGAGTCTGGCAGTAATCGCGTTTCATTTCTCGTGGAAAATCCATCCGAAGAGTCGCACTGTTCCCTTTTAATGTTGCGGAAAAGGGGCACTTCTCTATATATTCCGACCGACCAGTCGGTCAGATATAATGAATATGGATAACAAAACGGAAAAAATTATCAGAGCCGCCATCCAGGTGTTTGCTGAAAAAGGCCTGGAAAAAGGCAAAATCGCCGATATCGCAATCAAAGCCGGTATCGGTAAGGGGACAGTCTATGAATATTTTTCCAGTAAGGACGAGATATTCGGCGCCATTGAGCAATTTGTCATTGAAGATATGTTATCCGCTCTCCAGGCGATAGTGCAAGGCGACCTGCCTCCCCGGGAGAAATTGCAGTCGCTCATTGACGACACCTTCAATTATATGGTCACTCTCGATGACGGTATTTTAATTGTGACCGAACTCTGGGCCCAGAGCGCCCGGGGTCTCTGGCACGGGTCCTCCAAAACGCGCCTGCGGGACATGTATAAATACTATCGGGAAGTACTCATTGATATTTTGAATGACGGAATGAAGTCCGGCGATTTCCGACCTCTTGATCCGGAAGGAGTAGCCGTCATGTTATCCGCCTTCCTGGACGGCATGCTGTGGCAATATTTGATTATTAATGAACCGGCCTTTTTCAATCGGGTATGGGACGAGGCCGTCCAATCCTTTTTCCGAGGAATTGAACCATGAAACGATTGTTTTTCTTCTTCATAATCAGTGGCGTAGCGTTGATGGGGCAAAACACGCCTACGGCCCGGGAAATTATCGACCGCATGACCAAGCTCATGAGTCCCGTTACCAGCAAAGCCTCCATGACCCAAACGATCCAGACTTCGTCCGGACAGAAACGCACTTTGGAATTTGACATGTTCACCGCTGATACGGGGCATAGTGTGCTGATGCGCTACACTCGTCCCACCAGCATTAAGGGACAAACCTTTTTAATGCTGAATGACGCCAACGACATCTGGACCTATTTCCCGCGAACCCGCCGGGTGCGGAAACTGGCGTCTTCGTCCAAGAATCAGAAAGTGCAGGGCAGTGACTTCAATTTCAGTGATTTTTCATCCGGAGCTACCTGGACGGAAGATTATACATCAACCATCATTGGAGAAGAAAAATTCCGCGGAGAAGCCTGCTGGAAACTGGAAGCTTTGGAAACGCCCTCCAACGATTCCGACTATCCCCGGGTGATTCTTTACGTCCGGAAATCGGATTATTTGCCTCTGGCCATGGAGTTCTATACTCACAACAATATGCATGAAAAAACCATGATCTTTGAAAATATTGAGGTCGTTGAAGGGATTCCCACGGCGAAGAAAATGATCATGCGCGATTTAACGAAAGGATCGGAGACGGTAATGACGGTGAAAGAAATCACCTACCACTGGACTCCGCCAAAGGGCTTTTTCAGCGAAAGGAATCTGCGGAAATGAAACGCATCCTGGTCTTCCTCTGGCTGTCTGTTTTTGTGGGCGGTAATCTTCTGGGGCAGGTGGAGTGGTTTGGGTATTTGGAATCTGAAATAGACCACTTCACCGTGGGAGGGCAACGCTACAATTTTGGTTACCACAAATTGCGCTTGGACCTGGAATCCCGTTCCACGGAGAATGTACTTGTGGCGGCCAATCTGAACCTTCAGCAATATGTGGGAAAAACGCGATGGAATTTCCTGGATTTTTTACCGGAGACGTATTGGCAGGGGATATATCCGCCAGGCAGCGAAATTCCGTTCACTTATCGGGATACGTTTTACCTTGACAATGCCTATCTGCGAGTCAACTTCAAACACCTGGACCTTACGGTAGGAAAACAACCTTTATCCCTGGGAACCGGTTATGCCTGGAATCCCGTGGATATTTTCAATAAAAAGGACCCGGTGGATCCCACCTATGAACAAACCGGGATTCAGGCGCTTCGGCTGGATGTACCGCTCACCACGCGCGGAGGATTTACCCTGATACTCACACCCTCCGACCGCTGGAAAACCGCCACTCGTTATCTGCAGTTCAAAAGTGGCCTGGGCAGTTTTGATTTCAGCGTCAATTGGGCGGAATACACAGCCCTGTTTCGTTCATGGGATTATTTGGTTTACCTGGGGCAATACCCGTTGACGACGCAATACCAGGCTCTGGGAGGAACTCTTGTGGGCCAGGTTTTTGGTATCGGCGTATGGGCCGAAACCTGGCGAACACATCATGCCCGACCCGTATCCAAGTCTGCCTGGGAAACGGTGATCGGCGGAGATTATACGTTTGGAAACGGCTGGTATATTCTTAATGAAGTCCTGGTGAATGAGCAGGGGGCGGCGCAAAAGAAGGTTCAATTGGAGGACTATTTTGCCTATTTTGAAGGGGAGACCCACAGCCTCCAACAGCACTACGATTTTCTTTACACCTCCTATCCCGTGGGAGATTTTGTGAATCTTGCCTTACTGGTCCTGGCCAATCTAGACGATAACAGCGCTCTCTTGAGCCCCCAGTTGGACTGGAATATATTTGAAAATGGAACCTTATCCCTTTGGTACTCCTATCCCCTGGGGGATCAGGACACGGAATTTGGGTTTCAGGACGACGGGTGGCGGATCCGCCTAAGAGGGTATTTCTAATGGCCTCCTCCGTGAATATTTGCATTTTAGGAGGGTCTGGCAATACGGGGTCTAAACTGGCGGAATTACTCCTCCGTACTACGGAAGTTCATGTCACCCTGTGCGCCCGGAGCGCAGATCAACTGGAGGCGTCCCAGGCTCGACTGGCAACCGAAAGCAATCAGGAGCGAATTCATATTCAAGCGGTGGATGCTACAGATCAGGATGGTTTCCGGCGTGTGTTGGAGAACCAGGATTTATTGGTGGTGACAGCGGCGGTGACCCCTCACATTGAATCTGTGGCCCAGATAGCCATGGAAACAGGCACGGATATGCTGGATGTGATTTTTTCCCACCAGAAATTGGACCGGCTGCGGGCTATTCGTGATGACATAGAACGCTCTGGTCGCTGTTTTATCACCGAAGCAGGTTTTCATCCCGGACTTCCTTCAGTGCTGGTACGTTGGGCGGCTACCCGCTTCGACACCTTATACACGGCCAATATTTTTGGTGTAATACACCAGGACTGGAGAAATCTTGATATTAAAGAATCCACTATTCGCGAGTTTATTGAAGAACTTCAAAGCATGGATTTATCGTTTTACCGGGATGGTAACTGGCAGCGGGGATCCTACTTCTCTATGAAGGGATTTCATAAAAAATCCTTTTTACACGACCTGGGAACCTATTGGTGCGCTCCCATGATGTTCCCTGAGCTCACCGATCTTCCCAAGCAAATTCCGGAATTGAAAGAAACAGGATTCTTTATCGCTGGATTTCACTGGTTTATAGATTACATTATCTTTCCCCTCGTGTTTCTGGGGCTCAAACTCTTGCCCTCCACATTCTATCCTGGTTTAGGACGCTTTTTTTTCAATCGGCTCGTGTCTGTTTCCACCCCACCGTTTTTTACGGTAGTCCAATTGGAAGCGGAAGGGCAACGCGCGTCTGAATCCCATTCCGTCACCCTCCAACTCAGCCTTGAGGATGGTTACTGGTTCACCGCGATTCCGGTGGCGGCGGCGATTCAACATTGGCTGGACCCGAAGCATCGGAAACCGGGATTGCATTACATGGGACATTTTGTGGAACCGGGCCCGTTTCTGAAGCAAGTGGAATCGCTGGGCGTCAGGGTTACGGAAATCAATTTATAAGGAATCGTTATGCGACAAAAAATCTTAATCGGTTTGGCAGAATTCATTAGTCGATCTCCCTGGTGGATGCTGTTGATTCTTACACTCCTGACAGTGGGTTTTGGCGCCATGGCTGAGCGTCTTACACTTTCCCCAAATTTTACCAATCTCATGCCCCAGGATGATCCCATGGTCCAGGAATTCGATCGGATCATGGATGAATACGCCGGATCCGCTTCCATGATGGTGGTGGCGGAAGGGAATCCGGAACAACTCATCGCCTTCGCGGATTACGTGGCTCCCCGGATTGAAGCGGAGACTAAATACGTCAAGAAGGTGGACTATAAAATGCCCCGGGACTATTTTGACCACCATGCCTTGATGCTGATGAAATCCACCGATCTGGAAAACATGGGTGATCTATTTACCGATCCCAATCTCACCGGTTTTTTGCGCAATCTGAACAACAGTTTTGAGAAAGAATACATTCAAAGTGATGAAAAAATCTCTGGACAGGAACAGGAGCAGGGGGTTCTACGGTTTATGGATGGGATTCAGACCTTCACCGAGTTGACCCAACAGGCTTTGGACCGTCCATCGCCTTCCCTGGGAGATCAGGCCGCCGAGGCGGTTCTGACCGGCGATTTGTTTTACCGGAGTTGGGACCGGGAAATGCTCATTATGCAGGTGATTCCCACATTCAGTTTTACGGAGACAGATATGGATGTGGAGGCCACCAACACGATTGAAGCCTTAGTCTACGATGCCGCTGATCGTTTTGGAGTGAGTGCGGGACTCACGGGTTCTATCCCCCTGGCCCGAGACGAATTCAACGCCATCACCAACGATTCCATGACGTTTACCCTGATTGCAGTGGTGGGCATCTTTATTTTGTTTATGGTGGCCTTTCGCATGTTTGTGTCTCCATTTTTGGCCGTCTTGTCCCTGATCATTGGAATTGTATGGGCCATGGGCGTCGCCTGGCTTCTGGTCGGTGAACTCAATATGATGACCAGTATGATGGCTGTCATTTTAGCGGGATTGGGTATTGATTTTTCCATCCACATCATTTCGTCGTACACTGAAATGCGTCAAAAAGGCGAAGATATTCCTGCCACCCTGAAATATACTTTGGCCACCACCGGGCAGGGTATTCTCACGGGTGGACTGACCACCGCCGCGGCATTTTTGACCATGCTCATCTCCAGCAATGCAGGAATGAAAGAGTTTGGTCTCACGTTAGGTGTAGGCATCATCATGACCATGATTGCGTCCATGGTGACGCTTCCCACTTTTCTTGTGATCCGGGAACGGCTATGGACGAAAAAACACAAGCGTCCCCGGGATATATCGTATCGACTTTTGGGCCGGGTGGCAACAGGACTATCCACACACTGGCGACTGGGCCTGGGGTTGGGTGTGCTGCTGACCATGTTTTTAGGGTTCCGAAGCAGCCAAATCACCATGGATTATAATTATTTGAATATGGAACCCGTGGGATTGGAATCCATCGAACTACAGGATCGGATGATCGATAAATTTGACCTCAGTTCCGATTATGCCTACGTTACTGTTACCAATCTGGAGGAAGCGGAGGAGCTCACCCGGAAAGCGAAAAAAATGTCCACTTCCGGCATGGTACGTTCAATTGTGGATTTTCTTCCTTCGGAGGGGGAACAGGCCCAGCGAGTGAATAAGATTCACGAGATTCGTAAAAAGATGGGATTGGCGTCGCTGCGTTCCGGATTATTATCACAGGATATCCATGCTCTGGTGGAAGAAATCAGCCGTCTGGAAATGAATATCATGGAAATCCAGGATTTGGCGGTTTTAGGTGGGCAGGACAAGGTGTATTTGAAAACGGGATTGCTGGTGGGCGTCGTTCCCGAGGAGGAAGATACCACGGTCATTGCCTTACAAAATACACTGAGACACAAGATGGGCACCTTAACGTCCGGGATTTTGACCCATCTGCGAGAGCGGGTGGAGAATTTATCCTCGGAAGAAAAAACGGCTTTGAGTGATTACCAACGTGATTTTGCCAAGGCGTTTAAAACCAAAGTCCTGACCATGGCCAACACGGAACCCTTAACCATTGAATCGTTACCGTCGTCCATCCGAACCCAGTTTGTGGGAAAATCCGGCGATAATTACTTGATCACCATTTTTCCCAAGAGCAATGTATGGGATTTAGAATTCTTGGATCGCTTTTCCGATGAGCTGGAAGCCTTGTCACCTCGAGCCACAGGGCTGCCGCCGGTATTCCGGCGCTTAATGAATTACATTGCGGAGGATGGACGAAAATCGTCCCTTCTGGCGGTGGCGATCATTTTCATAATGTTGATGGTGGATTTCAAAAGTTGGAAAAGATCCTTGGTGGCTATTGTTCCGTTAATGATTGGAATGATTTGGATGGTGGGAACGATGGAGCTTGCGGGTTACCAGCTTACCATGCTGAATGTGATGGCCCTGCCGTTGATTATCGGCATCGGCATTGACGACGGTGTCCACATCATTCACCGCTATAACGTAGAGGGGGATGCCCAACACCATACTGTGTTTTCATCGACGGGTCGAGCAATTTTTCTCACGTCTCTGACCACGATGATCGGGTTTGGATCTTTGACGTTTGCCACGTATCGAGGGCTGGGGTCGATGGGAATGGCCCTGTTTATTGGCGTGGGAACCTGTTTTTTGGCCACCGTTTTGATTATTCCATTAGTCATGGCATGGTGGGCCAGAACGAATCAGGCCAAAAGCTAAGGCCGGAAACGGTTTAACCACACCAGGGCGGAGTCGGTGGCCGTTAGCGCGGCGCCTACATGATCTCCAGGCACAGTAATCAAACGAATAGTCGATCCAGCCTGGGTCATGTCCTCCAGTGTTTCCACGGACACACTATAGGGAACAGTAATGTCATCCTCGCCATGGACTAATAGAATGGGAGCTGTAGCAGACCAGGAATTGACACTGTTTTCTTCCATAGCAGCCTTGATTTCGGTTTCCCCATTACCCAAGAAGTCTGATAGGAATTCCGCAGTGAATAATGCGCTGATGGTATGGGGAAGCGCTGCGTTGATGTCTTCTCCCGAATGCATTCCATCGTAAAGGGTGGGAATTTCCTGGGCGACCGCTGGCTGAAAGACTTCATGAAGGCGATCCCAACCGTAAACGGAGTTGTACGCAGTAAATACGTAACCGAAGTAACCGGGATTATCGTAGGTGTCTTGCTGGAGAATAGTATCCGCCACATAACGAACATCGTAGGGTCCCGCCATGGGCGCAGAGGCGGTGACCGTAATTTCATTATTATAATCAGTTTCAATCACATTATGAGCGGCCATGGTCACATATCCGCCCTCAGAGTACCCCACCAGGAAAAGTTGCGATGACAGAGAGATATCCTCCGAACAAGCGAAACTCCGGACTGCCCGAATGCCATCCACTACTGGTAAGGCGCTGCCCTCTTTATGGATGTAGGGATGAAAACTCTCATTGATTCCCAATCCCAGGCCATCGGGCGCGATGGCTATATATCCGTTTGAGGCCATGAGAACCCCAATAACACCCTCCAAACTGTATAAGTGATTCATGGACGGTGCCTGATCTCGTTGGAATAGGGTCCCATGATGGATACTGATTAAAGGAAAGTCTAAATCGGTTGTATCTGGTAAATATAGCGCGGCTGACACAGCTTGTTCTATCCCAAGTGGATCTTGGGTCCAGTAATTAAGAGCTAAAACCCGGACATTGCCGAGTGGTTGAAGTTCAAACTCAAGATGAAACGCCTGGAACAAACTGCGGAGTTGATCCGCGGTGTAAGAACCCAATTCTGTGACGGTGATAACCCGGCCGCGTTGTTGGATCGGAGTGCAAGGATCCGGTTTGGCATCCTCACAACTTCCAAGGATACACGCTAAAAATACAAAGATAATCAGCTGTCGGAAGCGGTGTGGAATTGTAATGAATTTGTAGCTTATCATATAACGAAGTTTACTCTGGCTTTGGGTTTAGTTAGAATTAATTATCTTTTGTAACAGTAGCACCTTTGTTGCACATAGTCTAAATTCAAACTAGAGAGGTAATTAAAATAATTGTTGACAACCACGAAAAGTGAAGGTTAGCTTTTGCCTGCATAGTGAAGAAATTCGCCGAGGAATGCCCCCATTTCTCGAACCGAGGTAAGCAGAATAATAGATTTTCGACATAATCATTCATTAATTACTTAATGGAGGGTAAACAATGAAGAGACTAGCAGTCCTTGTTGCTGTAATTGTTCTCCCTGTGATGCTATTAGCTCAGACCAGTGGTAAGATTTCTGGTGTGGTTAAAAATGCAGACGGCCAGGCTTTGGCAGGTGCCAATGTTTTGGTTGAGGGAACAACTTTTGGCGCAGCAACAGACGCAAATGGACAGTACTATATCCTGGATGTGCCTGTGGGAACGTATACCGTCCGTGCGGAATACATTGGATATAAAGCCTTGTCCATCAGTAACATTCGGGTCTCTGCAGATCTGACTACAAACGTGGATTTCTCGTTAGAGATATCTGCGGTAGCAGGACAGGAAGTCCGCGTAACTGCAGAGCGTCCCATTATTAACAAAAACGCGACCAATACAAATCGGATCATTGAGACGGAAGTGGTTCAAGCTCTTCCTGTTCGAAATGTCACAGATGTGGTAGATTTACAAACCGGTGTTGTAAATGGACATGTTCGTGGTGGTCGGACCGGTGATAATGCTTATTACATCGATGGTGTTCTGGTCCGTAATAATTGGAATGGAAGCAACCTGACGGGTGCCCTGAGTCAACGTGGTACTCAGGAAATTTCGGTACAAACAGGTGGTTTTACAGCTGAATACGGAAACGCCAATGGTGGTATCGTTAATGTGGTGAGTAAAAGCGGTGCTTCCAAATTCAGTGGTTCCGCTGAATTCGTAACCGATCTGGGCTCAAAAACTGCCGGAACTGATAAAAATGCGATTTACAATTACGGCTATTCGGTGTTGAGTTTTGATGTGGGTGGTCCCCTGACAAAGGCTTTGCGTTTTTATCTGAATGTGGAGAAAGAAAAAGCAGATGATGCAGATCCTTCTCTCATTTCAATTCCCTATGCAGAAGTGACCGAATTTACCAGTTTGAGCAGTGCTGACAGCGCGATGATTTGGGTCGACGGAGATCCTGATAAAGGATTGAAGCCGGAAAATGTGTATTTCGAAATGTTCCAGAAAAATAATCAGTCCGACCCCGCACTTTTGGCCGCGGCCTACGCACAATATGGTGGATTTCCTTTGGATTCCTTACCAGCAGACTGGATCGATACAACTTACGTGCTGGCCAAAAATTACGAAGATCGTTATGGTCCCAAGCGGGGCGCTAGTCGTGAGCAATTGAAAGTCTCTGGAAACGTAGTTCTGGATCTGAAACCCTTACGTTTAAAGGCTGGTGGATCCATGTTTAATTATTCCGAAGAGACGTATGAGCATACCTATGAGCTGATTAACTGGAAAAATATGCCCAAGTTTGATTCTTATTTGCGGTTGGGTTATTTAAACGGTACCATGACGCTTTCTCCCAAATCCTATATTCGAGGCATTGTTAGTCTGAAGAAGTATAACAATGAAGAATATAATAGAAATTGGGGGGATGATATCTTAGCCTATGGTCGGCGCACCACCGAAATTGGTTCGCCGAATTATTATTACCGCAGCCATGGCAAAAATACTTTGTCAGTCCCAGCGTTAATTAATTTTGCCGGTTACGGAGCACAATGGGGCCGTTATATCAAACGTTCTGAGGATACGTTTGGGTTACGGGCTGATTATGTAAACCAGATAAATGTGCATGAATTAAAAGGTGGATTGGAATACTACAATACTACTATTCGGTATTATCGTGTGAGCCAGGCCAGGGAAATTTATGAAAATGTGGCCAAGCTCGATACGGACTTTGATGGCACCCTGTCTTTAGATGAATTGGGTGATTACAATGCCGATGGTGCTATTAATGATGCCGATTTGCTGGATTGGAAATACACCACATATCGGAATGCGTACACCTACAATATTGGTTACAATATTTTCGGTGATGAAACGGATAAATATGCAATTGACGACCATAGTCAAGAACCGGGCAATGCGATACAAATGCGGTATTACATCGCTGATAAAATTGAACTTAGCGATGTAGTTATGAATTTGGGCTTGTCGTTTGAGTCTTTCAATCCCAATGCCTATGCTCCTGATTCTGATGGTGATGGAGAAGGTGATGACGCTGGTTTCGATAATTTGTATACATCGAATGGCCGGATTGATCGTTCCCGCGCTGGAGCTGACGGTACGAATAAATGGGAGAAAGTACCCACCCAGACGGCAATACAACCTCGTGTTGGATTTGCTTTCCCAGTAACAGACCAAACGGTATTTCATGCCCAATATGGTCAATATTGGCAAGCACCGCCCCTGGTTTACCTCTATTTGTCCGATTCGCGTCTGGCAGCGAACCTGACTCAAGGTAATATGACTGTTTCACCGAACCCTACCTTAAAACCGGAAAAAACCACTTCCTATGAAATTGGTTTCACTCAGCAAATTGGCCAGCGGGCCGCTTTGGATGTTACCGGTTTCTATAAAGAAGTTCGGGATTACATCCTGATGAAAAACCGTGGTATTGAAAATCCGTCCATGTTGGATGGTTCGGAATTCAGTTGGTCTCAGTATGTGAATGGTGATTTTGGTGTAACGCAGGGATTTTCGTTCAACCTGAGAATGCGCAGGATTAAGGGCTTCATTGCAGACCTGAACTACACGATGATGTGGGCCCGGGGAACAGGGTCTGATCCAGGTTCCAACTTTAATATTGCCTGGACTGGCGACACCTATCCCACAATTATTAACCGTCTGGACTTCGACCAGCGGCATACCGGTTCTCTGATGGTGGATTACCGCTCACCCGCGCGCACCGGTTTGTTCGCAGATTTCGGTGCGAATGCGATCTTTACCTTTGGAAGTGGAACCGCTTATACGCCCTCCATTAAGGAAAGCGCCGTCTTCGGACGGGGCTGGTACACTCCGGTGGCTGCGGTGAATTCTGGTAACCTTCCTTGGTCACAGAATCTGGATATCCGGATTGATAAAGGTATCACCTTGGGCGGAGTTAAACTGAACGCCTATCTCCTGATTCGCAACGTGCTGAATTCGCAGAACGTGAACGAAGTGTATCCATCTAGTGGTCAAGCTGGAGAAGATGGCTGGCTTTCCACTCCCGAAGGACAGACCTGGCTGAATAGTCAATTGACCAACTATCCGACGGTTGACGCCACCAGCTTATACCATGACCGGACAAATGAGCCGGGACGGTTTGGCATTCCTCGGATGGTTCGCTTTGGCGTAACCGTAAATATATAAGGTAAGCAATAAGAGGTTAAAATGAGAACTTTACGAATTTTTACCACCCTATTGTTCCTTGGTTCGACGCTGTTGACGAGCGGCTTAAACGGGGCTGAGCCCGGTAATAGGATGCCGTCTCTCGCGAAACCATCCGTGTCGTCAACGGGGAACTTTGATGGGAACAGAGTCCGGGATGACCTGGAAAACAATGGAATGGTTGTGAGCCACCGGATTACAGGTCACTCCGGAATGGAATGGCCAAAGGATAACTTTACTTACACCGTATTTGCATCCGGTGTTTGGTTAGCTGGTAAAGTAAATGGAGATATCCGGACGGCTACAGCAGAATACGGTCCCGAATTGGTTCCTGGTCCCTTTGGTAGCGATCAGAATTCTGGGGCCTACAAACTATATAAAGTGAGTAAGGCGGATCTGGCGGATCCACTCGCTAATGATGATTTTCAAAACTGGCCTGTGGGTGATGGCGCCCCCTGGGTTGATGAAGATGGTGATGGTGTTTACACGCCCCTACCGCTTGGTCCAGACCATCCCGATTTTATCGGCGATCAGGTAATTTGGTATGTGGCCAATGACGGCGATCCCGTAGGACACTCTATCTTTGGCACACTGCCCTTAGGTGTGGAAGTTCAAACCACTATTTTTGGATTTGATCGTCCCGATGTCTTTGGGGATATGATGTTTGTAAAACAACTGATTATCAACAAGGGCGAAAACACCATTGAAGATATGTTCATGGGCTTGTGGTCTGATCCCGACTTGGGAGATGCCGGCGATGACTTTGTGGGTTGCGATACCACATTGGGTATGGGTATCTGCTATAATGATGGTATAGATCAGGACTTTGCTGGTTATTCCGGAGGTACCCCTGCCGTGGGTTATGACTTCTTCCAGGGTCCCATGGTTCCTTCTCCGGGAGATACAGCCTTAGCTTATGGACGGAGGATTCCTGGCTTTAAAAACCTAGAGATGACATCCTTCGTTAAATACATCAACGTTCAAAACGACCCGGTATGGAGTGATCCCAACGATGCCGTGGAAGTCTACAACCTGATGCAAGGATTTATGAAGGATGGAACTCCATATGATGTCAGTATCACTGGTGGTAGTCGATTTGTGCATCCCGGAGATCCCACGAAAAATGTAGATGCCAACGATTCGGAATATGTGGATTCAGATATCCATGCCTCTGGTGATCGTCGGTTCCTGATGAATGCGGGTCCCTTCACAATGGCCCCTGGTGATTCTCAGGAAGTAGTGTTTGGTATCTTTATGGCAGCAGCAGGTGGACCTCTGGATTCTTACCTGTATTTGAAACAGGTGGATGAGTTAGCCCAATTGGCTTATGATATCCAGTTTTCACTTCCCGCCTCACCTCCTGCTCCAGAGGTTAACATAACCACTCTACCGGATGAAATTATCTTAACATGGGATGATGCCGCTGAGGGTTATTCGGTAACCGATGTCATTGATAAGTTGCCAGTGCCTGTCGCCTATGATACCACATTCGGCACATCGTATGTGACCGATCCAAGTGGTGCCTATGCGATTTTAGACACACTCTTCACAACAGAAGACGATACCCTTTACTTGGTGCAAACCGTTGAGGCGATTGATACCACTTTTGGTGGAGAAAATACGACCTTTAATTTTGAAGGGTATAACGTGTATCAATTGGAGACAGCATCAGGAACTGGTGCCTCCAAATTGATCGCTACCTATGATTTGGTCAACGGTATCAAAGAAATCTATGATGATGTCTTTGATGCAAGTTTCGGAGAAACAATCAATCGTCGTGTACAGTTCGGGACTGATTCAGGGATCAAACGTTATATTCATATAACCAATGATGCCTTAAATAATGGAGCCCCGCTAAAGACCAACCGGGAATACTATTTTGCGGTAACAGCTTATGGATATAACCCATATGGTATCCCCAAAACGTTGGAAAGCAATCCACAAGTTTTGGCGATTCGTCCGCAAGTTCCCACGGTATGGGCATCAACCGACAGCAGTGCGGTTTTCGGTTCCGATATCTCTTGGACACATTCGGAAGGTAATTCTGATGGTAATCTGGAGTTGACAGTTATCGATCCCACCGCTCTTACCGGTGATGAGTACGAAGTATATTTTGACTGGCAACACTATTACCTTGATGTGGATGGGGTATGGAAAACCACTAACTACCCGGATTCAGTCGGTAAAATTATGTTGGGTAAAATCGTTGACTGCTCTGGATCTACGATTACAGCGGCGGCGATTGTGTCAGCAGATGTTGGAACTGTCGATCTTACCTTCACCTTTGATATGGATTGCGGTGACAACTGGGTAGATGGAATCAAAGTTGACCTACCGGATGATTTAACCATCAATAGTTGGGGTACTGTTGGTGATTGTAGCTATCCGCAATATGGTCAAAATTGCGTAAATATGGATGGAACGCTGGATGCTGCAACCAATTCCATTACTTGGGGTGATAGTGCCCGTACGACCTTTGGTATGATTGAGGGTGGTACAGTCTTTACAGTTAACATTGCCCCACCGGCCGGCTACCCCTTCAGCATTGACTGGCAGGTTTGGGATGATGGTTATGACGGTACCATCGTTGATGCTATTGGAACCACGACAGTGACTGAATTGGGATATGAATTTAAATCCCTGTTAGAATGGAATGTTAAAAACGCCAGCACAGGTGATGTTCTTGTTCAGCATCAAACCATGCAAAGCGGACATTTTGACGATGCCATTGTTGATGGAAAATTCGTTGAAGGTCATGATCTCTTGGGTGCAGGCGCCAATCCCATTGTGGATGGTGTTCAGGTCGCTGTGAATGGCGCACCAGCCGATTTAAAATGGATCGGCGTAACAGCCAATGCAGATGGTCCTTTGGCTTCTCCTGTTGACGCTTTAGCCTGGTGGTATTTCCCCAGCTACTTGATTGCTGGTGGTGATTATACCAATCAACAGGTAACCACAGACGCCACATGGTTTTTCAATGTAGGACCCATGTATGGTGTAGATGAAGACGCATTGATGGACTATGTCTTTATGTACACTGGTGGTTATGGCGCTCCTGGTGGTTCAGGTGTCCAATGGCTTGTTCCCGATGATTTTGAAATACGATTTACGGGTAATGGGAAAGCCATTGACTATTGGGGAACAGGTGGTCTTGTGGATGTTCCATTTGAATGGTGGAATATTGGTGATGCCAGTGATCCCAGCGATGATTTCCAGTTAATCCCCTATCTTCTTGATGAAGATGGAAACGGGATTTGGAATTTGCAGTATGGGTATGATGAAGCTGATCATGGTACATCAGGTGGATCGAATGATCCTTGGACCGACCGTGTCTATGTATTAAGTCCGGTTGACGAAACACCAGGATCACAAGGCTATGATAACTTTATAGCCGGCGTTTCTGCGGGATCGGCCTTACCCCCATGGTATGCACAACCTGGCGATAACGACCCAGGTGGTCCTATGGATGCCTGGCTTGCATTTGCCCGGACTGTGTTTATGAACTGGAATGGTGGTGACGTTACTGTCGCTACATCCCCAGCAGATTACAATGCTGAGAGCCCGGAAACGGGAACGATCTTCCAGATATCCACTACAAAACCCAATACGGCCAACGACGCTTTTACCTATAATACGGCAAGTCGTAAGGGTGAGTTTGTGGCGTACAAACCGGATAAAATCAATGTTTGGCCCAATCCTTACTTTGGGTATAATCCGGAGGAACGGACCCCGGTAGATCAACAGATGCAATTCACACATCTGCCTGAAACAGGAAACTGTACTATTCGAATCTTCGATCTGGCTGGTACACCAGTACGTCGGATTGAACACAACGATGCAGGTAGCCAGTTTGAAGTTTGGGATCTGCGTAATAACTACGGTATTCCAGTGGCCAGCGGTATGTATATCGCTCACATTGAGACGGATGCCGGTGAGCAGGTCCTTAAATTGGCAGTTGTGATGCCTGAACAAAGACTCGATGTCTATTAATACGGAAGGAGTTCAATAATGACTAGCAAAATAACAAGGCTCTTCCTGATCGGATCTTTTACAGCATCAGCATTGTTCGCAGGAACCATTCGTTCACAAGGTACCTCTGGAGCATCACAGCTGTTAATACCAGTGGGTGCCGAGAATATCGCCACAAGTAGTGCAAATGTTGCCACAGTAAGCGGGGTTGAGGCTTTATACCTCAACCCGGCCGGCGTGGCTCGTTTCAATAAGGGCTTTCAAGGCACAGCCTCGACCCTGAACTACATTGCCGATATAAAACTGACCTATGCTGGTTTTGTGACCAATTTAGGACGAGTAGGTTCGTTTGGATTGGCGCTGAAATCCTTGGATTTCGGTGAGATTCCTGTAACTACCGCCGATGCAACAGAAGGAACAGGAGAAACCTTTTCTCCAACATTCATCACCGTAATGGCCAATTACTCAAAATCCTTTGCCGATCGTGTAGAATTTGGAGTAAATGCCAAGGTGATCAATGAAACGATTATCAATACTAGTGCTACCGGTTTAGCAGTGGATTTGGGTGTTCAGTATAAGTTTGCTGATCTTCCCATGTCTTTTGGTATAGTATTGAGAAATCTTGGAAGTCGGATGGAATACACCGGATCAGACTTGGAACAGAAACTAACGCCTGAAGATGCCCAGTCTGGTACTATCAAGGAAAACTTCCGGGTAAAGAGTCAAGACTTTGACCTCCCGGCGGTTTTGGATATTTCAGTCAATTACACAGTATTCCCGGGTTTAGATGTAATGGGTTCATTCCGCAATTACAGCTTTGGATCGAATAGCAACAGTGTTGCTGTTAAATATTCAATTGCAGGTCTGGGCTGGATTGCCGCTGGATCATCGTTTCAATCCATAACAGATACCAAGCCGGATAATATAAGTAATGCTGTGTGGGATGAATGGACAAAAACACCCTTTGGTGCCTCTTTTGGAGCTGGCGTCAACGTGCCATTAGGCGGCATGAATTTGGGAGTTGCCTATTCTATTCGAACCGCTGTAGACTATTTCAGTAATAATAGTGCTTTGCAGTTATCACTGGAATTCTGATACACAGAAACATCAACAAAAAAGGGCTTCTTTCGAAGCCCTTTTTTGTTACCACAATTTCAAGGTATTTAATTAATAAAATTGAGTATCCATTTGCCGAGCCTCCTGTTCATTTTGATACTGGTACCATTTTCGTTGTTTTAAAATAAGCGCGGTACCAGTAGCTGCTACCAACATTTGAATCTGAGGTTCAAGATTAGGGAGGACGTAGAACGATTCTTCATTAGTATTGGCAACATCTACCAGAGCCACCAATTGGTCATTATAGGTCAATGTATATCCCATAAGCACATTTTTTAAAAGAAAGTGCTTCTTTTTAGACTCAAAATAACTAGTTACTACCAAACGATTATCCAAACGAGTTACCAATGTGTCGACCATATTCCATTTATATAACGGATTACGGATATCCTGTAAAGTAAACCGTATTTTTTCTTCCCAGGCACTACGAAGAGGAAATTCACACCAGCAATTCCACTTATATCCCATAGCATCTTCTATAGTAAACTCGAATGATTTGACATCATAGGATAAATCTTTGTAATCCGTCATCAGGATTCGGCCTTCCCGATCGAAGATATCAAATACATGAAATTGACCAAAATCCAAGCTCCATGAATTTTCATATCCTCGAATCGGGACATGAATTGCATTTTGGAGTTCTACAGGGACATCAATTTGTAAGTGGTAAGCACAGGCCGTAAAGGTCAGCGCTACCAATCCCGCGGATAGGCATGTCTTCATTAAAGCTCCTAGGTGGGTGTTGGGTAATTGTCAGGTAAGATAACATTGTCCTGACCGTCAAAATTAGACCTTTTCATAGGGGGATGCACTAATTATTCAGCAGATGCAGATGAGGAAAATATCGAGTGCAAAAAAGAATGGAGGATGTCATCGGGGATTCCCTGTCCTAAATAGATTTCGCCAGCAGAGTTTTGAAATACCATTTCCCAGTGAAGATGCGCTCCATTCCGGCTACCATGAGTGGCAGGTTCGGTACCCGTATTTCCAGAGGATCCGATTATTTGCCCTGCTTTAACAATGTCTCCAGGTTGAAGCGTGGACGGGATATGGGATAAGTGTGCGTAAATGGAAACGACCCGATATCCAGGTAACATATTAAGTCCATGATCGATAACAACTGACTTGCCTAAAAGCCGAAAAAAATATATATCTGCTGGAGTAAATCCGACATCATGAGCTTCATTTAATAGTGCATTGAAAATCTCTGTTGAGTTTTCTTTGAAATGATGATTAGCAAAAATCACTACACCCTGAGCGACCGCTCTAACAGGAGTACCCCAATTGGCTAGAAAATCAATCCCGCGGTGGATTCCATTTCGATAATTCCGTGGCGCATTGGGAAGAAGATCCAGTGAAGAAGGTACTGGTACACCTTCGCACGGGAGTAATAATCGAAATGAATCAGGTAATTGAGGTGTACTAAAATTTGTTATTCGGATGCGTTGTGTTTTAGTGTTATTTAAAAGAGAATCCCGAAGATGAACAAACAGGGTAGTGTCTAAATGAAAAAGCAATGATATTTCAGAGGAGTTGCGGTTCAATTGATCCAATATGTATTTGCGTGGATAGGAACTGGACAAGGCAGTAAAGTGGTAAAATACGGTATCCGTTAAGCTCGCATTTTTATGTATCCACAAAGTGGAACATATTCGAGCTGTCGAAGGATAAGTGAAAGTCAAATCCCTGGGTGATGACGTTGATCCAATTGGAAATTGTAGAGTGAGAATCAGAGAATCAGGCGAATAATAACTAAAGGGACTTGAATAATTCAAAGATTCAAATGGGTTAGTAACCCATACTGGGTTGCATCCCTCAAAAAGAATTAAACCAAAAAATCCTAGTGTAAGGAAAAGATATCGTTTAACTGGCCAATTCAAGTAGTATATCGATACCTTTCAAAAATACAATTTCGGGATGATCGATAATTGAGTCATAGCATACATCTTGAAAAATAGAACGATCAGGATTAATGCCTAGTTGATAATCCTTCGAAAAGTGGATTTCAATAACGGGAGGGGAAATCAGGGTAATCGCCTGGTAAAGGGAATATTCATAAAGCGCCCAGCTTGATGGGGCAAATAAAATACCATGCGCCCAATTACGTTTTCGCTGTAATAGTGCAAGAGCATAGTCCACTTTATGGGTTTGAACGATTTTTATAGTATGCTCTGTGTTGCGAAGATGATAGCGAATACCTTTGTTAACTTTATCCAGCGTTAGGGTGGAACCCAGTTGAGAAGATCGCAACCCCAATAAGTTAAGATTTGGCCCTTGGATGATTAATATATTCATATGACAATTTAATGGTATTTTCTCACAGAATTCATTCCACCATTCATGATACACAAAATTTTTCCCCCTAAACCAATTTACTTGTTTTTTGCAATGTATACATTTCTCCAATCCCAATCCGTTAATATTTTAGGAGAAGTGATGGATAGCAAAACCAAGAAGCCGGTGGTAGGTGTAAATATCCTTTTACAAGATACCGGACAAGGGACTATAACCGACGATCAGGGAAAGTTTTCTATCGCGTTTACGGGTGACTTTCCCGTTATATTGGAATTTTCACATGTAGGATACGAACCCGATACAGTATTGATTGTTACGAAAGAAGGACCACACCATATTAGTATATTTCTTGAATCCAAAGTTATTCCTGCTCCGGAAGTTACCATTGTCGGCTCACGTAGCCGTGGTGCGCAGGATGTTTCCAGCAGTATTGAGGTTTCAGGATTGAAACAGATTGAACAGCGGGGAATCCGTGATTTGGGTGAAGTGCTTCAGGAAATGGAAAGTGTCATGGTGTCTACCAGTGAGTGGGGTCATCAGACTCTGAGTATTCGAGGAAGTAATCCTGACGAAGTGGCAGTGTATCTGGATGGAGTGAAAATAAATCATGTGGCCTCTGGTGTGGCAAATTTGGGATTTGTGGATGTCACTGGTCTCGAAGAGGTTGAAGTAATTAAGGGCGGCGGAACGGTTATGTTTGGCAGTGGTAATTTTGGTGGTGTGGTCCTTCTGCGTAGTCGTCGCCCAGAATCAACTGAAATACGCATTAAATCTACTTCAGGGTTAACAACACATAAAGATCAAGATAGATCATTTGCCGGTGATTTAGCCTGGGGGCCTGTGGGTCTGGGGGTAGACATTTCTGGTAAAACACGGCTTTTTGACGGACGTACCCTATTCTTTACGCAATATCAAAACTTAAGCGGTCAGTTGTCGACCTTGCGTCACGATTTAATCTTTCGTCATATTGACCTGAGTAATGCGATTCAATTTCCTTCTGGTAGTATTATAACGGCGGACCAATTTTATATTGATCGAGTGGAATGGAATTATCGACGGAGCCCTCAAATTGGTTGGTCATTGGAAGGTGGGCAAAAACAATGGATCTGGGAGGATCATTTTTTTTCAAATCTACAACGATATTTAAAAGAAAAGTCCCAATCTCTAGTTGTGAATAAAGCATTTTCCTATCGCTTACTGGAGGGAAACTTGCAGTGGGAGCAGGAAACCCAATCCTATATTGGAAATCAAACTATATTAGATAATTATACCGATAATTTTTTCAGAGATACAACCCATCTGAACCAAATAGAATCCGCTCTGGCTGCCACGTTTCGATATCAATCCCGGTATCCTGCTTCAGGTATTGCATTGCTTAAACTGGAAGGGGGAATTCGCCAAGGAAATGTGAATTACGACGAAGTTCAACGAATTTTGTTTTTTGAAGAAGGGGTTCTTAAAAATCGTGATACTATATCACTAAGTCATACCCATTTGTTACGAACGTATCGAATTGGAGTAGCGGCAGAAATTAAATGGAAGGGACAGAACTGTACTTTCTTTTTTAATGCTGGTGAAAATGCGCGACTTCCCAGTCTTTCTGATCGTTTATTATGGGGAGTTGGGAAAAAAACTTTGGAAAAGGAATATGAACGATTGATCCATACCGTCCCTGTTACCCCTTACCACATGCAAATACTACAAGAACAAATCCAGCAAGTAGAAACAGAATTATCATCTATGGAGGAGGGGCTATTACCAGAAAATGTATCCATGGCAGAAGTGAGTATTCAATGGAACCGTGAATGGATGAATCCTATGCCAATAAACCGTTTAGAATTAGGATTTAGTGTGTTCCGGAATTTTTATACCAACAAGGTAGCGTATCATCAGGTCCAAGATAATTTGGCTGTTCCATTTAATACATTTATGGCTCAAATGCATGGTTGGGAGACATTCAGCCAAGTAATGGCTCTGGATAACTTATTGCGTCTTCACACGTCTTATACACGATTGTATCCTGGAAATCCTGCAGCGTTTCCTGGTAAACCTTCCGCACAGGCACAGATGGCCTTAGATTTCCATCGACGTTGGTTGAAAGCCAACCTAAGTTACACCTGGCAGGGACCACAGCACTATTTAGAAGGGGGCGTTTCTTTGGCGGCTCTGAAATCGCAATCTAACACCAATGCTACATTAACAGTGACTAAAGAAATCTCCTTTTTTGATTTTAGTCTTAATTACACGGTAAGGAACTTATTTTCCAAAAAACTCGCCACTCAAATTCCTGATCAGAATTATTCATCTGATCCATTCAACTATTATGATCGACATCGTCGCTTGATTTCGATCACGATTACCTATCACGATGAAAAATAGGCCTTTCCACTTTACACTTTTCCTTGCGGGACTGATAATATCGAGTTGTGATTGGCCTTTTAATCCACAGCCTACGGATTCGGTTTTTTCATTAGAAGCCAGTACGAACATCACAAGGATTATTTCAAAGGCGCCTGTCTGGTTATCATGGGATGCGATATCCGTGGAAAATTTCCGAGATTTTCGAATTGAGCGCCGGTCAGTAAACGATTCATCTTGGATATCTGTAGCGATTCTAACTAATCCCTTGGTTTATACCTACATCGATTCGATTGCAGATGACGAAGATCTGATCTATCGGGTCGGCATCGAGGACAGTCTCTGGAACGTACGTTGGGCATATACAGAGTTGACCGTACCTCCAACCCGATTCTTACAGATTCCAGAGGATGTGGATTCACTTCAGAAGGCTTATAACTCGCCGTTGCTGGACGATGGGGACACTCTTTTTGTGGGAGCCGGTAAATACTATGGAGGCTTCCAATTTGGCGGCAAAGATGTGCATATTATTGGAACCGCAGGTTGGGATCAGACAATATTGGATGGACAGTACACTCAACGGGTAGTTCAGATTAGTTCTGGAGAATTAGTGGGATTTAAAATTCTATTTGGGAAGACGTATTTTTCTACTCCTGGTGGTGGTATATATCTCAGTGGAAATGCCCTGGTCCGGAATTGTTTCATCACCGGTAATTTGGCAGATGGTCCAGGGGATGGTATCCTGATTACCGATAATGCACGGTTATACAACTGTTTGATTGTTCGAAATGCTGGAGAAGGAGTGGTTGCTACCAATGCTCACGGAGAGATTGTCAATTGTACAGTGGTGAATAATTCAACCATCATTGGTGCGTATTGTGACAGCCTAGTAATTCGGAATAATATTTTCACCGGTTCATTCGGTCCATTTGGGAATCAAACGGTGTATCTAGATGCCATTATTTTGGATTATAATCGACTTCCAGATTCTACTTTGGGAATCCACACTATTGGGGGAAATCCCCAGTTTATGGGATCGGACGATTATCATCTTATGGAAACATCGCCCTGTATCAATGCTGGTCATCCCGGAGATGAATATCGTAACCGCGATGGTAGCCGGAATACTCTGGGAGCGTTTGGAGGGCCTTTCGGGGAGTAATTATCTCAAAGGAAAGAGATGTCCCAAGATATACCCGATCATGATTCCGGTTAATAGGGCAATCGTTAGTGTGCGGGAATTGATCACCTCACGGCTATAGCCTTTTTTGATCGCCACAACTGACACGAAATACCCAAGAGCATTGAGTATCCAGAAGAAAGGAATCGTAAGAACCTTAATAATTAAAGGTCCGACCCAGGGAATCATGGCAATCAACGCCCCTAATCCGCTGAATACCTGGGTAAAGACACCCAAAATCACTGTGGCCAGTACTACGATTTTTTTATCAATGCCGTAGATTAGAGCTACCACGATTAGCAAGACAATCACGGACCAGATAATCAGATTCCGGCGGAAATTGCGTATGGTCGTTTTCAGGGGCGGAGTCGGGCTTTCAGGGTCATTCCCGACAAACTGACCTGAGCTTGTAGAATTTTCTTTGGTGTTTTGGACGTTACCCATAGTTGTTTTACCAATCCATCGGTGGTGATATATTCATGAAAAAAGTCGGAATGAGCAAGAATTTTTCCTGAATCGTCCACCAGTTCAAAATCCAGTCGATAATGATCAGTGATCTGATCCTCATTAAGTATGGAAAGCGTATCCACGCCGGCCCAGATAAATCGGGCTCTATAGAGCGCCCCTTCATGTTCCAGGGGAAACCAGCGGGTATCAATCTCCTGGGGTGAGCGATGCATCACCAGGGCCAGAAGACTCAGGACAGTCATTACCTCCGTTTCCCGCGGTACGACTATCTTCTGGTTATAGACAATGGCGGGGCGATCCGGGTCCCAGGTGCCTGTAAATTTTTCCACCTCCGACCCCTGCCGAATTTTTTTCGAAAGAGATCGAAGATTAAATGTGGACGTATCAAAGGAGACGGAATATTCATTGTGAAATGGATATATCCAGTCCAAAATTCCTTGTGATTGTGTCTCAAACGTCAGTGTTTCGGGATCCGGTTGATCCATAGTAATAGTCCCACAAGGGATACCCCAGAATTCCAAACGGTAATGATCCTGGCTTTGTGCAAATGATAAAAAGACCAGAATAATTATGAGAAATAATGACGCTTTCATTTCCAGGTAAACCGACTCAATAACCCGCCCAGTCCGGTGATGGGAATATATAGTGGCTGCGCAATATACCATATAAGCACTGTAGAGGATTTAATCTTCGTCTGGAAGCGAGTTGATCCCAGCATTAAGACCAGATATTCCAGGAGGAACTTTGTCATTACCAGCATTAGCCATGTAGCAATTGAAAGGGTAAAATACCCCACCAGCAGCGTAATGTTAGCTAAGAAGGCTGACACCAAGAAGAATAAAAATGGGGGATCAGTCTTCAACAGATGTTTGGAATTGGATGACCAACGAATATGCTGGTTTAAAAACCGGGTCCAGGTGGCCACAGGTTGAGTAGTTATAAAACTATCAGGAGAGGCATTAAACTGTACGGAATGATGTTTGGATATGGCTTGCACCAAATACACATCGTCGCCGGAAATTCGATCGGCTACCGGGGTGAATCCCCCGATGGCATAAAATGTTTCTTTACGGTAAGCCAGGTTTTGACCGGATCCAGACCAACCCCATCCCAGCCCGATGGCCCCGGCATTAGCCGCCATGACCGCCAGAAAATCAACTCGTTGGTATTCTTCTAACAGCGTTCCATGAGCAACATCCATTCGGGAAAATCCTACGACAATTCCTGGAGGATTTTCGCCAGTAACCAGGGCCGATACCATACTCCGGACCCATTTTTTGGGCGCCCGGCAATCTCCATCAGTTGCAAGAATGATATCTCCGGAGGCATGTTCAACCCCTTGGGTTAGCGCATATTTTTTCGGCGTCATTTCTTGGGAAAGGCGTTCAATCCATACGGGATGAATATGGGAATAACGTTTGGCGTATGATTTAAGAATAGTTTTGGTATCATCGGTACTGCGGTCATCCACGATGATGATTTCTAAGCGATCCGTGGGATAGTCCTGTTGAACCAAACTGTCCAGAAGCGCCGGGAGGTTCCAGGCTTCATTGCGGGCCGCGATCACGATGGACACGGAAGGGTCCGTAGTGCTTTCCTGGACCGGTTGCAAGCGGAATAGACCGACGATAAACGCCAGGATGAATATGAAATAAACGCCGGAAAAGGCGATCAGGAGGACAGTCATTTCAGGTGTAATAAAACGGAAGCGATCAGGAAATAGAGTGTAACGCCAACGATATCAATACTGGTCGTTACAAACGGTCCGGTGGCAATGGCGGGGTCGATATTGATTTTTCGTAAAAATAGAGGCATAACAGTGCCCATCAAAGTGGAAATCAGCATGGTGATGCAAATGCTGAGGCCTACGGCCAAACCCAAAAGAGGCGGAGCGTCAATGTATCGGTAATAGGCAAATGCACCCAACATGAGACCGTATACAATTCCCAGAATAATTCCCACCCTAACCTCCTTAAAAATGACTTTAAAATCATTTCCAAGATCAATTCGACCCGTAGCCATACCCCGGACGACAATACTGGAAGATTGGGTTCCAATATTGCCACCCATTCCAGCAATAAGGGGCATGAAGGCCGCCAGGGCGATGACTTCATTCAGCAGGGCTCCGAAAGAACTGACAATAAAGGAAGCACAAATACCGCCAACCCAGGTGGCAAACAACCAGGGGAACCGAAGTTTTGATTCTTCAAGAACGGGTTTCAGCAATATTTCCCGATCTTTTCCTGCGCCAGCCATCTGAAGAAAATCTTCTGTGGCTTCTTCCCGAATCACGTCCACCACATCATCCACGGTGACAATACCCAATAAATGGTTTTCCGCGTCCACCACCGGGACCGCCAGATAATTGTATCGGGATACAACCCGCGCCACTTCTTCCTGGTCGGTTTCCGGGCGTACGGAATGAACGTGCTTGATCATCACATCCTTTAATAAGGCCTCTGGCGGGGTAGTCACCAAGTCGCGCAATGAGATGACCCCTACCAAATGATTGTCATCATCGATCACATACAGATAAAAGACCATTTCAGCGTCCTGCTGATCCTGGAGCGTCATAATAGCGTCTTTTGCCCGAGTATCTTCATGAAGCGCAAAGACATTGGTATACATCATGGATCCGGCACTGTCTTCTGGATAGGCCAGGAATTCCTCAACTTCCTCCACTTCTTCCAAATGAAGGAGATTCATGACGGCCTGGGCTTGTTCTTCTTCCAATAACCCCAAAATCAAAGCCCGGTCATTAGAATCCAATTCCCGTAACAGAGAGACGATGGTTTCTGGCGTTTTGTCTTCCAGCAGATTTACAATGATAGACTCATCCAATTCCGGAATAAAATCCTGAAGATTTCCATGCTGTACGATTAAATCAAATAGCAGCGTCTGCTCCTCTTCGTTAAAATACCGAAACAGGACTGCCAAGTCTGCCGGGTGCGTCTTGTGGAGGAGTTTAATCAGATTGGGCTTAGCGTGGCGTCGAATGAGGCGCCGGAACGTATCCCGCAGGATGGAGATTTCGTGTTCGAAGAGTTCTTTTTTCATAATGAGACCTCGAGGGAAGCATGAAAGGACCGATAGCCAAAAAAGACCAGAATTACGCCACCTACCAGCCAAGGTAAGGCCACGTGTTCATGCCACAGGTAATAGGTTTTGAAAAATGATTCATCCAGATTCGTGAAGGCCAACGCCACTGCGTTATTTACGAGGTGGAGAATAAAACTGGGGAGAATCGAATCTGCACGCCAGGCCAGATAACCTAGCATAACCGCTAAAAGATAGATTTGAATCATCCAATAGGGGTTTAAGTGAATGAAGGCAAAAAAGAGACTAGTAATTAACACGGCCTTGGTCACGTCGGGCCAAGCCTGCTCGAGCGTTCGTTGGAGAAATCCTCGGAACAACAATTCCTCTCCCAATGGCGCCAAAATGACCAACGCCAGGATGAGAAGAATGGCAGATGGCCAGGATTCAATGGTTAGGGCTTGGGTCATTTCCGAAAGATAATCGGGTAGTGGGAATATCATGGTGGCGATTCGGTCCAGTTCATCCATGAGGATCACTAGTCCAAGTGCGAGAACCACAACAGACATGATTACCGGCAGGGGCACGAGCTTTAGACGCAGGGTCGTTTTCAGGGGAATATGTTGCCGATGGAGGTAAATCAAAACGGGTACAATCATAAAGCCCTGGCCAATGACAATCGAAAAAAACGATGTAAAAAGGGAATTGGGCTGATGGAACCAGATATCAAATACTGGAGAGACGGCGGAACCCAGGACGAACGCCACCAAAACCGATATTACCACCATTCCAAAGGCGGTTCGGACTGTGATCGGTCCGTTCATAAGGGTCAGGTTCCTGCTTCCGGTTCATAAGAAAAATTACGCCCTTCCCAAGGAAATAAAAAGGTCTTACCCCAACTCTTCAAAGGATTGCATTTAGAGAAAATGCTCGATGAAGCCAAAAGAGTAAAGGCTTGACTGAACCTGTTTCCCGGCGATAAGTTGAAAGGATTTTTAAGGAGAGAAAATTGAAAAACGCCCTCTGGTCCAACTTCTTTAAGAATTGGCAAACGGAAGAAAGCCAGACGGTTTTAACACTAAAACAAGTACCGGTGTTTTCGGGTCTTACTCCTCGGGAATTGAGAGCCCTTGAAAACCTGCTTCATAACCGAACCTATCAGCCAGGAGAAATGATTTTTAAGCGACTGGCTCCTGGTGAGGGAATGTACATTATTCTGTCGGGAAAAGTTGAAATCTATCTTGAACCTGAGCCGGGACGACGTAATGTGTTGGCCACTCTTACTGACGGTGATTTTTTTGGTGAATTGTCCCTTCTGGATGATGAAGCCCGCTCCGCCGCCGCTGTCGCAGCGGATGCTACTGAACTTTTGGGATTCTTCCGCCCTGATTTATTTTCCCTGTTGGAACGAAACCCGGAACTGGGAAACAAAATTCTGCTCAACTTGGCTCGGGTTATTAGCGCTCGGTTACGGAAAACCAACGATCTCTTGACGGAAGCCCAAAACGCTTTGGCTCATGAATCAAAATAAAGACCCGCTACTTCAAATTTACCACCTTTTTTTAGGACTGATTTCGATTGGGTTTTTGTATATCATTTGGCCCTATATCGCATCGGTGGTGGTGCTGGTGGTGTTTGCCTTTTTACTGACGACGATTCTTCTGCCTGGTGTGGACTTTTTGGAACGAAAAATCAAAAGCCGGGGCCTCAGTGTATTGATTATCACCATGTCCCTGTCGGCTGTGATTATCATTTTTATCGGTAGTTTTGCTTCCGGATTGTATACTCAGGGTGTTGAGTTCACCCAACAAATAAGTACCGAAAGCTATCAGGATAATCTGACCAACCTGGTTCAGAAAACTAAAGATTCTCTGCCACCGTTCGTCCAGGACCTCCTGCCAAAACAATCACCTGATTCTGAAAATACAATCGGTTCGGTTGTAAAGAATTTTTCAGGTATTCTACAAAATCTTCTTTCGGTTGCGGGAGCAATTGGGAATTTTATATTTAATTTTGTAATGGTTCTGATTTTCACTGTTATTCTCCTGTATGAGTATCACAACTTTAAGCGTAGCCTTGTCCGATTCATTTCCAATAAATACTTCGAAATTGGATTACGGTTGATTTTCAATATTGAACGGGCTGTTTCCAGTTATCTCCGGGGACAATTACTGGCGGCCAGTAGTGTGGGCCTCATGTCGATAATTGGACTATTTATTCTCAATATGTTTGGAGCAAATCTCACTCTGGTGATATTTATTGGCATTATTGCCGGACTGGCAAACCTGATTCCATTGGTAGGACCGTTTGTGGGCATGATTCCGGCGATATTAATTGCAGTGATGAATAATCTGGGTAACGAAGCGGCTTTGTCGCACCACCTGTTTAATGTAATCCCGTCACCTTTTTATCTGGTGGATATCATTCTCATGTTCATCATTGTCCAGCAGATTGACAATAATTTTGTTACTCCCATGCTGGTGGGTGAGAGTGTGGGCCTTCACCCGATGCTGGTTATGATCGCTCTGTTAATTGGCGGAACCCTGCTGGGTCCGCTAGGGATGTTATTTGCCGTTCCCGCTGCCGGTATCCTGAAGGTGGTAGGAAAAGAATGGTCGTTCGTTTCAAAAAACGCCCATTTGCTTTAGCTCAAGTCAATACATTATACGTCCATTCGTTTTGGTACGCTCTCTAGCCTTCCTAATGGCGGCGCATTGTGCTGATTATGTATCGGCAGAAGGTAATTCAATAGTGAAACGACTCCCACCCTCGGGTCGTTCTGATACAGCAATAGATCCTCGATGGATTCGTATTATATGCTTCACGATGGACAACCCTAATCCCGTTCCTCCTTTTTCGCGGTCCCGTCCCGGATCGACTCGGTAAAAACGTTCAAAAATTCGATCCCGGTGCTCAGGTGGAATGCCCGGTCCCTGATCCTCAATGGTGATCCTGAGATGCCGATTCTCTTTCTGTGCCGTCAGGGTCACGATACCATCACGGGGACTGTATTTGATCGCATTGTCCAGTAAATTAACCCAGGCCCGATGCAAAAGACGCTCGTTTCCCCTCACCTTTAATTCGGAGGAACAATTCAAGACGATACGTATATGCCGTGATTCGGCTCGAGAAGCACACTCCTGAACAGCGTTGTCCAAAAGGTCCTGGAGGATTATCGCATCACCAGCAAGTTCAGTATCCGGGGCTTCGTTATCCAAACGAGACAATTCAAGCAAGTCCTCAATAAGTGCATTCATACGGTCAGCATGGCGAAGAATGGTTCGGATGAATTGGGTTTGTGTTTCCGGGCTCAGGACGTCGTCCAGAAGTGTTTCCGCGAATCCTTTAATGGTGGTGATGGGCGTTTTCAATTCATGAGAGACATTGGCGACGAATTCCTGACGGACTTTTTCCAGTGATCGAATCTGGGTTAAATCATAAATAACAAGGATATAGGCCAGGGCGTTCTCATGGTGGGACGTGATTCGAGTCCGGCGCACCTGTAATACTCGCGGCGGTGATCCAACCTGAAGTTCAGTTTCATCGAGAGTGGCCGTTCCCAAAAAGTCAATCAGACTGGTGTTACGGACCACTTCTGACAAAGGATACCCTTCCACGTCCTCCAGAATAGGTTGAAGTAAATTTCGCGCGGCCTGGTTCATGCGAAGAATACGGTGGGAAGCATCCAAAGCGACTACGCCTTCTACCATTCCTCGGAGCACGGCCTCCAATTCGTCTTTCTCGGTACGAAGGGTCTGAATGTGCTGAGTAAAATCCAGAGCCATCTGGTCCAGGATGACGGTTAATTCCGTTAATTCCCGGATGCCAGGTGAGATCAGAGCAGGTGTAACGTCTTCTCCGGTGTAGCGTTGGACATGGTGTTTCAGAGTGCTTAGCGCCCCAGTTAGTCGGCGGTTCATTCCTATACTGATCACAGCTGCCAGGGCCAGGAGAATAAGCGATACCCACAGGAATTGGGTATTAAAATGTCGAAAGATGTTCTTCTGCTCCCCTTGAGGTAAGGATAATCGAAGGACGATTGGCTGGTCATGAATCATTGCCAGATGGGCGCCATACACCAGAGGTTGCCGGAGGGTATAGCTGTAGCGAGTAGAAAATCCCCAACCGGAAGTCAGTGCCGTTTTTATTTCTGGACGATCAGTATGATTATCCATGAACTTTGGATCTTTTCGAGAATCGGCCAGAATGGTTCCATTGGGTTGAATCAGGGTGATTCGATATCCCATTTCCTGTCCCCAAGTTTGGCAAAAGGTCTGGAGTGCCGCGGGGTTATCCACACCGGGCCACTCTGCATTGAGTCGGTATGTCAGCGATCGGATTTGATCTTTTAGCCGTGCTTCCACTGATGTGGAGACTAGTTGATTCATAGCGCGCTGGGATATCCCCCAAACGATGAGAAGGGTAGCCAACACCAATCCGAGGGTTGCCATCCAAAGTTGTTTTGTATATGAGGAGGATACACTCATTCTGGTTCTTTGAATGTGTATCCCACTCCGCGGACTGTTTTTAGCCAGCGGCCCATGAGACCCAGCTTTTTCCGAAGGCCAACAATTTGGAAATCCACAGAGCGGTCGGTGACAGGATAATCGGAGCCTCGGATCGCATCGATAATTTGAGAACGGGTATACACCCAGCCGATGCGCCGCGCTAAAAATTCAAGTATTTGGAATTCAGTATAGGTTAAATCCACTGGTTTCCCCACCACGAATACTTCCCGTCGCTGAGAAGACAGGGTCAAGTCACCGATAACCAGGAGCCCCTCCCCGGGGTGCTGCTCAAGCGCAGGTTTTCGCCGCAGAAGAGCGGAAATTCGAGCCAGTAAAATCCGGGGACTAAAGGGCTTGGTAAGATAATCATCCGCACCAAGTTCTAAACCCCGAACGATATCCTCTTCACGGCCAAGTGCCGTAAGCATGAGAATGGCAATAGACTCCGTTTGGCTATTACGCTTCATAAGTCGGCAGACATCCAAACCGCTCATTCGTGGGAGCATCAAGTCCAGAATCACCAGGGCTGGAGGGTTGGCGATCATTATTTTCCAGGCCTGTTCACCTGTTTCCGCTTCATCAACTCTATATTGCCGGACAGTTAAATGGTGTACCACTAAACTGCGGATATCGGGATCGTCCTCTACGACTAAAATATGGGCTGGATGCTGCATGAGTCAAAGTGCAGGGAATAAATTGGAAGACCGAATTCCCTGCTTGTTGTTGATAGAAAAATCATAATCCAATTTATTCTATTCCTGGTGGGCTTTATCGCCATTTTATGTTGGTTGCCACAGAGGGTAATTTATCTTAGAATTATAATACAGGTCTTCAGAATCTAACCGTAAATTCAGGTGAAATGTATCAAAGGTAGATTTATTGAATAATTGCTTGTAATTTTTCGCATGATTCGCTTCTCATGGATATTGGTCCATTCCGTTTGGTTTTCTCCCCTATTTGTTTATCAGGTTTTATAATATGGCCTCCATATTAATTATTGACACTCAGCAAGATTTTTTGGAAAGAGTAACCCTTACTCTGCATCAAGAGAACCCAAATCACACCTTGCTCACAGCACGTTCTGGATCAGAGGGTATCATCATTGCCAAAGAACAACAACCGGATTTGATTCTTTTGGATGTGGCTATGCCAGATCTATCGGGTTTTGAGGTGTGTGAAACCCTGAAAGCTGATCCGGATACGACACTTATTCCCATTGTTTTTCTCACGGGTATTAACATATCCACCGAGGAGAAAATCCGAGGGTTAAATCTGGGAGCCGATGCATATCTTACCAAGCCGATTGATGAAGCAGAACTCTTGGCACAGGTCCGCACTTTACTTCGCCTCCAGGCTGCGGAAAACGCGTTGCGTAAGGGACAAAAGTTGCTAGATGAACGGGTAAAAGCACGAACCCGAGAACTGGAGGAGATCCAGAATCAGTGGTCAGCGACCTTTGAAGCTATGTCCGACTGGGTAGCTATTATCGATATAAAAACCCAGGTTGTATTGCGATCAAATTCTGCGGTTAAAACTCTGTTCGGTGTAAATCCCTCTTCGGTGGAGGGTCAATCATGTTGCAACATTGTTCATAACACAAAAAAGCAAGTATCGAACTGTCCCCTATTGAAGATGATTGAAACCGGAAAACCTTGTTCTTCCACCTTCCAACATTCCATGACAGGTCGTTGGTTTCAAGTTACGGTGGATCCCATAAAGCCTAAGACAGGTAAGGCTAAAACGGCAGTTCATATTGTTCGGGATATATCCGATCGGAAAGAGACAGAGGAATCACTTCGGGAAAGTGAAGAAAAATTCCGAACCATGACTGAAGCTACTGCCACCGCCATCTTCATTATTCAGGGCGAGCAGTTTGTATATGTCAATCCCGCTTTTAAAACCATTACCGGTTATTCGCTTTCAGCGTTAAAGGGTATGGCGTTTTATGATATCGTTCATCCGGACTACCGTGAACTGGTAAAAGAGCGCGGAAAGGCACGTCAGAGAGGAGAGAAAATACCCGCCCATTACACGTTTAAGATTTGTACCCGCAGTGGAGAAACAAGATGGGTGGATTTCTTTGCCAGTTATCTCCAGTATCAAGGACAACCAGCCTTGATTGGTTCTGCTTTTGACATTACAGAGCAAAAAGACGCGGAAGCGAAAATTAAACGAGTGAACCAGCAACTCCAGAAACAAGTGGATTTAAACACTCAAATGCTGGCTACTACGATGGATGGGTTTATTCTGGCAGATGTGTCCGGATGGATTTTGGATGTGAATCCAGCTTATTGCCAAATGAGCGGCTACTCCCGGGAAGACCTCTTGACCATGAATATCGTCCAGTTAGAAGCGAACCCGGTTCTAAACAAAATTGTGGATCAGATTCAAGCCATAGCGACCACCGGTTCCCTGCAATTGGAAACACGGCACCGAGCTAAAAATGGACATATCCTTGATCTGGAAATTAGTATTTCTATTATTCCAGCGCCGGAGGGTTCTTTAATAACCGCTTTTTTGCGGGACATTACTGACCGCAAGAAAGCCCAAAAGAAAATTGAATCTATTAATCGTCGCTTAAAGGATATGGTAAATCGCCTGAATTTGATTTATCAGTCATCGCGTAAAATGTTTACCGGCACGATTCAGAATCTGGCAGAAACGGTTATTGACCTTTTAGAGCAAATTGCCCTTTATGATTTCGGATCTATTTTGCTGGTAAATTCAGAGCGAACACAATTATATCCTCTGACAGTAGCCCGGCGCGGAATGGACGATAAGGGAATAGCTGAGGATATGGATCATCTGAGCTCTTTGAATCTAACATTGGATAAAGGAATTACCGGATGGGTGGCGACCCATGGAAAAAGTGTTCGATGTCATGATGTGTCACAAGATAAGCGATATTTCGCCGCTCGTGAAGGAATCAGATCTGAATTGTGTGTTCCAATCAAAACCGAATCCGAAGTGATCGGTGTGCTCAACGTTGAAGCCAGGCGAAAACGAGCTTTTACGCCTAATGATCAGAGCGTTCTGGAAACACTGGCGGCTCACCTGGCGGTGGCTATCCAAAACCGACGCTATTTGGATAAACTTCATGAAATGAACGAATATCTGGAGGAACGAGTTCGCGCTCGAACTAAAGAATTGGAGCGCAACACTCGAGACCTGGAACAGTCTCAAGAAGCGTTGGTGACTTTGATAAAAAATTTAAACCGAACTCAATCTCGATTAGAGGCCTTCAATAAGCGACTCCGTACCGCTTATGATGACATGGAATCTTTTTCTTATTCCGTATCTCACGATCTTCGAGCGCCCCTCAGAGCCATCACCGGTTTTGCCCACATTTTGGAAGAGGATTATAGCTCGGTCCTGGATGAAGAAGGTCAGCGCTTGCTGAATGTTGTCCAGGAAAATGCAGCCAAGATGAGCGAATTGATTGATGATTTATTGACCCTTTCTCGACTGGGTCGGAAACACTTGGAAATCGATGACGTGGACATGAACGCCTTGGTTCGGGAATGTAAAGCGGAGGTACTGAGGGACTATCCTACGGCGCGAATCCATTGGCGAATACACCGTCTGCCCCGGGTTAAAGGAGATGTAAAACTCTTAAAGCAGCTATGGCTTAATCTTTTGTCCAACGCCGTGAAATTTACCAGTAAAGTAGACCATCCCTGGATTACGGTGAATGTTCGGGAGTATGAAGATAGGTATGAATTTTGGGTTCGGGATAATGGCGCGGGATTCAATCCACGTTATCAGAATAAACTTTTCCAGGTTTTCCAGAGATTACATCCTGAAACGGAATTTTCTGGAACAGGGATCGGGTTATCGCTGGTTAAACAAATAATCACACGTCATGGTGGTGACGTATGGGCGAAGGGTCAGGTTGGAAAGGGCGCTACTTTTTATTTCAGCCTGTTGAAATCCGCACCACCTCAGTTAGACGAAGTCGATGACATCTAGGTTTTTCGTGTTAATGGAAGAATTTAACCAGCGGTAAAACCTGGTTGCGCCTCCCCGGTTTTACAATTAATTTTCTTTCTCGTATGTATAAGCGACTCCCATACACACCCCCAAAAAAATGGTTTTGGATCCTGACCATCGTAACGCTGATAGGATGCAGCTATGAACCTGGACTGGGTCCGGTCTCCGGTGTGGAAGGCCAGCTTGAGATTTCTGGAGTTTGGCCCGATACCCTGGAGGCCGTGGTTCTTGTTATTGTTAACAGACTCGATCCGGAAGCGCTCCAAGATGTTTTGGTTTCCTATTCCGATCCTCTAATCCACGGAGACATGCACCAGGATTTTTTCATCCAACTTCAACCAGGGGCCTATAGTTTGGTACCTGTGGGTGTAACTATTGACCCCGGGTTTTTAATTGCCAATCTCGATTCTATCCTTGCAGCGCCGCATTTACCTCTTGTTCCGCTTTTTGACATGACTACTATCCCCCCAATCGGGATCCACCCCATTGCTATTGCCAAAGAAACGATTAACGTGTTGGATGATACCGTGAAAATCGAATTCTAATGATTCGTCAGACTCTTTACATAATTCTTTTTTCGAGCCTGGTTTTTGGAAATTTTTTATCGGCTCAAAGTCTTGCCGGCCGAGTTACCGATGCCTCTACCGGCGAACCCCTGGCAGGGACCAACATCATCATCAAGCATACCTTTACCGGTACATCCACCGATCAGGAAGGCCGGTTTCAGCTAGACCGGGTTCCGGAAACGGGTACGTTGGTGATCTCCATGATGGGATATAAGAAACAGGAGATATCTTTGCCTTTGCCCGCCGATAAAATCCTTTCCATTGCTCTTGAACGGGATGTTTTGGAGGCTCCCCAGGTGGTAGTCACTGCTAGTCGAAGAGCTCAGGATGTGCTGGAGTCTCCCGTATCTATATCGGTGATTACCCCTCTGGAAATTCGAGAACAAGGGGCCGTGTCTTTGGAAGAGATACTCCCGTATGAAAGCGGTGTGAACATCATCAAAGATCAATTAAATATCCGTGGGGCTTCGGGGTATACTTTGGGAGCAGGAAGCCGTTCCTTATTGCTTCTGGATGGTGTTCCCTTGTTGGGTAGCGCCGCCGGAAACATTACTTGGGCGGTGGTTCCCACGTCGGAAGTTGCTCAGGTGGAAATCGTGAAATCGGGAGGTTCCGCCTTATACGGATCGTCCGCTATGGGAGGCGTCGTCAATATCATAACCCGCAATGCACCTCAAAAGAGGGAATACCGTTTTCGTACTAAAACCGGTTTGTACAGCCATCCCAAATACGAGCAATGGGAATGGCGTGATTCGCCGGGCTGGATTACCGTGAATGAATTCACCGCCTCCCGGCCTATGGGCGCTCACAGTGTTTGGGTGCGGCTCCAGCAACGTTGGACCGATGGCTATACCCAATTGGGGTGGGAACAAGCTTTAAATCTCACGGGAAAAGTGAAGTTTAATTTTGGATCATCCAAAACGGCTTCGATCTTTGTTAATGTGCTTGCTGATCGTGGCGGTCTGGAGTCTCAATGGAAAAGCCCAGCCGATCCCTTTGAAGCGCCTTCCGGGTCCGAGCACGATCAAATCAAGGGGACTAAAGTAAATTTGAACGGGTTTTTCAATTGGGTTGTTTCACCTCGGGTAGCAGTAAAATACATTGGATCAGTGTATCAGGTGGATTGGTCCGATCAAGGATCAAATCAGGATTATTCCCATGAACGGAAACAATACCTTGAAGGACAGATGTCTTTAGCTGCGACCCCTAAACTGAATCTAATTTTTGGTGCAACCGTCCAACCGACGCAAATACGGGCGCGACTGTTTGGAAATCATGCAGGCCTGACCTTGGCAGCCTACAGTTTGGCTCAACAAAAAATTTCTGATCCAATCACATTGACCTTAGGAGCACGATACGAACATTTTTCAGTGGATAACCGCTTAGGGGATCAACGACTGGCGCCCCAGGTAGCGCTCAATGCGATTGTCCGACCGGGACTGGCGTTTCGCACCTCTCTCAGTTCCGGTTTTCGAATTCCTACTTTGGCGGAACGGTATACTCGTTCACAGTTAAGTGTATTTAAAGTTGAACCCAATCCTGATTTAAATCCGGAAACCAGTGTGACGGGAGAAATCGGAGGAACCTGGACCGTGCCGTTTAATGGTTGGTTTTCAGGATTTAACCTGGATGGTGCCCTCTATCAATATCGTTTTGAGAACTTGATCGAACCCACTCCCGATGCTTACGGCATTATTCATTTCGAAAATGTGACTCGAGCCCGAATTACCGGAGCCGAGTTCAGTGCTGGATTGGCTTTCTGGGATCATGCCCTCAGGCTTTCACTTGCCTATACATGGTTGGATCCAGTAGAAGTAGACAATAAGGGAGAGGTTATAGATACATTATCTTATCGGCACCGACATCATCTGGTGCCCACGTTGCGCCTACAACGGGGAGCCTGGTTTTGGACTGTAGATGGACGTTGGGCCAGCGCTATTGAAAATACCGAATTGTTTCAGGAAGATTCTAAAACCGGTCGGGATCCACGGGTTCCGGTTCGGGTGTGGAATACCAGTCTAGGGTGGGAAACGTCCCATGTAACGATTCTCTTCCGGGTGGAAAATATATTTCAGTATTATTATGTGGAACTGGAACGAAATATGGGAGAAGAACGTAATGCGACCCTGACGCTGAATTGGGTCTGGTAGAAAATCAGGAAGGGAAAAACGACTGAACAGTATCGATTAGCTGTTTCATTTTAATCGGTTTTGATAAAAAGACATTACAACCTGCTTTTAGACAGTTTTGTTCATCTTTATTAAATGCGTGGGCGGTAGCCGCCACAATGGGAATATCTTTCCACTCCGGAGTTCGACGTACAGTGCGTACTAAATCCAGCCCATCTTTGTCCCCTTCGAGAGATAGATCCAATAGAATTAAATCGGGGCGTCTCCGGCGCATGATTTTGAGAGCGTCCTCGACCGAAATAGCCGTTTCCAGATCATAATCATTCCGTAAAACCATCGAAAAATAGAAGATCGAATCCGCATCATCTTCAGCAATCAAAATCATCGGCCGGGAACCGGATGAGGCTGAATTACTCATGATAAACTCGGATTTTCCTCTTTTTCATCGAAATACAAGAAAATGCGGGTACCTTTTCCTTTCTTACTGCTGACTTCAATTTCTACTGAATTTAAATCCAAATACTGCTTAGTCAAAGCCAGACCCAATCCTACTCCCTGGTATTTTTTTGTATATCCTTCACTTTCCTGGGAAAAGGGTTTAAATAACTTTGAGAGGTAATCCTCACTTATCCCAATCCCTGTATCCCGAATTTCAATTAGGACTTTTTGCTTCCGGCGTTTCAGACAAACAATTACGGAACCCTTTTCTGTATATTTTATGGCATTATCTATAAGGTTTTCTAATGCGCGTTGAATGCACATGGGGTCGGCATAAATGAACACCTTTTCTTCCTGACAGTCCAGGGAATATGCCAATGCTTTATTCCGAGCCCCTGCTTCGCGGGATAAGAAAACACCTTTCAATATCTCAACCAGATCAACGGTTTCAGGATAAACTTTAAATGATCCTGCTTCAAGCTGGGACATGTCCATGATTTCGTGAACCGTATGAATTAAACGGTTACCGCTATCAATAACCTGATTAAAAAATGATTGTTCCTCTTCTGTTAGCCGATCCTGTAGGGTGTTATGTAATAAGTCTGTAAACCCAATAATGGCATTCAAAGGTGTCCGTATTTCGTGAGACATATTGGCTAAAAACAGACGTTTGATTTCCTCCCCTTGTTTAGCCAATTCCAATGCGTTCTTTAATTCTTCCTGAAGGAGTATGGTGTCGGTCACATCTCGTAAATTCCCCAACGTGGCCGGTGTCCCATCCCATTCGATGGGGGAAATGCTGACTTCGAAATACCGAATTTTTCCGGACTTGGTAATTCCCTGAAAAATGTATTGGTCGGGGACCGATTTGCCCCGCTTCCGTGCCGCAACCCGTTCCTCAACAGTGGCTTTACCCTTTTCAGTCATCATAACCGTGTAATCAAAGGACTCGTCTGTCACTTCTTTTTCGGAAAATCCGGTAATTTCAGTAAAACGGGAATTCACATATAGAAAGTGGTTGCCGGACAGAACATACAATCCATCGTTTGAGTTTTCCACGACGGATCGGAATCGCTGCTCATTGCGTTCGAGTTGCTCTCGCGCTTCCACCTGATCGGTGATATCTTGTTTTAGACTCAATATTTGGGTTACGCGGCCCTCAGGGTCAGTTACGGGAGATATAACCGCTGATTCCCAGTATAACGTTCCGTCTTTGCGCCGGTTATGGAATCTCCCTTGCCAGGTTTTACCCTGAACCACGACGGCCTGAATATCACGGAAGTCTATATCAGAAGCGGATTCACCTTCCAGAAGATGACGAAGATTTTTTCCCAGCGCTTCCTTTTTTGAATATCCCGTCACCTCTTCAAATCGGGGATTCACGTACTGAATGATCCAATCAGTATCGGTCAGTACCACCATGGAGGGACTCTGATGAACAGCGGTGGATAGCATTCGAATCTGGGCATCGGCTTGTTTTCGTTCCGTCATATTGCGGATAATGCCCGTGGCTTCCCAATACCCGGATCGTTGAACGGCCGAAATGGATAACTCGATTGGAAATTCCGTCCCATCTTTTTTTAAGCCGGTGAGTTCAATGATTTGTCCAATTATTGGACCTTTTCCGGTTTTGAAAAAATGGTCTAACCCGCGATACACTTTTTCGTGATACCGGGGTGGAACAATTAGCTTGTGGAGATCTTTTCCCAAAGCCTCTTGTTTGGTATAGCCAAAAAGGTCAATAGCCGCCTGATTCCACACCGAAATTTTACGTTTATGATTTAGTCCAATGATGGCATCTTTCGCTGTATCCACCAGGGTTTGGAATCGTTCTTTAATTTCCCTCAATTCTTCCTGAGCCTGATTCCGTACAGTAATGTTTCGGGCAAAAGTGCAGTTATATTCCTTTCCCTCCAACCGAACCAAATTTGCAGAAATTTCTACGGGGAATTCACTTCCGTCTTTTCGACGATGAATTGATTCAAAATTGATCGAAGTTTGAGATTGTAATTGTTTCCAATGGTTGGGCCATTGTTTCTTAGGGAAATGGGGGCTAAGATCAAATACGGTCAATTTGAGTAATTCTTCGCGAGTATAACCCAATTCACGGCAGGCCTCTTTGTTAACATAACGGATTCGACCATCCGGTGCGATCCAATACACGGCGTCACCCATATGTTCGACTGATTCCATGGAAAGTCGCAGCAATTCCTCAGCTTTTCGCTGTCCAGTGATATCTTTCACCACACCGGTGAAACCCTGATATTTTCCATGATCAAACCGCCCGGTAATAGTGGCCCGAAACCAGAATTGTCGTTTATCGATTTTAAGGGGATATTTAAACTCGATCGTTCCAGCCCCGTTTTTGATTTTTCTAATGGTATCGTCAATTTGCGACACCACGTGGGGTGGTAAAATAGAAGCGTAATGTTTATCCAAAAATTGGTCCGGTGATACGGGATTTTTTAATTTCACTGACTTGGGAGTGAATATATCCCGGAAATAACCGTCAGCATCTACATAGTATATTATATCATGTAGCGATTCTACGGTGGAGCGATACCGTTCTTCACTTTTTCGAAGGGCCTCAAGTGTAGCGGCCTGTTCCTTTCGTTGACGGGACTTTTCTAAAGCACGGTGAATGGCCGGGCCTAGTAATGATAGATATTCTTTCAGGACATAATCATCGGCTCCGGATTTTAATGCATCTACAGCTACTTGCTCATTAATAGAGCCTGTGACAAAGATAAAGGCAACGTCCGGGATTTGTTTTCGTGCTTCAACGAGGGCTTCGGGACCTGAAAAACCCGGTAAGAAATAGTCTGAAAGAATGACATCTGGACGGAAGAGTAACAACTGTTCTTTGTAACGTGCTCCAGTGGAGACCCACTCCATAGTGAATTTCAAATCCTGGCTACGAAGGGATTTACGGATGAGATCCGCATCTGATTTCACATCTTCCAGGAGTAAAATTCGTAATAGCGATGAAGGCATTTCAGAAGCAACGTTATGGTAGTTGGTTCAAAACAAGCCAATAGTATCCCAAATCCGCCACCGAGCTCGCAAATTGATCAAAATCTACTGGCTTGACAATATAACTGTTTACCCCCAATTGATAGCTTTCAATCAGGTCCTTTTGCTCACGGGATGACGTAAGAACAACGACTGGAATAGTTTTGGTCTTTGGATTGGATTTCAGTTCTTTTAATACTTCCAAGCCACTGATTCGGGGCAATTTTAGGTCCAGTAAAATTAATAATGGAGGAGACGATGAGGACCGTGCAGCAATATAATTCAGCGCTTCAGCGCCATCTTTGACCCAGTCAATAACATTGGCCAAATTGCGTTTTTTAAAGGCTCTAAACGTTAGTTCCGCGTCATTGGAATTGTCTTCCACTAAGAGGATACGGATGTCATCTTTAATGGACATATGCTGGAAAAACTAGAAGTATTTTACGGAATTCACAACGTTTTTCACCTGGTAAAAACGACCGCAACATCTGTCCAATTGCTTCAATTTCTATAGAAATACTATACCATTCTGTAAATGTTATTGAAAGAGCAGGAGAAAGGGTTTTTATTCAGCGTTTCTGTCTTCAAATACATCATCCGGAATTCCCTTGTTAATCTGGTAGTGGCTGAATTCCATCACCACGTGTCCCGAAAAATCCTGATCTTTATCTTCTTGTGTCGATTCTTGAAAAATGGGTCCTGGCCCTGTTCTGTTACTGTTCAGTTTTTTCAGCATGTGGGAGCCCAAGCGAAAGATCACTTTTGTACGTTTTGGTAAATACACTTGTTCCGGGTACTCTCCATAATCAGAAGTAATGACCAAAACCCGGGAGGTATCCACATAAATTTCTGTTCGGGTGATGACCCATCGCTGGGGGTCAATCCACAAGGATTGTGTCAAATATGGTATGTCCTCAGCGCTATCCCAGGATTTAAACTTCAAGGAATCGGGAATCAAGGTACCCGTTAATATCAAATATCTTTCCTTTCCCTCTTTGGTTTCGATCGGATCACTGATCGTTTTAAAATTATCGAACAAATCATCCACATTAAAATTCAATCCAGTCTTGGGAACCACGGCAAATCCTTTGGCTTCCAGCTTGATCTGATCTTGGCGTCCTTCTGCGCCGGCCCGGAAATAGACTTTTATTTTTTTCCGAGGCATCCTGAATTTGGGCATAGAAACGGATACTTTCACGATAACAGAATAGTCGTGAATTTTACGAGCCTGGTGATGTAACTGGTCACGGATTGAATCTACACTCCATTCCTGGGCCAATACGGCTTCTCCGAGGAGTACGAGCGTATATATTAACCAAATAAAATGCTTCATGTGGTTATATCCCGTCGGTTGAAAACAAACAGTGCAATTCCTGCAAACCCCCCGATGTACAAAACTAAGATTCCCACATATTTTCCAATCGTATTCCAGGGAATGGGGTCATAAAAGGCATAACGCCACAAATCGAGATAACTGGAAAATATATAGGGTTTAATAGTCTGAAACCAATCGAGGGGAAGGGTGCTGATGGCTAGTCCGATCAATAAAACCGCCATGGTTCCGATAATAGGGCCGATACCATTATTTACCATGGAAGAAAACATAAAGGTCAGAGTGGCCACGACACCCATAGAAATAATCGCCAAAGAGAAAGCCAAAGCAAACCGCAACCAGGCTATTTCCGGAGGTAAAATCAATATCCCGGAATCAAGCACCACCAAGTCTCCCGTCCCCAGGAACAGAGATCCCAACCCCAAACTCATGAAAGCAAAGAATATGATCAGTGCCGCAGTGTAAATCCAGGTAGCAATAAACTTGGCTGTGAGAATTTTCAGTCGGGAAACAGAACGAGTGAGATAAATCCGAAAGGTTCCCGTCGCCCCTTCGGCGGCCACCACATCACTGGCTACCAGAGTAACCAGGAAAGGAATATGAACCCAAAGTAAATTCATGACCAAATAGGTTTCCAGGAATCCATTGAATAACGACCCTACAATGATAAACTGGTCCTGTAAAGCATGATTCATGTTGCGTTCAATTCCACTTCCACCTTTGTGGAAGCCCCATAATACCAGAGGCATAAGCAGAGCAATGGCTCCGAATCCAATAGCCGTTCGCCAGCGAGTGGCGATCTTCAGGATTTCATTTCGAATTAGGACAATCATGCCTCGTTTCCTGTCAGGTCTAAAAACACATCTTCCAGAGAATTCCGGGGAACAAAGGAATAAACGTTCAGTCCATCCTGAACCAAGGCTCGATTGATGTCTGCCAAGGAATTGGGGTCAGCCTGGAAACGAAGTTTCTTGCCTTCCCGGATTATATCCCGACAATCGTTTCGATTCTTCAATATCGCCTCGGCTCGTTCGATTGGATCTACCTCAATATCCACCATTCGTCGCTGGGCTTGATTCAGTACCGATTGGACCGGGCCGTTGGTGACCAATTGACCCCGGTGTATAATGGCCATCGAAGTACACACTTTTTCCACTTCGTCCAATAGGTGAGAAGAAAGAAAAATCGTCATCCCCCTCCCAGAGAGGTTTCGGATCAGATCTCGAATTTCCTTCATCCCCTGAGGGTCTAGACCATTGGTGGGTTCATCCAGAACCAGAAGTTTAGGATGACCCAATAGCGCTTGAGCGATGCCCAGACGTTGTTTCATACCATGGGAAAACGTTTTAACCCGATCGCCAGCTCGCTCTGTCAAACCAGCAATATCCAGAACCTCATCCACCTGATCCAGGGGAATGTTTTCCATGTTTGCCAGCATCTGGAGGTTTTGCCGTGCCGAAAGATTAAGGTAAAAATCAGGCCGCTCGATAAGGGCGCCCACATCTTTTAACGCTCGATTACGATATCGAACAATCGACTGCCCAAAAATAAGGATATCCCCGGCTTCAGGTTTCAGGAGGGACAGCATGATTCGGATAGTGGTAGATTTTCCAGCACCATTGGGTCCTAAAAAGCCAAAAACTTCTCCGCCGGAAACGTCAAAACTCAAATCTTTTAGAGCTCGGCGACCCTTAAAATGTTTTGTCAAATTTCGAATTTGGAGTACGAATTCAGGCATATTTCTTTTTCCGACGAAGAAGTAACCTACAGCGAAAGATAAGAAGGATGAAAATGGAATGATCCATTTTGTTATGGAGTAACAACCTCATATTCCTCTTGCCAAGTAGATGTGTTTCTTAAGCGGATTTCGGTAGGCATACTTTAGGACTTCGTGGGTCCTGAGCTACGCATCGATAATCTCCACCTGGGGACTCAAATTATAGAGGCCCAAAAGTTTTATCTCTAAGGCATTGCGGGCGATACAGGGAGGGTAAAATTAAAACCTTCGACTTTCACTTCCCGTTTATCCCGAACACACGGGACCACAAACCCTTAATTTTAACCGGTCTGTTTGCCTAAACTTATCCATGGATTATGACGTGATCATCGTGGGTGCGGGACCGGCAGGATCGGCGGCGGCCATCACTTTGGCTCGGGCCGGTCGCGACGTACTTATAATAGACTCCAGCACCTTTCCTCGTGAAAAAGCCTGTGGAGATGGTGTACTTCCAGGAGCGGTTAAGGTGCTCGCAGACCTGGATGTATTACCCGACCTGGAAACCGTTTCCTATCCTGCGATTACCCGTATGGTCCTCCATTCACCCAGTGGTAAACAGATACGAATGGCCGTGAAACCGCTCCAGCCAGAACATCAGTTTATCATAGCCGATCGCGCATCGTTTGATCATCTTCTTTTGAAAAAAGCTCTAGGGTTAGGGGTTGAATTCCGGCGGGGGCGCGTCATTGGTCTCATACGATCCCATGTCTCCGTCACTGGCATTGTACTTCGGGATAGTGAGGGCACAACCAAATTGACGGCGCACACCGTCATCGGAGCAGACGGGTCCACATCCATTGTGCGCCGATCCCTTACAGGAGTGCCGCCACCTGTGGACAGTATCGCCATCCGCGCCCATATGGGACCATTTAACCATAGTCAGGACACGGCCGAATTTTATTTTGAACCGGACCTTTTTCCTGGTTACGCATGGATTTTTCCTTTGGGATCCAACCGCGTAAATATTGGATTGGGATTGGATATTGGCCACCACCGGGATCAGGGTAAAACACTGCGAGCCAGACTCGAAACTTTTCTCCAGCGCCCGGATATTCGTGACCGGTGCATGCCCCACACCAAGACGTTGTCCCTTAGGACCGGATCCTATTGGTTCACGGCTGTTCATTCTCATCCCTTTGCCTTCGCTGGAGCACTATTGGTGGGTGATGCCGCCGGATTTATGGATCCTCTAAGTGGCGAAGGAATCCGCAATGCCTTGCTTTCGGGAAAAATCGCCGGCGACGTCCTTACCGAAGCTCAACAGAAATCGTGGTCACAGGAAAAAATTCAAGCGACTTACGTCCAACGGTGTGAGGAGGAAATTATGATTTCTCTGAAACGATCGCTTACTTGGAAGCGCTGGATGTTGAATACGCCCCGGCGCTTCAATCACATAGTGCGTTTGTTTCGCTGGTGTTATCCCATCACCCGCCCGCTTTTAAATACTCTTTCAACCAATTTTCAATTTAAATAGCGTCCTATGTCCGATACTGTATTTATCAGCATTTTGATTGTTCTGATTCTTTCCGTCATTTTCGGTTATCGACTATTGGAAACCCGAGTAGGCTACTCCGCCGCAGAACGGCTGCGCCTTATCCAGGTTTTCGCTTTCCTGGGTTTGTTTGGCTTTCATGGATGGATTACCCTGGGGCCCATTCCCTTTTTCCTCCTGTTGGCGTTGGGTTTTGTCCTGAGTTTTATTCTGGAATTCTTAGGCGTGAATCGCGGATGGATCTTCGGATCATATTATTACACCGATACTGCCTGTCCTCTGCCTCACTTGGGCGGGGTGCCTCTCTGCTATCCTCTAGCCTGGACCGGACTCATTTATGCTGGCTTCTGGACCGCTATGGTGTGGATTCAACCATTCCACGATCGCGTAGAGCTAACGTGGCCAATTCTTTTACTCACCGCCACCTTGGTCACTCTCCTGGATTTCATTCTGGATCCGGTGGCTGTCGATGAAGGTCGCTGGGTATGGAAAAAGGGAGGTATTTATTATGGTATTCCCTGGTCCAATTTCGCAGGTTGGTTTATCACTGTTCTGGTGGTCATGGTGGTATTTCGCGTGATAATGGGACCGGTTTTGCCCTTGAACCTTCCTACTCCCGGTTCACAGATTTATCCGGGACTTGGATACGGAATGCTGGCGGCAGTTAGTGTACGAGTCTGTTTTGAACGGAATTTGACCATCCCCGCGCTGTTGGCTATAACAACGGCTCTGGTCATCCTAACGCGGATTCTATATATCCTCTTCATCTAGACTCAACTCGACAAACCCCATTTACTGACAGGTCGCCTCAAAATCCGGTTCTACTTCCAAACCGAAGGCCAGAACAGAACGATTAACAAAATTGAAATAGCAGATTACCAACACCAATTGCAGAATTTGGTCATCTTCATAGCCCAGATCGTGAAGCTGGTTAATGTCTGTGTCCTGGACAGTGGATGGAGCCAGCGTCAATTTCTCTGCGAGCAGGAGGACCGCCACTATGCGTTCCGACTCTTTCGGTCGAAGATAGTCCCAATCCCGGTTCTGAAGCGCTGTAAGCTTCTGATCATCCTTTAACAAGCGCCGCAAAGGTTCGCTGTGGTGAGTGATACAATAATGGCAGTGATTAGCGGAGGACACCACAATGGCAATCATTTCCAGGAGTTTTCTTCGGATTCCTGTGGACCGTAAATCAAACATCAGTGTTTTATACAATTGAAAGTGGTCAGCCATCGTTTGGGGAAGCAACGAATGAATTTTCAATACATTGGCCACTCCGCCCCGGGCTCCGGATATGGTTTCATATAGTTTTGCTAACGCTGGCGACGCGTCTTCCACATTGATCATTTGAATTCTGGCCATGATTCGTCCTTTTTGTATTCCGTTTAGTTTAGGGGCACCCAGTCAAGAATCAAAGTTCTCTGTTTTGAGTGTTTTGTCAGTCCGGTGACAGTTTACATCCTGCAGGACCCTTAGTCTCTGGTACCATTTAATCCCTTACAAATTCAATGAAAAGGAAATCATCATGAAAAAACGTACAATTATTCTTGGTGGCTTATTATTGCCGGTTTTGCTGGCGGCGGCCCTGAACCTAACACAGAGTCAGGGTATTATCAGCGGAACCGGTTTTGCCCGAACCCATACTTTTCCAGTGATCGCTCGAACATTCGTGGTCGACATTACAGATCCGGATCAAAATGGGTCTCGAACCATTACCGTTACCGTCCCGGTGAATCACTTAAGCACCAATATCGGGATGCGGAATTTTCACATGCGCACGTCGGTGTTCAATGGGAAGGAATATCCTGATGTAGTTTTCAAAGCCCAAACCGACGCGCCTTTGGAGCCGGGATTAGTTACCTTAAACGGGACGTTGACGATCAATGGCATTGAACAGCCTCAGGTACTGGATGTGGAATTAAAGACAGTCGAAGGAAGCCTCCATGCCATCGGGACTACGCTGATTCAGCCCACCAAATTCGGGATGCCGCTGGTGGGAATGGGACCCATGAAGCTGTTGGACAAAGTTGAAATGTCTTTTGATATCACACTTTTGTAAGAACCCTCAAAACTCCGGTGGTTGCACATCGCGATGCTGTTAACCGCTTCATCGTTCTGAAAATCTAAAAGAACCGAGCCTTCCACCGGAGGCTTCTCCATGGTGAAAACCTGATTTGAAAACGATATGAAAACTGACTTTGGTATATCCACCACAGTGCGTCCGACTCTGCCGTTAGTTACCGGTGACCACACCGAAAAATTTCATTCCGGAGATTTTGGTCCCGTGGCTCTTTTCAGAGGACAATCTATTACCGTAACCACGTTCGGACTCTTTATCGGTTCCGGATTTTTTCTGGCGGCACTCCATACCTGGTTCTTTTTAGGATTCAGTGAAGCGGGACTTTCCATACATGATCTGATCTGGTTTGCCTTGATTATCAGTGTGGGAATTCCTTTTGGAGCTTACACCATGTCCCGGATTGTGGATCTTCCACGCTTGATATCGGGAGAGATTTCCTTTTCTCGATTTTTACGGATTCCCGGATTCGCTCTGTGGGGCGGATTGCTCAGCGGCGGACTGTTGATCTTGGGTGTTACCTCCCTTCAGGAGTGGAATACACTCCAGGTGTTTGACGCCATTGTTTTGGGATTGCCTTTAGCTCAGGCACTGGGACGGATCGGGTGTCTGAATTATGGATGTTGCCACGGACGGGAATGTACGCGAGGTCCTGCGATCACATATCATCATCTTGAAACGAAGGTTCTCCGGACCTATAAACAACTACGGGGAATACCATTGTTTCCAACTCAAATTTATTCGGCTATAGCCAACACTCTGATTTATCTCACATTGGTGAGTTTAGTGGTGTTTCGATCCGGTATGCCGTTGGGACTCCTCACCGCCACCTATCTCATCCTCTATGGCTTGAAGCGACTTCTGATAGAATTCCTCCGGGGGGAATATCCCCGGACCATCTATGGCCGTCTCACTCTTTGGCAGTGGTTCAGTTTAGGATTCGTGCTTTTGGGAACGGTATTACTCTTCCATCTGGGACCTGAACTCACAGTGGGTTCAACGATCGAAGGCATGGCTTTATTAAAAACCATGCTTCCCTGGACATTCCTCACATCTTTACTTGTTGCGGCGGCCTATTCCATTCATGGCCGAAAGGTGGGTAAATGGTAATGGAGACCGAAACACTAATTATCGGCGCTGGGCCTTACGGCCTATCTCTGGCTAATTATCTCCACAGTCAGAAAAAATCGTTTTTCCTGGTGGGGAAGCCTATGGAATTGTGGCGAAATCACACCTTCGACTCCATGGCTCTCCGGTCGGATTATGCCACATCGGTGATTCATGCGCCAAACGATCGCTACTCGTTCGAACGGTTTGCCGCGGCGGTCCAACGACCCATAGAAGACTTTTTTGGTCGGCTTTCTGTTTCAGCGTACCGCCAATATCTGGATTGGTGCCAAGATCAGTTTAAGTTTTCCATCGAGGAACAATATGTCACTGCGTTGGACATCCATAACGGAACATATCACGTCAAGTTGGATGATGGCTCCCGTCTTCGTGCCAAACAAGTGGTGGTGGCGACAGGCATCGCCCATCATTTACATATTCCCGCAGAATTAGCACCAGCGAAACAGGTTATCCACAGTTACAACATTGAGGCCATTCAGTCCCTGCAACATCAATCGGTGTTGGTGGTTGGCGCGGGCCAATCGGCGGCCGAAAGTATTGCCGTCCTCCTGGAACATGGAAATCACGTGGAATGGATGACCCGAACTCAACCGGTGTATTACTCCGAACCGTTGAACCTTCCCAAGAGCGTTTTTAAAGTGGTGCTCAGACTTCCGGCTCTTTTGCAATACCTTCCTCCGGAAACGTTGCGGATAGCATTATCCCAATTCTCAGCCACCACTATAACGCCTGATTTCCAACCGTTACTGGAAACATTACCGCGCCATTCCATCTTGCCTGATGTATCACGGTATGATGCCGTCATTGCCGCCACAGGGTATTGCTATCAATTGAATGATGTTCCTTTCCTATCCCCTACGTTAAAACGTCGAATTCAAACCTATCGGGGCTGGCCCCGGATTTCGTCTCAATTCCAGAGTTCTGTTCCCGGATTATATTTCCTGGGAGCCATGACCGAACCCTTCTTCGGTCCGTCTATGAAGTTTATGATCGGTTCCGGGTATGCTGCCAAAACCTTGGCCCGAATACTAAATTGATATGACATCGGTCCTTCCTGTTCACATTAAAAACACTCCTGATCTAGCACGGTATCTGGGGGTGGAGAATGTGTGTTTGATCCGGGATGATCAACTTCCCGATGGCGGCGGAAAAAAACGGCGGAGCCTTATTCCCATTCTTGAATCGATACGGCCAGGACAAGCGATTCATGTCCTCTCCTATGAGGGCTCTCATACCGCCTATACGCTGGCACGACTTCTTCCTGATCATTCCATTATTCTCTATGGAAAATCCTATCCCGGAGGGCGTTACCGGGACTACATGTCAGCACAGCTTGCCAGGTATTCCAACGTTAAGGTCATTCGTGGGTCGTTACCGTTTCTCATGGCGACTTTTTGGAAACAGAAACGAGTGCGGTCAAACGATTGCTTTCTTTCTTTTGGGGGAGCGTTACCCCAGGACCGGGAGTATATTGGTGCGGCATTGTCTGTTCGGAAATCCCTGGGCGATTATTTTCATCATATCGTTCCGGTCGCCAGTGGAAATTTATTGTCCGCCCTCCGCACCCAATTTTCGCATGTTACCGGTGTCTTAACCCAGCCCTGGTATGTTCGCGCCTGGATTCGTCTGCATTATTCCGATCTGGCAGCTAATTCCGCATCAATTGAAGAGCGGGAACACATGGTTAAAGATATTGCGGTTAAAACCGGATTGGCGTTTGATCCTGTTTTCATGGGCTCCGTATTGGCTCACGTCATAAATAATGTACCCCGGTATCGATGGTTATGCTTATGGGTTACCAGTCCCACTCTGGCCGCCGATTTTATCGACACTCTTTGAAGAATCGCTAAATCTTCTTTTTTCTTTGTGGTAAAAAAATTAGGTTCAGCTATGGCTGGAGTTAATCCCACTCTTCGCAAGGGACTTATTCTCTATTATGGAGGTTTGCAAACCCTTCATTTCCTGGTTCTGATGTGGGCGGCTTTTGTTTATTTCTCGACCGGACAAATTGGCGTTCCAGCACCAGCCACCACCGTCTGGTCTTCCGATGCGAAAGCCTTTTTGATTGGTACGGCGGCTATCGATCTTATTATGATTCCATTAACCTGGGCCTTCGTATGGGCAATGCTAAAGCACCATCCCTGGGAAACGGTGGTTGAAGCAATTGCCCTCACGGGATCGCTATATTCTGCCGGACTCTTTTTCTTGGGTACTTGGCCCTCCGGCGCCTGGGTTGCCCACCCCTTGAATTATGGCTTATTGACCATCCTCTTTATTCCCATCGCCATATTGGCGTTTCTTGATAGTTGGTCCGCGTTTAACCAGAGGAATACAAGATGACGACACATATGTTTTACACTTCACTGGCAGAAGGGTTGAAAGCAGGACTCTATGTCGTCTTTCTGATCATGATCGGCGTAGCTCTCTGGGAATGGCGACAGGGGAAAGACCGGTGGGCTAACTGGATACATGCCGTGGTGTTCCTAAACTTTATTATTGGCGGTCTTTATGGCGGCATTCGAATGCTTACGACGGACCCCATGCATGACATGCTAATTCGGCGGATGTTTGCCTGGGAAGCATGGTTTTGTTTCGCCTGCGCCAGTTTTTACTTTCTGGCATTATATCTTTTATCCAGTCGCCGTAAGCTATGATTAAGGAGCTTTATTTTGAATTGTTCATAATCTATATCGTGTGACATAAACTGGTTTCTCGCCCATAAATTGTTATCTTTATAAAGACGTATTCATGGATTGTGTAATAGATAAAAAATGAAAAGGATTACGGTACGCGCTGCAATACTGGACTATTAAACTAATTACGCACAAAAAGGAATTTTCTGCTAAAGCGATATTTTTTGTGGAGTGATATTAGTTAATTCATTCTTTCTAGTTGGCTGGTGCTTTAATTACGGCCACGGCCTTGGTTAATGTATACACCAATCCTAACCGTACCGCCTGAAAAAGAATTAGCGATCGAAACCTTCATGATTTAATTATGGTCATGATGTTCACAACGATGCCACTGATCCGATTCAAACCGGAAGGGATTGTGCTCCAGATCGGTATAAGCGGGCATGCAGCACGAAGAGCCCCGTTTCCAGCGGTAATTCTGAAATTCCATGAAGGATGACCACAGTTTTTTCAACAGGGCGATCGCTTTATTGTGCATGGATGACCTCCGTTTCTCCGGAGCGATTAAAGACACGGAATCCTTCGATCAGGATCCATAGCGCACCGAATAAAATCAGGAGGCTGAAAACGATCAGAACCCCTTTTCCGTCGGTCAGGTAATGTTTCAGATTCACCACCATGGCCCAAATGGTCATGATAAGCACAAACGCCATGGGAATTGCTGTATAGATGGTGGGGCGCTTCTGTTTTTTCAGCCAGACGGTAATTGTCAGCAACGCCAATCCCGCCAATAACTGGTTAGACGTACCAAACAGGGGCCAGATGATCAGGGCACCTTTCCCGCCCGGTTCCCGAATCGCCAATCCCAGGGCCATCAGCACGGCAATCAGGGAAGCAAGATTATGACTCTGGAGGAATTTTATCTGATACATTTCGCCAAATTCCTGGATCACGTATTTTTGAAGCCGGACGCCAGTGTCCATGGTTGTAGCCGCGAAGCTGATGACAATCACGGAAGCGAAAACGGAACCGATAGCCGCTGGGATACCCAGTCCGGAAGCGTAATAGGACACCCCTTTAATGTAGGCGCTCACCTTGGCACCCAATCCACTGGCGGCATTCCAATCGGCATAATGCCGAGCCCAGTCGCTCCCATCGGGAGACAAGATCACTTGTGTTAAGGATCCTTCCCCAGCGAAGTGGACGCTGATACTGGCGGCCAGGATGGCGCTTAGTGCCAGAAAGCCTTCTCCCACCGCCGCGCCGTATCCCACAGGCCGGACATCGGTGAGCTTATCTAATTGTTTGGCGGTGGTCCCGGAAGCCACCAACGAATGGAATCCGGAAATGGCGCCACAGGCAATGGTGATAAACAGGAAAGGAATCCAGTCCGGGGAGCCGGTAGCTTTGAGATTAACCATCGGCGCCGAGACCTGAGGATGGAGAATGATCACACCCGCGAATACAATTGCCAGGCCTACAATGAGCTGGTGGCCGTTGATATAATCTCGTGGTTGGAGCAACCGCCACACCGGCAATTGCACGGCAAAATAGGTGTAAACGAATAGAATAATCACCCAAACGGTCACAGGGTCTAATCCTGTGATGGTCGCCAGGCCATCGACCCGAATGGGTACATATTGTCCCAGAGCAATGAAGATATAGAGAATGATCAGAGCGATGATGGAAGGCCAGAAAGCGGGCATATGCTTTTTATACAGAATGTGCCCCAGAATAAGAGCAATGACAACGGACATAGCCACCGGGAGGACGCTTCCGGGGTATCCAACAAACAGGATACCAATTACCATGGCAAAAACGGCGTTCACCATGAGAAGTAGCAATAAAATAATAATCAGATAAAGAAGTTTCGTGCGCGGCCCTAAAATATCCTGGGCGACTGATCCGATGGACCGGGCTTTGTGGCGAACGGAAATCATGAGCGCTCCACTGTCGTGAACTCCCGCGGCGAAAACGGTGCCAATGACCACCCATAATAAGGCCGGCAGCCAGCCCCAGATCACGGCAATGGCCGGTCCCACAATGGGTGCGGCGCCCGCCACGGAGGTAAAATGGTGCCCCCAAAGGATTCCTTTTCGCGTGGGCACATAATCTATCCCGTCCTCAAATTCATGAGCCGGGGTTATAAAATCAGGATCAAGGCGGTAAACCTTCTCTGCAATGAAACGGGAATAAAACCGATAACCAAAAAAGAACGCTAATGCTCCAAATAAGAACATCCAAATCGTATTCATAGCTGTCTCCCTGGGTTCCGTTATCCAAAAGTCTTAAGAGGACATGGAAAATTTCTCCAACATGAAGGGCCAATTCAATGAGTATTTCAGCTCAGACCAACATCAAATCCTGTTTTTTTACTTGATCCAAATTGTTGGACTCTTGTAATTTTCTGAGACTAAGTCTCAATAGCGATTAAAGGATTGGTTATGACTCGTACTAAATTGATGGTGGTTTTGTTTCTCATGTGGTCCGGACTCTGGGCTGACCAGCGCTACTACCTCTGGACGTATCAATATTCAAGTCTGCCTCGGGGTGAAGCTGAAATTGAATCCTATACTACCTACCTTTACCCGGAAAAAGGTGATTTTGGTCAACAGGCTTTTACCCGGCACCAAGTGGAAATCGAAGTAGGTATGTCCAACCGGTTGGACGTGGGAGTGTATCAAACATTTTTCCAAAATCCCGGAGAAGGACTTACCTATTCCGGATTTAAACTCCGGTTTCGGTATCGACTAGGAACTCAAGGGCGGTCGTGGGTCGATCCACTCCTGTATCTGGAATACAAATCCGATCCTGCTTTCTCCGAGCAAGGTGTTGAGTCCAAACTTATTTTGGCTCACGATTGGGGTCGCGTGAATCTTTCTCTGAATCCAGTTGTAGAGTGGGAGTGGGAAAACCAAGAACACGTCTTAAAATACCAATGGGTATCAGGGATAAGTGTTGAATTGCACCCCCTGGTCCGGTTGGGGATGGAGCTTAAAATTGATGAGGATTCCTGGTTCTTAGGTCCGGTCATTTCCCATGGGAATGAACGGTTTTGGGTAGCAGTAGGCGGACTGTCGGCTCTTCGTTCCACGACCAATCCCCAAACGCAACTTCGCATGATTATTGGTTTGGGACTATGACAACGTCTGTTTATACGGGTTGAGATTGGTGTACCAATCTCAACCCGAGATCGGTAATACTATTTTTTGCTTTATTCCGACATGACGAACGATATTCAATGCAATGTATCCTTCACAAAAGGCGCCGAGGTGATGTAGATTTGAATAACCGAATGGCACGCTTTATGAATCAAACCGTTAACCGTAACCTTTAATTAGGAGAACGCATGTCGGACACAACCATTACCAATATTCACGCCCGGGAAATTTTGGATTCACGGGGTAATCCCACCGTTGAAGTTGACCTGGACCTGGCCAATGGGATTCAGACACGAGCTGCAGTCCCTTCCGGTGCTTCCACCGGAGAGCAGGAAGCCGTGGAGCTGCGAGACGGAGATGCTCGCCGTTATCTGGGCAAAGGTGTTTTAAAAGCCGTTCAAAATGTGAACACGACCCTTCGGGAGGTTGTCGTGGGTATGGAGGCTACCGACCAGGAGGCTTTGGACCGGGCCATGATTGAACGGGACGGAACCCCCAACAAAGCGAATTTAGGGGCAAATGCCATTCTGGGTGTTTCTATGGCGGCGGCGCGGGCCGCGGCTGCCAGCGAAGGGAAACCCTTGTACCAGTACTTATGTGTGAATTCTTCTTGCACGCTCCCGGTCCCCATGATGAACATTCTCAACGGCGGTTCCCATGCCGATAATAATGTGGATATCCAGGAATTTATGATTTTCCCCTTAGGGGCTCCGTCATTTCGAGAGGCGTTGCGCATGGGCGCTGAAACGTTCCATCATTTGAAGCAAGTCTTGAAGCAACGCGGTCTCAATACCGCTGTGGGTGATGAAGGCGGTTTTGCGCCCGATCTCCGCTCTAACCAAGAGGCCATTGAAGTCATTTTAGAGGCCATTCAAAAGGCGGGCTATACTCCAGGAAAAGACATTTATCTGGCGGTGGATTCGGCAGCCAGTTCATTTTATCGCGACGGAAAATATCATCTTGATTCAGAGAACCGTACTTTGGATTCAGAAGAGATGGTGAAGTATTATCAATCCCTGGTGGAACAGTTCCCCATTGTATCCCTGGAAGATGGGCTGGATGAAAATGACTGGAGGGGTTGGAAAGTTCTGAATGAAACTTTGGGCAAACGGATTCAAATCGTGGGTGATGATTTGACGGTCACCAATATTCGCCTATTTCAACAGGCCATTGATGAAGGGGTCATGAACGCCATCCTCATCAAACTGAACCAAATCGGGACGGTCACCGAAACCATCCAGGCAGTGGAATTGGCACGGAAAAACGATTTTGGGGCGGTGATTTCCCACCGCTCAGGGGAAACAGAAGATATCTTCATTGCCGATTTTGTGGTGGCCATGGGAATGGGTCAAATCAAAACCGGATCGGCCTCCCGGACGGATCGAATTTGTAAATACAATCAATTGCTCCGAATTGAAGAGCAATTGGGTAAAGACGCCCACTTCCCCAGCCTGGAGGTCCTTGGCCGTTCCTGATGGCACGGAAGCGACGAGCCACTCCCCGGCGGCGTATTCGCCGGAAACGGAATCACTCTACTCCTATTTTTGGGGTTGTGCTTTTGGTGGCAGTGCTAATTCTAATTGCTCTGGTCATTGGGGATCATGGTGTGTATCGTCTGATCAAATTGCGCCAGGAACGATCCGCCATTCAAAACCGGATCACCGAACTTCGGGCTCGTCAGGCGGAACTCAAATTGGAAGAAAACCAGTTGGAATCGGATATTGAGTATATAGAGAAATTGGCCCGGGAGAAATACCGCATGGCCCGTAAAGGGGAACGGGTCTTTAAAGTGGTGGAAAAGCCTAACCCTGGTCGCTAATTACTGTTGTTTAACCAACGATGCCGTGATAATGATCTCTACCCGACGATTTTGAGCGCGGTTGGCCGGTGTAGAGTTTTTTGCCAGAGGATGATATTCACCAAATCCTGCAACGGCAAACTGGGATTCCGGCAAACCGGAAATCTTTTGTAATGCTTTCAGAATCGACTGAGCTCGGGCGGCGCTCAATTCCCAATTATCCCGGTAATCTGATCCGGGTAGTAAGGGAATGTTATCCGTGTGTCCTTCAATACGGACTTCGGTACTCCAAATATATCCCACCGATTTTAATTCCTGGAGAAGGTCCTGATTACGGGGATCATTCTCTAATTTAAAAATAGACATATTTTTAATCGACGCACCCAGTATATTTAATACGGATTGCAATTCCGCTTTGGGCTCGGCACTTCCTTGATCAAACATGGTCTCGGCCTGGAGGATAAGATGTACGCCTTTGGTATCCCGAAGAAGTTTGATTCCGGTGAAACCTTCTTCTTGAATTACCTTTTCCAGTTCCTGACTCGATTCTGTCAGTTTCTGATTTACCCAGGCATGGATCTTGGATGCATTTCCGGCTCGAACAATAATCAACATGATAAAAAAGGTGATCAACAGGGTAATCATATCCCCATAACTCAGGAGCCAGTTCCGGCGCGCCCGTTTAGAAATTCTCTCCGCGGCAACCGTATTATACATTTTCTCTCATTGTTAAATCCACCATCTGGATATTGATGTATATTTCTACTCGTCGGTTTTCGTCCAGGTTTTGAATGTTTCGTAATGGATGAAACGGGCCGTAACCGGCCAGGGAATAATAGTTAGGCGGCAATTTTGTATGGGTTTGAAAATACCGCAACACTTCATAGGACCGGGCCAGACTCAGATCCCAATTATTGGCAAACCGTGAGGATTTCAACGGAAGCCGATCCGTATGTCCTTCAATGGTTACTTCTACATTGATGGTTTTTCCAGTTTGGTGCAGTCGCTCTATGATGGGCGCATTGGCGGTGAGCAATCCTTCCAATTTCAGGGAATTAATAATATCCGCGATCTGGGCGAGGAAGGGCTCAAATAACGGCTGAATTTGATCTGACTCGGATTTGAACATAGGGAACCGGCCGATTTTAGAGGGAATCAACAGCTTAATGCCCTTGGTTCCCGTATTTTCCACGTAGAGCCAGTCCAGGTTCCGCTGATCACGAATCCGTATAATCTGGCTGTAGAGTTGGTTTTTCATCCGTTCCGGAAACTTAAATGTGGCTGAGGCCTCATTTTCCGCGCGATTAATAAATAAAATAAAAAAAGCCAACACCGCCGTCAACAGAGAGGCGTAGGTTACCATCCAGTTGGAGTGTTCCCTAATACCATTCCCGTTTTTACGGAGTTGTGCCATATCAGTCTTCTTTGCGCTGATCCTTTTCCAGATAGGTCATTAATTTTTCTTTAATTAAATAGTGGTTTTCTTTGGCATGAATACTGAGAATTCCAGCTTTAATAATTTCATTGACATGCACTTCCTCATCGGTAAGCGTTTTAAGTTTTCCCGCAATGGGAATAAATATAAGATTAGCCAGCAACACCCCGTAGAAGGTGGTTACCAAAGCAATTCCCATTCCATGGAGGAGCTGACCCATGGAATCCTGCATCTGGGACGCGTAACTGGCGACGGTGGATTGCCGAGCTTGTTGCGTCATCATCAGGATCAAACCCATGACCGTGCCCAATAGTCCAAAGGCCGGCGCGTAAGTCCCCATATTATAAAACATTTCCTGTCCCCGCTGATGGCGTTTAACCATGCTGTCCAATTCGCTGTCCAGGAATAATTCCAATTTTTTTGGATCCCGCACCAACATGGAATGACCCAGGCCGATCCGCATGTAATGATTATTGATTTGGGGCAAAGAACTTTCCAACGATACGATTCCGTCTTTTTTAGCTCGTCGTCCAAACTCAACCAGTTGATCAATGACTTCAGCCGGGTTTACCACCACCTGTTTTCCAAACGCCTTCCAGGCCACGCTAAACATTTGCAAAACCTGTTTCAAGGGATAATTCACGACCGTAGCCGCAAGTGTCCCCCCCAGGACAATCGCAATCGACTGTCCGCTGAAAAAGGCCTGGGGGATGGACTGGGTCTCGTAATCGAACATTCCAAACAGAATCAAACCCAAACCAATGATCAATCCAATCGCAGTGCCAAAATCCATAATATCTCCTTATAAAACCAACTCTTTGTTTTGAAAGTTATTCTCAATTGGTACGAAGTGCAAGCCAAGAGTCAGGGGATAAAATACATCTTTGACGCTTAAAAAATACACTTTAGAGAAACCGGATTTCTTCCAAACGAACCGAAGTTGGTGACTTGATATTCACCCAGGATATGAGTACTTTTTTACGATTATTTTTTAAGGAAAATGTATCTGAGATTGTTATGAAATATGAGTATGTAATCACGTTTCTATTTATGCTGACCACTATGGTCTTGCCCCAAAACCCCAATGATGTTATCATTAATGAATACAATGATGATGGCGGCGCCACCGGAACGAAAAATGGAATCGACATGTCCCAGGAATGGGTGGAAATCCTGGTTGTAAACGGCCCGGTGGATCTGAGGAATTGGTACATTACGGATGAGGAGTGGTCGGTGTTATCTACGTCAAGTTACGAGGGAAAATTACAGATTGCCGACTCAGCTTCCTTTGCTTCCGTGGCTACCGGGACCTATGTGGTAATCATCAAGGGAAGTGGTACCGATGACACGGACGCCAGTGATGGAAATCTGGTACTCTACTCCGATAATGCAAATATTTCCAGTAAGGGTAGCTTTTCATTAGCCCTAGCGGGTGATGGTCTTACCCTGGTAAAAGACGATGACCAAATACCGGGTGAAAAAGACGCGGGAGAGGTGCCCGTGGATTATGTTAGTTGGGGAGGGGAGTTGGATGTTCCCACAGGGTTGACATGGTCTAGCGCTATTTCCGGAACAGAGGATGAAGATTCCTATTTCTCCAACGGAGCCAATTTCAATAACGATGTGGCCGCCAATTGGGTGACCAATGCGGAAAGTGGCGGATCTTTGACGAACCGCACTCCCGGAGCCGCCAATCCTGGACAAAACGATGCATCCCTTCCGGTGGACCTGGCTTCTTTTCGAGGCTGGTCGGAACGGGGTACCATCCAGTTGCAATGGACCACGGAATGCGAATTCAACAATTTGGGGTTTATAGTGGAGCGACGTGAAGACATTCAAGCCAATGAACCCTGGCAGGAAATTGCGGATTATCGTACGTGTTCCGACCTCCAAGGACAGGGGTCCACATCCCGTTGGCATAATTATCGCTATCAGGATCGGGATGTAAGCCCGGGAAATGTTTATACATATCGGTTAAGTGATGTTGACATCAACGGTCGAATTCGAAACATTGCCACCACCCAGGTTAAAGCCCGAACACCCCATATTACACTCAAAACGCCACGGCCCAATCCGTTTAATCCGATTACCAACATTCCTTTGGAAGTGGGCACGCCAAGTCATATCCGCGTTGCGGTAGTAGATTTAATGGGAAATGAAGTAACTGTCCTTGTGGACGCCCAGTATTTATCTGGTGATTATTCGCTTATCTGGGATGGAACTGATCGTCATCATCAGCCGGTTTCCAGCGGGGTGTATTTTTTAGCGGTACAAGAGAATGGGGTTCTTCAAACGAATCACCCTAAATTGGTTCTATTGCGATAATTCAGTTCTTTTTCTTACGATGATATAATTTTCGACTGGCTCGTTCCAGAATGTCCAATTCTTTCTGGCTCAAGCCATCAATTCCCACTTCATTGATCCGGTCAAGAATGCGATCAATTTCCTGTTGGGTTTCCCAAACTTGGAGTCGTTTCCGTTCCTCCATGCGGGACTTTATATCTACAATCCTTTTTCGAATATGAAAGGACAATCGCGTCCACCGCAGGTCCTTTTTCAGGTAGAAGAACCCAATCACCATGCCCGACAAATGAGTCAGGTTGCTAATATGGGATAATGTATTGAAGGAGGAGAAAAAGGCGGCCAGTCCTAAAAATATTACCACATACTTTACCTTCACCGGGATAACAAAATAAATATAGATGGTCCGGTTCGGAAATAATAGTCCATAGGCCAGGAGAAGGCCGTACACCGCACCGCTGGCACCGATCAATACAGTATGGGGATGGTTTAGGTTAAAGAGCAGCCAGACCAGACCAGAGCCAATGCCCGTGATGAAATAATACCGTAAAAATTCTTTCTTTCCCCAAAGCAATTCCAGTTCTGATCCAAACATCCACAGCACCAGCATGTTAATCAGTACGTGCCAAATATTGCCGTGCATAAACATGTAAGTGAAGGGCTGCCAGATCAGCGGCCAGACGGTATCGGCGGAGAGCCCAAACAGAGGCACCAGGTCCAACCTGCTAGAGACCAGTACTTTCAAAACAAACAGAATAAGGTTGGATCCAATGAGTATCCGAATGGCATCGGTAAACATTCGGGGGTGCCAGGAATGCTGGCCATATTCTGATTGGAACTGGTATCTCATGATGTGGTGTATTTTAACTGCCGATTTCGTAAAAGGTTCACCGGATTGGTAAAGGGCCCCGGAACGCTGGGTCTCGCTTCCGGAACCTGGAGTTGGTTTCGACGATAAAGACGAATCGATAAATCCTTTTGCCGCATTAACACGGTGGCCGCCGATACAAATAAATCCCGGGGGAAAATACCGGAGATTTCCCGATACCCCAATTCCTGAAGACCATCCCGAATAATCGTGGAACAACTGCGGCTCCAGATACTGAAATCGGCATAATGCGTCGGTTGTTTCGGCCTGGGAGGTGTATTTAGAATCACCTCTAGTTCACCGTTGTAAATGGCTTTTAACCTCTCCGTGTCCATTCCTTTCACTTCCAGTACGTGAATTGTCCGCATAAAATTTCGTCCGAATTTATCGTAATAGGGAGGGCCATCTTCCGGAACCTCAAACATTCCGGTGCGGGGCGAAGGTGCAAATTCGCCTAGCGCGGGACGGTAAAAAAATTCTTCCTCCGTCATGATTTCATTTTCGTTCAATTTATGCGAAAAATTATAGATACCACCATCGATATTGATGGCATTGTGCCCCAACAGCGACGCCATATATTTGGTGAGCCGTTCGTTGTAGTACAGTTCAACGAAGGGTGGTTCCGGTCGCGGTTCATCGGGCCAGAGAATGACCATGGGCTTACCGGTAGTGTAGTCTACTTCCTTTAGCAATCGACCGTACACCTTTTTCCCCTCCCAGTGGGTCATATATCCCGACCAAATGGGGTCCTCCTCAAAATGCCGGGTGCCATCGGCTCCCAAGACAAAGGTGCGATCCCCATCCCGGGTCAACACACCGGTAACAACGTCTTTATTCAACTCAGTAACTCCTTGAACACTTTAAACGATTTTAATTCCGTGAATCCTTCCACATGTACCCGATAACAAGCGGTTAAATAATCCTGAATCGCCTTTCGATCCGCCGGGGTGGGATAGATCTCATCAGGAACCTCCTGAAGGGCTCCGGTCATGAGTTCCAGAATGGCCCGGCTGTTGGGACCGGCATCGGGATCAGGAAGCACAGTTCCGTGAATTTCCCGCTGAGCCAGGTCGGGCCTAAATCCCAGGTAGGTCAATAACCGCAACTGAAACTGCCAAAATACGAAATTTAAACGTTGATCCTGGTCATGAATAGTGCGCAGGGTTTCCACCATGGTATCAAACAAGGCCTCATGGGTGTCTCGATCGGTAATGGATCGATCCACCAATTCCACAATCGCTAAAACGTATCCGATTTTTTTTAAATCTTGAGTAAAACGGCTCCAGGTTTCCAGAAAAGCCGCTTTTGTCAAGAGCTGCAGTTCCCTGGATTCCTTAACAGAAAAAATGAGTTCCAGATAATTCCCGGGTTGAAAACTGGCCATTAATTGAGATTTTTTTCGCCGGGCGCCGCGGGCTAGAAGGCTGATTTTACCCAACTTTCGGGTGAAGCAGCGGGCGACCAGACTGGTCTCCCCATAGGGGAATGATTTTAATACAATAGCTGGTGTTTGGGTAACCAAGGGACTGTCATTTAGATTTCGGAATTTCGAAATCTACACCACTTCCCCTGATTGTCAAAGTAAAGCTAATACGCCTTAGCAAAGATCACTTCGTGACGCGCCGGCTTCCCGGAGTAAACACAAGTCAGTCCTTCCGGATGCTCATCAAAGGGGATGCAACGAATAGTAGCCTTGGTGGCCTCTTTGATGGCGGCTTCCGTCTCCGCCGTCCCATCCCATCCACAGCGGATAAAGCCGCCGGGTCCGGAGATGATTTCTTTAAATTCGTCGAAGGTGGTCACGATATGGGTGTTTTCTTGTCTGAACTTCAGCGCCTGTTGAAATAGACCGGACTGAATATCCTCTAGCAAGGCGGGAATTTTGGTCGTCAGTGACGCTTTATCAAGGAACAATTTTTCGCCCGTATCCCGGCGCACCACAACCGCTTGGTTTTGATCCACATCCCGGGGGCCCACTTCCAGCCGCAGGGGAACGCCTTTCATTTCCCATTCATTAAATTTGAAGCCGGGAGATGCATCACTCCAGTCTTCCTGAACCCGGACACCCTGATCTTTCAGTGCGGCGGTCACCGGAACCAGGTAGTCGGCGATCCGTGCCTTGTCTTCGTCCTTCCGATAGATGGGAACCACCACGGTTTGGATCGGAGCGATCCGAGGCGGAATACGCAAACCTTTATCATCGCCATGCGCCATGATAACAGCCCCCACCAGGCGCGTGCTGACTCCCCAACTGGTGGCATACACCAATTGTTCTTCATTGTTTTCGTTTTGGAAGGTCACCTGAAAGGCGCGGGCGAAATTCTGCCCCAGATTATGGGACGTTCCAGCCTGAAGAGCCTTTTTATCGCCCATCATGGCTTCAATGGCATAGGTATGATCGGCGCCGGCGAATTTCTCTGACTCTGATTTGGTTCCGGTGAGTACCGGTATGGCCAGAAAATCTTCCGCCAGGTGACGATAAATGTCCAGAATCCGTTTGGCCTCCTGCTCCGCCTCTTCTGCGGTGGCATGGGCCGTGTGTCCTTCCTGCCAAAGGAATTCTGTGGTCCGTAAGAACAACCGAGTTCGCATTTCCCAACGCACCACATTAGCCCATTGGTTGATCAACAAAGGCAAATCGCGATAGGATTGAATCCATTTTTTATACATGGACCAGATCACCGTTTCGCTAGTGGGCCGAACAATGACCTCTTCTTCCAATTTGGACTCTGGATCCACAATCAATTTTCCATCAGCGGTGGCTTTCAGGCGCGTGTGGGTTACCACCGCGCATTCTTTGGCAAACCCTTCAACGTGTTCCGCCTCCCGTGCTAAGAACGATTTGGGAATAAACAACGGGAAATAGGCATTCACATGACCGGTTTCCTGAAGCATGGCATCCAGGGAGTGTTTGATATGTTCCCAGAGGGCAAACCCGTAGGGCTTGATGACCATGGTGCCTTTGACTGGACCGTAATCGGCCAGCCCCGCCTTGGTGATCACATCAGTGTACCAGGCGGCATAATCCTGACTTTGGGGAGTAACGCCTCTTGACATAGTGTCCTATCTTTCGTTCAACAGATAAATCCGGAATTCAGCCCCGGATCGAATGGGGCAAAATTAGACGAGGTTTCCGAGGGATTCCAATACAAAACCCAAGGGAATGGACAAAAGCTGTTCCAGACCGACCAATATTATATCTATTGATC
>CAZHTM010000010.1:63993-73036 GCA_964535735.1 uncultured bacterium
CCCAAGGGAATGGACAAAAGCTGTTCCAGACCGACCAATATTATATCTATTGATCTTTAAATCCGCCTGTATTTCCCTTTTTTCCGTCACGGTGAAGAGAACAAGGAGGAATCTTTGATATTTGCTTTTGGCATGAGTTCTTTATTCTCGCGACTATCTATAGCCGTTTTAATGCTACTGGTTATTACTTAGGAAATTCTGGCGGTGATTCAGAGTAGCCACATCATTCCTTTTATTCGGCACGGTAGCCAGCAGGAAATAGACATACGGAATTCTGCCAGCTATTCTTAGATTCTCATTAGAATGAAGTCCTTTCTGCAAAAAAAATTAAGTTTTGTGCTAATGATTACATCTCTAGCATCCTCTCAATCAACTCTTTTTATTAACGCCCGCCTGCCAGGGCAATCGCGATCGGTGTCTATCTTCTGTGATCAAGGTCGGATTCAAACAATTAACGACCCTAACACACCGTCCGCCGACCAGGTGGTGGATCTTCAGGGCGGAACGATTTATCCCGGTTTCACCGACGCCCATCTCCATTTACTGGGTTTGGGCCAATCCATGGAAATTATTGATCTGGTGGGAACTGCCGATCCTGAGGATATTCTACAGCGGGTTCAAACGAAAGCTCAGACAACACCGACAGGACAGTGGATACAGGGTCGGGGATGGGACCAGAATGACTGGCCGGAAATCCGCCTCCCGGACCGGACCATGCTGGATGCTGTTACGCCGGATCATCCGGTGTTGCTCTCCCGAATTGATGGCCATGCGGTCTGGGTGAACTCCAGGGCTTTACAAATCGCGGGTGTTGACGCGCACACACCAGACCCTTCCGGGGGAAAAATCTATCGGGATCGGGAAGGCGTTCCCACCGGTGTTCTGGTGGACAATGCGGTCGATCTAGTGATGCGCCATGTCCCGGAGGATAGTCGGGATGCAAAGAAACGGCAACTGATAAACGCTGCACACTACTTGAACTCTATGGGTATTACGGCCGTCCATGATGCGGGAACGTCCCGGGAAACGCTGGACATTTTGAATGACCTGGAAAGGGAAGGGAGGCTAACCCTTCGGGTCTATGCCATGCTTAATGATAATCCGGAAGACTATGAACCCTTCCTGTTAAATGGTCCCGACACCACCGATCCCTGGATTACCGTCCGGGCGATAAAACTCTATTTGGACGGGGCGTTGGGAAGTCGCGGTGCCGCTCTGCTGGAACCCTACGCTGATGACCCTGAAAACCGCGGCCTGTTGGTAAGTGATTTAGCAAAGGTGGCCATAAAAGTGCGACGCTTCAATGCCGCCGGGTTTCAGGTGAATATTCATTGCATTGGCGATCGGGCCAACCGCATGGCGTTAGATATTTTTGAACGAGTGGGTTTGCGAGAACGCCGCAATCGGATTGAACACGCGCAGATTATTTCACCAGAGGACATCCCTCGTTTCTTTGATTTGGGTGTGATTCCGTCCATGCAGGCTATCCATTGTACCTCTGATATGTATTGGGCTGATGAGCGTTTGGGGCCGGAGCGACTTCCGGAAGCGTATCCCTGGCAATCGTTGCTGCGACTGGGAGCCATCATTCCTGGCGGGTCGGACGCTCCAGTAGAGGTTCCCAACCCCCTATGGGGCTTTTATGCTGCTGTCACCCGGCAGGATCATCAGAACTGGCCTCAAGGAGGTTGGTTGCCCCAGGAACGCATGACGCCCGAGCAGGCCTTGAAAATGCTCACCGAATGGCCCGCGTATGCCGCGTTCCAGGAATCCCAGTTTGGTCAGATTAAGCCCGGCTATTGGGCGGACTTTACGGTTCTGTCTCGGGATTTGCTTGCGGCCACTCCCCATCAAATTCTAGATACAGACGTGTTGTTCACGATTGTGAACGGACACGTGGTGTATTCCCAACCTTAATGTCAGGCGTGACCCTTCCTTCCCTCTCTGCCGGGCGGTTGAAATATATCCGTCGCCTGAAGCATAAGAAATATCGATTAGCTGAACAGGCGTTTATCCTGGAAGGTTGGCGATTGGTCCAAGCGGCACTGGAGGCCTCCTATCCTCTGAAGGAGGTGGTGGTGACTTCTGAATTTGTAGCAGGACCCCATTTCCCTGCACTTCCCCAAAATTCACTCTATCTCGCGTCTGAACAACAATTTCGGGAGCTATCTGATACGGTGACTCCTTCCGGGATTTTGGCGGTTTGCCCACTTCCGGAGGCCGGTACAACCAGGTTTGAAGATCGTGGTCCGGTTTTATATCTGGATCAGGTCCGGGACCCAGGCAATGGTGGCACGTTGCTCCGCACAGCGGCCTGGTTGGGAATCAATTCGGTGGCTTTTTCTCCGGGGTCGTTAGACCCTTTTCAGCCCAAAGTGGTCCGTGGGGGCATGGGCGCTCATTTTCATCTCCGTCTGATGCAAAACGTCCAGGTGGAGGATTTTTCAGATATGACGTATTTTGTTATCGGGGCGGATCACCGCGGTCAGCCGATCGAGACGTTGTCACTTCCGAACCATCGGCCTTGGATTTTGGCTCTGGGTAACGAAGCTCACGGTTTATCAGAGACGGTACGGAAACGGGCAGACGTTTTGGTTTCCATTCCGCGGCGGGGATTCGGTGAGTCATTGAACGTGGCAATCTCCGGAGCCCTGTTGATGTACGAATTAATTAACCGAACAAATCAGCCCAAGTAATGACTACGAATGAGGGTCTCAAACCAGGTGTCCGGTAGCCAGGCCCTGAGTTTTACCGCCAATTTTTGATCCCAGGCGCCCACCATGAGCCGGCGAGGTCCACGTCGTTTCTGCAGTATTCGAAACAAAGTTTGGGCAATGAGAATCGGGTCCTTCCCACCGTTTTCATCGTTCTGAATCGTGTGTAAAGCGTTTTGAAACTGATCTTTATAAGGTCCCAACGTTTTGGTAATTAACCGTTCTCCGGTGAATCCGGTAGCAAAATCCCCCGGTTCCACCAGTGTCACCTGAAGCCCCCAGTCCCGGATTTCCATGGCCAGGGCTTCGGCGTATCCTTCCAATGCAAATTTGGTGGCGCTGTACATGCCCTGAAAGGGAAGTCCAATCCGTCCGCCGATGGACCCGATAATGATGATCCGGCCCGAACCCTGACGGCGTAACGAAGACAACACCACACGATTGACTCGGTGCACCCCGAAAAAATTGGTTTCAAACTGGGTCTTGGCCTCTTCAATGGTTGTTGTTTCCAGGGGGCCGGCAATGCCGAATCCGGCATTGTTGATCACCACGTCCAGGCGTCCTTCCCGGTCCATGATTGTGTCCACAACGTGTTGGATGGAGGCGTCCTGGGTCACATCAAGTGGGAACAGAACGGCACCTTCGGGTGAGTGGGTTTCTTCAGCGATCCGGCGGCCACCGCCGTAAACGATCATTCCTCGTTCCGCAAAAACTTGGGCACAGGCGGCTCCGATTCCGGAGGTGGCCCCGGTGATAAAAACTACCATTGAGTGTTTCATGGAAATTCTCCCGTCGGTTTGGAAGAATTTAATCCATTTCCAGTATTGGGGCTAAGAATGCACCGGATAATCGATATTGGCTGGTGGGAAAACGGCGCAGAATGGTTTCGAAAACTATTCCTTCGACTGATGCCGGTGGATTTCACCTTCCACCATATAGAGAATATCTTCCGCAATATTGGTACAATGATCGGCGGCTCGTTCCAAGTAGCGACTCACACCCAGGACCTGAATCCAATCGCTGATGCGGTCCGGATCGGAACGAATCACACCCTCAACCAACGTAAACATGTCTTTATGCAACCGATCCACCTGGTTATCCATTTCCAGAACATTCCGGGCGGTATCGGTATTGATGGATACCAGCGCATCCAGTGATTTTCCCAGCATCTCTTGAACCAGACGTCCCATTTTCGGAATTGCTTCGGGAATCTTCAAAGGCGGGCGTGATGAGAGATAAACGACGCGTTCCGCGATATTGGAAGCCAGGTCGCCGATCCGCTCCAGGTCATTGTTGATTTTCAGAACGGAAATAATGTACCGCAAATCGATCGCCACCGGTTGATAAAGCGCCATAACCTTCAGGCATTCTTCCTCTACCTGGACTTCCAATTGATCGATGCGCTCATCACCGGTGATCACGTTCTGAGCCTGGTCATCATTGCGGGTTTTTAAGGCATCCACGCTATCCCGCAGAGCTTCTTCCACTCGGGTGCCGACTTCAAGAATGGATCTTTTCAACGATTCAATTTCGCGATGCAAATGACTGGGCATACGTCCTCCTTATCCGAAGCGTCCCGTGATATAATCTTCGGTTTTTTGCACGTCGGGGTTGGTAAACAATTTATCGGTGGGACCGTATTCAATCAACTCCCCTTCATAAAGAAAGAGGGTGTAGTCGGAAACCCGGGCCGCCTGCTGCATGTTGTGGGTCACAATGATGATGGTATAATCCTTCCGCAATTCGCCAATGAGCTCTTCAATCCGGGCCGTGGATCGGGGATCCAGAGCGGAGGCCGGTTCATCCATGAGAATGACTTCCGGCTGCATGGCGATTGCCCGGGCGATGCAAAGCCGCTGCTGTTGGCCTCCGGACAGCGTCAGCGCCGACTCATTCAAACGATCTTTCACATCCTCCCAGAGTCCCGCCCGCCGGAGGCTGGTTTCCACCAATTCATCCAAATCTCCCCGGAATCCGTTTATTTTTGGTCCCCAGGTGATATTTTGGGTAATGGACTTGGGGAAGGGGTTGGACTTCTGAAACACCATCCCGATCCGGCGGCGAATGTCCACCACATCCCATTCCCGGGAATAGATATTCTCGCCATTGAACAGGATTTGACCTTCCAAACGAAATCCATCAACGAAGTCATTCATTCGATTAAAACACCGGAGCAGGGTGCTTTTTCCGCATCCGGACGGTCCGATTATCGCGGTTACGCGCTTTTGTTGAATATCTAGACTGCAGCGCTTAATGGCCACAAATTCACCATAGCGAACGACCACATCGGATACGGAAAAGACAGGATTTTCAAACTGCACGATATGTTCCTTTACCAGCGATAGGTTTTTGAGGCCCTGTGTCGCAGCCACACCGCCACGGCGTTTAGAGCCAATAAAAAGACCAGTAAAACAATAATTCCCGCGGCGGCCACCTGATGAAACTCAGCTTGAGGCCGGGACGCCCAGTTAAAAATTTGAATGGGCAGTGCCGTGAACGGGTCCATGGGACTAGACGGTACAAAGGCCATGTAGGTCAGGGCTCCGATCATGATGAGGGGCGCCGTTTCTCCCAGGGCACGGGACATGGCCAGAATGACGCCCGTTAGAATACCCGGCATAGCGGCAGGCAACACATGATGAACCACGGTTTGCCAGCGGGTAGCTCCCAGGGCGTAGGCGCCCAGGCGAATATTTTTTGGAACAGCCCGAATGGCTTCCCGGGCGGCAATAATTATAACCGGTAAAATCAACAGGCTCATGGTCAGTGCACCGGCCAAGAGGCTGCGTTGCAGATGAAAAAAGCGCACAAAGACGGCCAGTCCCAGGATTCCGTAAACAATCGATGGTACACCGGCTAAATTGGCGATATTAATTTCAATGAACCGGGACAAACGTCCCTTGCGATTGTATTCTTCCAAATAGATAGCCGAGGCCACACCCAGGGGAACAGAAAACAGGAACACCAATCCCATGAGCCAGAAACTCCCCACTAAGGCGGATTTAATGCCTGCCTTATGGGCAAACCGGGACGGGAATCGGGTCAGGAAATCCCATGAAAGATACGAGAATCCCGCGACCGCGATGTGGATCACCAACACCAGTAAAACCACCAGGGTGAGCGCCGTAAATCCGATGGCCACGGACCGGAAAAGCCGTTCCCGCCGGATCCGTTGGGAAATGATATCGTCCCATTGATTCGGATTATTCATATTCTTCCCGAAATCGATTCATGACTTTATGGGCTACCATATTCATCCCCAGCGTGACCAAAAACAGGAGCGCTCCTACCGCAAAAATGGTTTGATATTCCACACCATCGGCGGGTGTATCGCCCAGGCTCACCTGAACAATGTAAGCGGTCATAGTTTGGATGCTTTCCAGGGGATTCCAGGTCAAATTGGGCGTGGCCCCGGCTGCCAGCGTTACCGCCATGGTTTCGCCAAAGGCGCGGGAAAGGGCCAGCACAAACGAGGCCATGATTCCGGAAAGGGCCGCCGGAACGGCTACTCCCCGAGCCACCTCAAAGGTCGTTGCTCCCAACGCATACCCGCCCTGACGTAAGGATGCGGGTACTGCTTTCAAGGCGTCATCACAGAGGGACACCACCATGGGTAGAATCATAATCCCCACCACCAGCGCGGCGCTGAGAGCGTTAAACACCTGCAATGAAGGGATGATGGTCCGCAACAACGGCGTTACAAAGGTGAGGGCAAAATAGCCGTACACAACCGTGGGGATTCCCGCCAGTATCTCCAGAATCGGTTTTACAATACCCCGGGTGCGCTCCGAGGCGTATTCGCTCAGGTATACTGCCGTTAGAAGTCCGATGGGAATGGCAATAAGTCCGGAACCAATGACAATCATGAACGTGCCCGCCAGCAGGGGTAAAATCCCAAAAGATTTGGGTTCCAGCAACGGCTCCCAGCGCGTCCCGAACAAAAACTCCCAGGGGGAAACATTTTGGAAGAACGCCCAGGTTTCGGTTCCCAGGACTCCCACAATCGTCACTGTAGTGGCCACTGCCAACAGGGCGGCCAGCGCCAGCGCCCACTGAATGATGCGTTCTTTCAAATAGCCGGACGATCGAATCATTGGGCTTTCAGAATATCCTCAATTTTGAGCCCAATAGTCTCTTTTCCACTGAACAGGGATCCGGTTTTTCCCGCATCAAAACGACTCCGGTTATGGGCATAGGCTTCGGCCGGCAGAGCCACATAACCTACTTCACCCACCAGCTCCGGTGCATGATCCAGATAGAAATGAACAAAGGTTTTTACCTCTTCCCGTTTTGCGGATTCGGGATTAACATAAATGAAAATTGGCCGTGAGAGAGGTTGGTAAGACCCATTATTGATTGTTGTAACCGATGGAGCTACCGGACCATTCCCGCCGTCAATGGGGACAACTTTCAGCTTGTCCCGATTCTCCTGATAATAGGCAAAACCGAAGAATCCCAGGGCGTAGGTATCGCCGGCGATGCCCTGCACCAGAACATTGTCATCCTCACTTTTGGAAAAATCAGAACGACAGGCCTGGGATTTTCCATTGATGGCCTCGGTGAAATAGTCGAAGGTGCCGGAATCGGTGCCGGGACCAAATAAATGGAGGGGTTTCGCCGGCCATTCGGGACGGATATCCTGCCAGGTTTTCACATGGCTTCCCGGTTTCCAGATCAGGTTCAATTCCGCTACTGTCAGGTAATCCACCCAGTCATTCTGCTTGTTTACCACCACCGAAAGTCCATCAAAGGCTACGGGTAATTCAATAAAGCCAATGCCATGTTCAGCGGCTTTTTTTATCTCTTTTCCTTTGATGGGACGGGAGGCGTCATTGATATCGGTTTCGCCCACCACGTATTTTTTAAAACCACCGCCGGTACCGGAAATTCCCACGGTCACCCGAACCTTGGGATGTACTTTTCCGAATTCTTCGGCCACCGCTTCCGTGATGGGAAACACGGTGCTGGATCCATCCACCTTAATCGTTCCTGCCAGAGAGGAAGACGTATTCTTTTCGCCCGATCCGCCACAAGCCGATACAGCGAGTATCGCCCAAAGGGTCATTCCCAAAATAACGTAACGTTTCATTATTATCTCTTCTATTAAAATTTGAATTGAAATGTCAAATTGTACTGTGTGGCTGGAGACCCATTTTCCGGACGCGCATAGCGAATCAGCGGAATCAACGTCAGCCCCGGTTCTGGAGTAACGGTGCAGCCGGCAATAAGATAAACATCGGTTTCACCGCCTTCTTGATGCAAATCCACCCGGCCGAAAATATTCCGCTTGCCGAAAGACAGATTTCCATAGCCCGAGAATACGGTTTCGGTGTCCAGCCCCTGAAAGGAATGACGTTGAATGTCGGTATCGACGCCCAATCGAAGGCGTTCAGTGGCCCAGCCACCAAAGAGTCCCATGACCGTGACTCGATCAGTGGAGTCCAATCCCACATCCACGGCTTCTGTAGAAACAGAAACACCGCCATTCCAGCCGGGATGTTTATCCAGGCGGGGTTCGCCCACAAATCCTTGGAAAGACCATTTCTTGTAAGAATCATTTTCCTGCTTTTTATATCCCGGGCCGTTGGTGACAAGAGCGCTTACGTTAAGGGTCTTTCCGAAGCGGGTATAGTAGCCCAAGCCCAGGTCGGCAGAACTTGAAAATTTGAAACGATGCATAGCGGACTTTTCTACCACCCGATACCCCCAGGTTTTTTCCTGAACATTGAACATGTTCATCCCCTGGACGCCGATCACCACCTTGCCAAGGCCGGTCTTCCAGTCCACTTTGGCGTATTTCAAATATAGAGTCCTGGGGCTGACCGTGGGATCGATGTCGGAGACAAATTTATACGATAGGTTGGGTGACAGGTCGGCTTCATAGCCGAAGTACACTCGTGAATATTCGAATGAGTTGGTAATGGATTCGTCGGGAGTAACCCCAAAGTGATAGAAGACCAGTCCGGAGATTGTACCCGTCCCGGCGTAGACGATTGCGGTTGAAGCGATGGTGAGTATTAGCTTTTTCATCTTATAGACCTTTATGTTGAGGGGCAAAACTAGTATTGTATTGTTAGGATTTTATTAGATATGAATGAGATAATGATGTGAAAGACTGGGATCTTATACTTTATAACGTCCAACTTTCAGATTTCAATTGAGAAACATTTTGCCCCTCTGTGTCTCCCCCGATTTTTGTGAAAAAAGGTCTTAAAGTCAAAAGTCCAAAGTTAAAAGTTCAAAAGTTCGAATGTTGTTCATTGTTATAAATCAACGTGCGTCACTAGTGTCCGGTAAAAAAATCATAGGTGGTCTGGAACTCCTCAGAA
>CAZHTM010000011.1:0-1542 GCA_964535735.1 uncultured bacterium
ATCGTCCCAATGTTTACATGGGGCTTCGATCGCTCAAACTTCTCTTTTGCCATAAGTTATCCCTCTCCTTTTTTGCATTAGAACAGAGCCTACGACCGGACTTGAACCGGTGACCTCTTCCTTACCAAGGAAGTGCTCTACCGACTGAGCTACGTAGGCATTCATGTCAATTAGCACTTCACTTTCCGGATTCAATTCCGGGAAGAAACTGTGTTTCACCCGGCGGGCCTACGCACGTTCCGGTATGAGTATGAGCGGGCGACGAGATTCGAACTCGCGACCCTCAGCTTGGAAGGCTGATGCTCTACCAACTGAGCTACACCCGCATCGTGGGGAGAGAAGGATTCGAACCTCCGTAGGCGTACGCCGGCAGATTTACAGTCTGCTGCCATTGACCGCTCGGCCATCTCCCCTAGATGTTTTCAAAAAACTATTTTTTTGAGCCACCGAAGGGATTCGAACCCCCGACCCACTGATTACAAATCAGTTGCTCTACCAACTGAGCTACGGTGGCAAAGAATTTTTTTTGTTAGCCCCCGATTTGACTCGCCTTGAGGAGGGAAAACGCCTTCGGACCCAAAATGCGAATTAGCGGATAGTAAAGCCGATAAATTTAGCCAAGAATTGAAAATACATACAATATAATTATTGCGTTTAACCAAAAGGTTTTTTATCCCGACGTATGGATAATACGGTATCTAACGCTGAGAAATTGTCCGTCTGAATGGAACAAAACATGACAAATCCCCAAGTCCCCTTTTGACCGACTGCGAAAGATGAATCAGACTGAACTCTTTAAGAGAATGGCGAAAACGAAACACTCAATATCCAACAAGGAAGCGGCGCATTCATGCCTGATTCATTCATTATCGGGTATTGGTCAATCGTTATTGGTTGTTGATCTTTCAGGATTAGTCACCATTCGACCGGCTCATGGTGACAGGTTTTAAAGTAAGGATTGGGATTCACCGGATTTTCAATTTTAAACTTAAAATTTTCAATCTTCCCTGAATTGGATAGTGGTTATTCCTTTGTTGGTTATTGGGTGTTGGATATTCAAAAAAGTCCCCCTTCGACCGGCTCAGGAGGACAGATTTCAGACCAGGAATTGGCAGATTTAAATCTTCAATTTTCAATGTTAAATTTTCAATACTCTCGGTCCCTGTGGCGTGTCTTTAACAATCCATCCCATGGCCTTGATTTTATCGCGTAATTCATCTGCCAAGGACCAGTCTTTGGCCTTTCGCGCCGCCTGTCGCCGGGCCACCAACTCCAGAATCTCTTCCGGGACCTGAGGCACCTCTTCCTCCGGCCGCCAATCAAAAAGTCGGTCAATCATATCCAGCGTTTGAAGACCTTCCCGCACCGCGTCGTTTGACATCTTCCCCTTGTCCAATTCACTGTTCACCGTCCGGACCCACTCAAAAACCTGGGCAAGAGCCTGGGGCACATCTAGATCATCATCCATGGCCCTCAGGATCGATTCGCCAGTATTCGTGATCACGGGCTTTTCCGGTTTTTCAAAGTCCGGATAGCGCTCCA
>CAZHTM010000011.1:1642-15777 GCA_964535735.1 uncultured bacterium
CAATGGATGTCGAATTCATTTCCAAGAAAATGAGTGGACATGACGGAACATTCAATATGCCAGCCCGGACGTCCCGGTCCCCAGGGTGACGCCCATTTTACGGGGCCATCTTCCGGCTTCCAGGATTTCCACAGAGCGAAATCCATGGGATTATCCTTGGTATAATCATCAGACTGAACTCGTTCTCCTACCTGCATTTGCTCCAGATTTAAATGAGCGAGCTTTCCATATTCAGGATAAGCCGCGATGGAAAAATACACGGAACCGTCCTCTGTAACATACGCCACCCCCTTCTCAAGGAGCACTTGGATCGTGGAAATCATATTCTGAATGTGATCGGTGGCCCGAGGATATTCATCAGCAGGCTGGATGCGCAGGGTTTTTAAATCCTGAAAAAACAGTTCCGCGTTTTCGGTGGTGAGCGCCTTTAGGGATATCCCGCGCTCGATGGATCGCCGAATGGTTTTGTCATCCACATCGGTAATATTCATCACATGAATGACTTTGAACCCGCGCAGTTGCAAATGACGTTTCAACACATCTTCAAACAGGAAGGTACGGAAATTTCCAATATGGGCCTGATCATACACCGTGGGACCGCAGGTGTACAGGGTTACTATGCCCGGCTTCAGGGGCTCAAAGAGTTCCTTCGTGCGCGTCAGGGTATTATAAAATCGGAGAGCCATGGATCTTTCTCCCTTTTCGTAAAAACCGTCGGTCAATCTGCACCGAAATGGCATGCTGAATGGCGTCAATCCGAATAACCAAGCGATCTTCGGACGATTTCCGGATCACAATGCCCGTGAGTCCCCTTAGAGGACCGCCAATGACTTCCGCCTCATCGCCCACCACAAAATAATCTTCTGCTTCAGGATCTTCGCCCCCTTCCAGCATAATTTTAACGGCTTGAATCTGTTGCTCCGGAACGCGGGCAATCTGCCCCCCGATTTTAACAATATGATGCACGCCAGGTGTTTGCAGAACATAAATGGAATTTTTTAATTCAATTTGGGCGAAGATATAGCTCCGGAACAGGGGCACGTCCACCCATTTCATCCGGTCACTCCAACGACGTTTTTGCCGAATCAGAGGCAAATAGGCATTGATTTCCCGTTCGTCAAACTCTTCCTTGACCCGTTTTTCGTGGCGGGGCTTCGTATAGACGGCTATCCAGGTTAAATCATTCATTTCAGGGCCAGTTTTACCATTGTATCTACTAACGTATTGAAATCCATACCCATGGCGGCGGCGGCTTTCGGAACCAGGCTCGTGCTGGTCATTCCTGGTAGGGTATTCATTTCCAAACACCAGGGCCTACCTTCACGATCCAAACGAAAATCAATCCGGGCATAATGGCGGCCCCGTAGGACGCGGAATATTGTCTGTGCCAGGGATTGGATTTTACCGGTCAATTCCGCCGGCAATTCCGCGGGGCAGTGATACGAACTCAGGCCGGACGTGTACTTGCATTCATAATCATACAAGGAATGTTTGGGTTCAATCTCCACAATCGGGAGGGCCTCACCGTCCAGCACCGTCACCGTCAACTCTCGTCCGGGAATATATCGTTCCACCAGAACCGCATCCCCATGCTGAAAAGCCTTTTCTATTGCAGTGTCCAGATCCTCAGGTTGCTTCACAACGGACAGGCCGATGGTGCTGCCCAGATCATTGGGTTTCACCACCACTGGATAATCAAATGGAAGCGGTACCGATTTATTCTCCGTCAAATACACCCATTCCGGTGTGGGAATATTAACCTGGGCAAGGATCGTTTTGGTCAACTGTTTATCCATACACAAAGCCGATCCCAGAGGTCCCGTTCCCGTATAGGGTACACCCAGAATCTGGAGAAAGGCCTGCACCTGACCGCTCTCCCCATCCCCGCCATGCAACGCCAGAAAAACCAATGCCGCGCGTTTGAGTTCTCCGATCCATTGGACCAGATCGTCCTGATAATCGATGGCGTTTACGGGATAACCCAGGGATTCCAGCGCCTCCGTGACCGCCTTTCCCGTGTTCAGCGAGACAGGTCGTTCTGGAGAATTACCTCCCATGAGCACCACAATTCGGGGTAAATCAGTCATCGAGCAGTTTGGCTCCTTCCAATAAATTTTCCACCACAAATGTAGGAGAATCTGTTAATCGGGGCAATGTTTCCTTCCCTCGCCCCGTGAGTACCAGCATGGTGTCCATACCCAAGTTCTGGCCCGCCAGGATATCCGATTCCGCGTCGCCAATCATGAGACAGCGAGTCAGATCCAGATCAAAATCCTGAGCCGCCTCTAAAAACATTCCCGGGCCCGGTTTCCGCCGATCACTGGCATGATCGGGATGATCGGTACACACATAAATCGCTTTTAAATCAATCCCCTGATTTTGAAACGTTTTCCTAATATACTCATGAATCTGTTCCAGATTTCGTTCTTCAATCAATCCCCTGGCCACTCCGGACTGGTTAGTTATCAGAATGAAGGATTGGGGAGATAGTCGGGTTAAGGCCTCCAGGGTGAATTCATAAAAATGATAATCATCCAGGCTGGCGATGTATCCCGGATCGGGATTCAGGGTGCCGTCGCGATCCAGGAAAATCATGTCGTACTTCACTCGGGATTTACCCCCGATTTGATATCACTAATTCTCACAGTGCTAAAGAAAAAATATACGGCCCCGATGAGGATATAGGGCAAGGTACCCATGGCGTGTAAAATAATGGCCACCGCCTGGGATTCCGCCAGGGGAATATTGAACATGGAATTCAGCACCAGGATCGCCACCGCGTGGTAGGTTCCCACATAACCGGGAGCGGCGGGAATCATGATGGATAAGGTGGTGGAAATCAACAGAATGCCCACCTGATCCCAAGTCAAGCTTATGCCCACCCCTACCGTGATGATATATAACGACGTGTAATACAGCAGCCATAAAAACAGTGTATTGAAGGTCAATCCCAAGGCATGAGGGTTCCCGCGAAGGGAATTCAAACTGCTAATTGTTCCGCTTAGGAAAGTTTTTAATTTTGTTAATATAGCGGTGGACGGATGCCAGCGATTCAGGATGTCTTGTACTTTTAACAAGGGTTTTGGCACCCAGGTAACCGTGACGAACAAAACCAGGACCCCTATAATCAGTACCCACGCCCAACGATTCATCATCAAACCCAGGGGATACACAGACACAAACAGGCCAATGACCAGCACCAGCCCCACTAGATCCAAAATCCGTTCCAGAATTATCGTCCCCACCGATTCAGAGAACTTTACCTTTTCTTTAGTGGTAATATCATAGGCTCTTAGAGCCTCCCCCAGCCGGAACGGTAGCACCGAATTACCAAAATACCCGATCATGGTGCTGGCGAATAGATGATGTCGCCGAATATCAGAACGGTTCAACAGATGCCCCCAACGCAAGGCTCGGATCCACACACTGAAAATCATTATTCCCGATGCCATGAGTACCAGAGGTATATTCACCTGGGATAAATTATGCACCAGTTCATCGAAATCCAGTTGGTGAAAGGCAAAATAAAGTCCCAGCCCGCTTATTAGTATTCCGATTCCAAGTTTAATAATTTTATTCACGTAGATCGATCACGTCCCAGGGACGGCCTTTAGTTAATTCGGGAGATTGTGCTGGATAGGTGGCGGTTTCTAAGTCAATCTCCACGCGATTATTGACATCATAGTTCACGCGAAGATGCTCAGGTCGATACGATGGAATCAGCAAAGTGAGTTGACCCGTAATCCCCATGTCCGGAATAGAAAAGGATTGGGTCAATCGTCCCTGACTATGGTCAATCTGACCCAGGTTTACTTGACTGAAATCCCCTGAAAGGAGCTCGAATAAATTAAATTGATCCCAGGAATAGCTGTCGATCAGCACTTGATGAGATTCAAAATTGTATGTCCAAATGGTGTCCTGGTTCACCAACACATATTCATTTTCAGTAAGCAGGCCAATTTCCCTGCGATCAAACAGGATGACCGTCGCCTCGCCTCGCCATTGTTGATCGTATTGCTGCTGCAAAATGGACCCGGTCAGCACGATACCTCCCGGGGGATGCAAATACCGGTTCAACGAATCCATGACCGTCTGTGCCTGAATCAAGCCCGCTCCTGAAACCAGGAGGAAAAACCACAACCGGAAAATATAATTCAAACTTATTCGATACTCAGTAAATAGGTTTCATCCACCAGAACTTCCCGGGCTTTACTCCCGGTGAAAGGACCCACCACACCCAGGGCTTCCATTTCATCAATTAAGCGCGCCGCTCGGGAGTACCCTACTTTGAGACGACGTTGCAAGAGGGAAATACTTCCCTGTTGATGGGTGACCACTAATCGGATCGCGTCTCTGAGTAATTCATCATCAGCGCCCGTGGACTCACCGCTGATTCCAGGAAGCGTCACCTCCCGAATACTGGCTAACTTTAATTCTTCGGCTTTAGGCTGCCCGCTGATAAAATTCATTATGGCTTCAATTTCAGACAGACTCAAAAACGCATTGTGCATCCGAACCGGTTCGGAACTCCCCGGCCCTTGATAAAGCATATCGCCACGGCCGATCAATTTCTCCGCTCCTTGTGTATCCAGAATGGTTCGGGAATCGATTTTCGTGGCTACCTGGAAGGCGATCCGCGCCGGGAAATTCGCTTTGATTACGCCCGTTATCACATCCACGGAAGGTCGTTGAGTGGCTATCACCAGGTGAATCCCCACTGCCCGTGAGAGTTGGGCCAATCGGGCAATCGGCGCTTCCACATCCTTGGCGCTTAACATCATAAGGTCCGCGAGTTCATCCACAATGAGTACGATATAAGGCATGATGGGTTCGGAATTTTTCCGGGCCCGGACATTGTATTCGCCAATATTGCGCACTACAGCATCCGATAAAACATTGTAGCGACGGTCCATTTCTTTTTCTAAAGCCCGAAGAGCCACAATGGCATTCTCCATTGTTGTTACGATCGGTTCGTCGACATCTTCCAGCCCTAGAAGATGGTAATCTTTCAATGCCCGGTAGAGAGTCATTTCCACCTTCTTGGGATCGATGATCATGAACTTGATTTCATCCGGTGTTGCCTGGTAGAGCAACGAACAAATGATGGTGTTGAGACACACCGACTTCCCAGCCCCCGTCGTTCCTGCAATCAGGAGATGGGGCATTTTGGCCAAGTCCAGAATGGCAATTTCACCGGATGTGGTTTTTCCCACCGCTAAGGTCAGTGGCGATTCCGCATTGGCGAATTTTTCTGAGTTGATAACGGATTTGAAATACACCGTTTCTGGATTACGGTTCGGAATTTCTATTCCAACGGAAGACTTTCCGGGAATGGGCGCTATCACTCGCACCCGGCTGGCTTCCATGACTCGGGCCAGGTCATCGGCCAACGCTACGAATTTATTAACCCGGACTCCTTCTGCCGGTTCCACTTCAAACAAGGTGATTACAGGACCGGGATGGACATTCACCACTTTCCCGTTGACCCCAAAGGTCGCCAACGATTGGGTCAGGAAGTTGGCCCGTTCAATCAGCTCATCCTTGCTCTGGGCGTCATCAATCCGGGGCGGCGTCATTAACAGATCGGTAGTGGGTAGTTGATAGGTACGTCGTGGTTTGGAACGATGCTTTATCGCGTCCAGATCCACTTCTTTCTCCTGAACCATTTCACCCACTTCGATGGTGTCTGCTTCTTCGGCTCCCGCATCCAGGGGGAGTTTTTCCTGTCCGGACTCCAGTTGATCCGCATCTGTCTGTGTTTTTTGTCGTGACTTTCGCTGTGCTTCCCGAATCACATCTTCAGGAATGTCCGATTCTTTCTCAGCTTCTGACGTGACCTTCAATTCCGCAGCAGGCGATTCCTGTCTTGCTGACTGCTGGGCTTCCAGTCGCGCTCGTAATTTTCGCGTATGTTCCCGGCGGGCCGCTTCAGCTACTTTGGCGGCGCGATGGGATTTCCAGTTTTCCCAACGGGCTTGCATCCAACGTTGGATAGCAATAAAAGGCCGATAAAAACTGGTGGAAAAATACCCTCGGGCTAAGGTAAGCCATCCGGCCACTATAAATATCCCCAATCCCGGTGTGCCTATAAAATCCTTTACCATGGCGGCAATCAGTGTGGGCCACAAACCTGCCGCCAGCAATGCCCGATGAGACTGGGGGTAAAACAATAACTTCAGAGCCCCCAGCGTAATCGCCAGCCATAAGGTGGCGGCTACTAAATACACGGTGTGACGACTCAGGGTAGCCAGCGGCTTCCGGGAGAAGAGCCACCAGCCCCAAACCAAACCCAAGAGGGGCAGGACAAATGCCATATATCCCAAGGCAATTTTGATCAGAGCAAACCCAATGCTCACGCCTACAATACCCATGGGATTTTCAATTTCCACATAACGTGAAATGGACGGTTCCTCGTTGGGATGGTAACCGATGAGACTCACCAGCACCAATAGCGACAAAGCCAGGGTTAGAATTCCAGCAATTTCAAAGCGGCGATTCATATCAGAACAGACGGGGATGTTCCTTCTTCATAGCAAGATACCACTCCCAAAATTGCCCCAATCCGTCGTAGAAACTGGTTTTGGGCTCATAATCCAGACGCGATTTTGCCCGGTTGATATCGGCAAACGTTTGCACCACATCTCCGGGAGGCAGATCTCGAAACTCCAGGTTCGGCTCCAGACCGGTGATATCCGCCATGATTTCAACCAATTCCATTAATTTTACCGGCTCTGAATTCCCTAGATTGTAAATGGCATAGTCATCGTCATGATTAAAGGCACTCCAGAGTCCCGCAATGATGTCGGTAATAAAGGTATAGTCCCGAGCGGTGGTGCCGTCACCGTACACGGGGATGGGCTGATTCCGGTACAGTCGCCGTGTGAATTTGTGGATCGCCATTTCCGGTCGTTGGCGCGGCCCGTACACTGTAAAAAAGCGTAGCAAAGCCATGGGAATGTCATAGAGGTGATGATAAGTATACAATAACACCTCGCCCATTTTTTTCGTGGCGCCATAAGGTGAAATCTGTTTGTCCACATTATCATCCTCTGAGAACGGTACTTTCTCATTGTTGCCATACACGGAGGAGGATGAGGCAAAGATCATTTTTTTCACGGGATGATCCTTCAGCGTATCCAATAACACCTGGGTTCCATGAATGTTCACGTCAATATAATAAGACGGATTATCCAAACTGGGCCGGACCCCCGCCATGGCTGCCAGATGAACCAGATAGTGAGGTCGATAGGTTTGGAAAATATGATCAATGAAAGTCCGGTTTCGGATATCCCCTTTTTCAAACTGGAATCCGGAATGCTTCGATAATAAGTCCAGATTCAACCGTTTGATGATGGGACTATAAAACGGATTGAGATTATCGACACAGATTACCCGGTAACCCTCGGCTAACAGGCGTTCACTGAAGTGGGAACCGATAAATCCGGCCCCACCAGTAATTAAAACGGTTTCCTTATGGTTTGCTGTCATCATAATGAGAAATCATCCGGAAAATATAAGACGGATAAACACATAAATTTAGTTACCTGTTTTATGGATCTGGAAAAAGTACCGCAATTTTCTGGTGGGTAAAATACCCCTCCCGTTCAGTGAGAACCAACTCGATCGTGGAGGATTACACCAAATGTCTTTATTGATAAAGGGAACCTCCCTTGTAAAACGGAGGTTTTACAACCATTGCTTTGACCCTTTTTCCCCGAATATCAATCTCCAACTCCGTCCCCGATTTGGCGAATTCCTTTTTTACATATCCCAGTCCAATGCCTTTTTTCAGTGAAGGGGACTGACCTCCCGAGGTTACAATGCCCACATTGTCGCCATCCCGGAAAATCGTGTATCCATGCCGGGGAATACCTCGTTCTTGCAGTTCCAGGCACACCAATCGGCGGGACAGGTTAGCCTTAGCGTCAACCAGGGCGTCACGCCCAATAAAATCCCCTTTGTCCAGCTTGGTGATCCATCCCAACCCGGCTTCGATGGGATTGGTAGTTTCATCGATGTCGTTGCCGTACAAACAATACTTCATCTCCAACCGCAACGTATCCCGCGCACCCAACCCCGCTGGGAGTACATCTCGGGATGCGCCCGCTTTTAAAATCATGTCCCAAATCCGAGGAATCACCTCATGCGACCCATAAAGTTCAAACCCCAATTCCCCCGTATACCCGGTGCGGGCCACGGTAATGGTTTCACCGAAGGTTTCCAGTTCCTTGAAGGTATAAAATCCCAAGTCATCTAAAGTTGTGTCCAAAACGGTAGACAGAATTTCCCTGGAAAGCGGTCCCTGGAAAGCGATGAGACTGATCGCATCGCTTTGATTGGACAGCGCTACTCCATCGGGACAATGGCTTGAGAACCATTCATAATCTTTATCCATGTTAGCCGCATTCACCACCACCATGAAACGCTCCGGTCCATACCGATAGATGATTAAATCATCCAGAAGGAATCCGTTTTCATTACACATGGCCGAATAGTGTGCCTTTCCCGTATCCAAACCGGACACATCGTTCAGCGTAAGGTATTGAAGAAACGATTCGGCTTCCGGTCCTTCTACCACGAATTCTCCCATGTGACTCACATCGAAAAGTCCCGCAGACTCACGAACTGCCAAGTGTTCCTTAATTATCCCTGAATATTGAATCGGCATGGCATATCCTGCGAAAGGAACTAGTTTCGCCCCCAGAGATACATGCCGGTCATAAAGAGAAGTATGCTTTAGTTCATTACTCATCGGATTCAAAATAGTCCTTCAGTTTTGCCAGACCTTCTTCAATGTCGCTTACGTCAATCCCCGAATAGGCGAAACGGATAAAATATTCCGTTTCATCGGGTAAGGCTCGTCCAAAATGATTCCGGGTGCAGAACGACACGCCCGTGTGCTCCAAGGCCAGATCCTTCAACCGATCCACATTGGTCAGTCCTTTTCGTTTCATAATTTTAGTAACGTTGGGAAAGAGGTAAAAGGTACTGGCCGGCAGGGCAATGGAAATGCCATCAATGGCATTCAACCCCTGGACCGCAACATCTCTACGTCGCTGCAATTCAGCCAGAATTTCCTTGGGACCCGTCTGGTCGCCCGTAAGTCCTTCAACCATGGCCCACTGGATAAAATGGTTGGAACAGGATTCAATATTGGTATTTAGTTTACTGATGATTTGAATTACCTCTTCCGGACCTATAGCCGCACCTAACCGCCAACCGGTCATGGCGAATTTCTTGGAGAAGGTGTATAAAATCACGGTGCGTTCCTGCATTCCAGGGTATGCCACAATGGAGCGTGATTCGCCGCCGTACCGGATTTCATAATAGGCCTCATCGGACAGGACCCAGAGATCGTGTTTCACTGCCAGCCGGGCTAGGGCTTCCATCTCCTCGGCGCTGGATTCGGCGCTGATGGGATTTTGATAATTGTTGTAGATCAAAATCCTGGTCTTGTCGGTGATCGCCGCTTCCAGCCGATCCAGATTAATGGCAAATCCATCATCCGTTTCGTCATAGCCGTAGGGGATCGCAACACCACCCTGGAATTCAATTTGTGATTCATAAATGGGATAGCCTGGATTGGGATATAAAACCTCATCGCCAGGATTCATGACGGCGGAAATAAATTTCCCAATTACCGGCTTCCCTCCCGGCTGAATAGCCACATGTTCTGGACCATAGGTCACGTTTCGCCGACGGCCCACATCCTCAGCCAACGCTTCACGGAGCGGCGTAATTCCAATGCCGGGACAGTATCCGGTATAGCCGTCCTGGATGGCCTTTTTTGTGGCCTCTACAATATTCGCTGGAGTGGGCAGATTGATATCTCCTAAATGAAATGGATACACTTTATGTCCCTGTGCAGCCCAGGCCGCGGCTTGCGCTGACACGGCAAAAGCGGTTTCCGTACCCAATTGGGATAAACGATCAGCAAGTTTCATGGTCACCTCATTTACATTAAGGCCAAGGCCTTTTTAATAATTACTTCCAATTTACCGGATAATTCCCCGGCTTTCTGCAATCGATGCGTCACTTGTTGAGCTTGAGAGCGCGAATACCCCAAAGCCTGCAACGCCGCGATAGTGTCTCCTATCATGGTCTGATCTTCGGGCGTTACCAACATATCGCTTAGTACATCGTCGTCATCAACAACAAATTTTTCCTTCAATTCAATAATAATTCGCTTGGCGGTTTTGGGACCAATGCCGGGAATGACCGTTAATGCTTTCACATCCCCGGAAATGATGCGCTCTTTGAATTCTTCCACCCCGGTTCCCGATAAAATTCCAATCGCGGACCGAGGTCCGATGCCGCTGATCCCCGTAAGCAGGATAAACAATTCCCGTTGTGCTTCCGAATGAAATCCATAAAGGGCCAGGATATCCTCACGAACATGGAGATATGTAAGCAATTCCATCGGTTTACCAAGGTCTGGCAGGCGTTCGTAGGTGTTGACCGTGATTGCCAGCCTCAGTCGCAACCCGTGGAGGTCCACCACCGCGGACCCCGGAGTCTTTTCCACCAATATTCCAGAAATCGAATCAATCATGTTACCACTCCGGTTGATTCAGATAACAAAGGCCGATCGCCAGGGCATCGGAAGCATCCAGGGGCTTTGGGGGATCTGCCAGATTTAAGATATTTTGAACCATATACTGCACCTGTTCTTTGGTAGCGGCTCCATTCCCGGTTACGGCGCTTTTTACTTTTCGAGGGGAATATTCCTTGCAAGGAATGCCATAACTGGCCCCTGCCAAGAGAATCGCGCCCCGGGCCTGGCCCAGACTCATGGCGGATTTGAAATTTTTTTGAAAAAAGGTGTCCTCAATCGCTAAAATGTCCGGATTGAATTTTTGCAACAGAATCATCATTTCATCATATAAATATTTCAATCGTTGAGACAGGTCCAAAGATGACGGTGGACGAACCGTGCCGTAGCAAATAGATCGCAGCTCAGATCCTTCCTTATCCACTACACCAAATCCTGTGATATTTAACCCCGGATCAATACCAATAACTCTCATGAATTCCTGAACCCTGAACCGCGGTTTCTGATTCCGTCAGGATTGAGATGCGGTGGTTAGCGTATCCTCGTCCATGTCGAAATTAGAATACACATGATTGATATCGTCATTGTCTTCCAGCGCTTCCATTAATTTCAACAGCTTTTCCGCATCCTTCCCTTCCACCCGCTGAAGATTTTTAGGCACCATTTCCAGCTCGGCCGAACGGACGGGAATCTGATGGGACTCCAGAGCATCACGGACCTCCATCAGTTGCGTGGGTTCGGTGGTGATTATATATTCGTCCTCCTCCACTTCAAAGTCTTCCGCTCCGCATTCCAGTGCCAGTTCAAAAAGCGTTTCTTCATCGCCCGCATCTTTTCCAAGGATAATTTGTCCTTTTTTATCGAACATCCAGGCCACGCTTCCGTTCTCGCCCAGATTTCCACCGTGCTTGGACATAATGTGGCGTAATTCCGCCACGGTCCGGCGATGATTATCGGTTAGTACTTCCATATAAATAGCGACACCGCCAGGACCATAGCCCTCAAACGTGGCTTCTTCATAACTCACCCCTGGCAGTTCGCCCGTACCCTTCATAATGGCCCGTTTGATATTATCCTGGGGCATATTATTGGCTTTGGCTTTGGCAATAGCTTGACGGAGACGCGGATTAGAGGATTCATCACCTCCGCCCAAGCGCGCCGCAATCGTAATTTCTTTAATTATGGTGGTGAAAATCTTACCCCGTTTGGCATCCAAAGCGCCTTTTTTACGCTTAATGGTAGACCATTTACTATGACCAGACATATGTACCTCAAAAATTCAGAACGAAAATTTACTGAATTCCCCGTGTGAACCCAACCGCTTTAGATGGATTCCTCTAAGACCAGGCTTCCCAATGCTCTCCTTATACACCCCTCTTTGATTCTCCCCCGACCGGGAGAGAAAAAATAGTTCAAAGCGTTGTATAATACTTCCTTACTGCAAGGCTGAGCCTTGTAATAAGTTCAAAAAGTTCCTGTCATCACGAACCCACGGTCAATCAGGTGAAGGGAACCCCAACCATTGCTTTCAAAGTCGAACATGAGGAAGGAGATGGCTTCTCCCGTTTTCACTTTGTTCAACGGGATCGCCATGACAAATCACTTTTTTTCACTAAAGATGTGTGTCCTCGAGAATCTGATGAATATAACGAAATCGGTTGAAGCGATCCCCTTCGAATGGTGAGGGGTTTACACTATACTCTCATTGTCAAAGCTTCCAGTACAAGGCACGGTAATTCCAACCACTCTTTGCCTTATCGATCCTCGAAGGGCCTGACCATTCCTGGCGGAGTGTATTTCTTTAGGTTTAACTTTTTCCATGCCAAGCCTTCATCTCATTCAAGGGGATATCACCACCTTTACCGGAGATGCCATCGTTAACGCAGCCAATTCATCACTCCTGGGTGGTGGTGGCGTGGATGGAGCCATTCACCGAGCGGCTGGGTTCCAACTTCTTGAAGAATGTCGCCAATTGGGTGGTTGTCCCACCGGGGAAGCCCGGATCACCGCCGGATACAATCTGCCAGCGCGATATGTTATTCATACGGTAGGACCTGTTTGGCGGGGAGGTCGTCAGGGAGAACCGGAATTGCTCTCCGCCTGCTATCGCAATTCCCTATTGCTGGCGCGGAAGCATAACCTCCACAGCCTGGCCTTTCCCAATATCAGCACCGGTGTATATGGATATCCGAAACGCCCGGCGGCATCTATTGCTATTACCACGGTTCGCTCCGTTTTGCTATCCCTGGATGTCCCGCTGGAAGTGACGTTCGTGTGCTTTGACCAAGAAAATTATTCCATCTATTCTCAACTTCTGCACCAGACATCCAGGGAGTGATGAGTTAAAAGCCCAGACCCAACTGGTCTGGCACGGGTTGAAGTCGGTTGCAGTTCACCCCGATCAATCGGAGCGGTTCTCCCGGTTCCCAGTGTTGTCGTAAAAGATTGACTGCTGCTTTTTCCAGCGCTGCTGAATCATTTTTTGGCGGATTCAGCGCCATTTGACGTGTCCGGGTATTGAATTGTGCATCCCTCAATTTCAATGAAACCGATCCCGCCACCAGGTTTTCTTTTTTCAGTTGTTCACTAATGGATTCACACAATTTCGCCAGCATAGATTCCAAAACAGCCCCGTCATGAATATCAGTGGCAAAGGTCCGTTCCCGGCTTACGGATTTGGTGTTACGTTCCGAATGAATACTACCTGAATCCTGCCCCCGCGACCACAACCACATATGGTGCCCTACCTTACCGAAATAGCGTTTCAAATCCGCTTCACGTTTCTGTCGGAGATCGTAGACTGTATTAATATTTAACATGGCCAGCTTTTCTGCCGTCCGGGGGCCAATGCCAGGTATCTTTTTTAACGGAAGGGGTCCTAAAAAGGACACTTCCTCTCCCGGAGGCACCACGGTAAAACCATTGGGTTTGTGCATATCGGAGGCGATTTTGGCCACAATACGACTGGTACTCAGTCCCAACGAAGCTGGCAATCCGATGTTGACCTGGATTTGGTTTTGTAACCGTTTTCCAATGGGAATCAAATCATCCCAGGTCTTTACTTGATCTGTAAAATCCATGGTTGCTTCATCAATGCTGTTTTGCTGGAAGACTGGCGCGGATTTTTTCAGAAAACCCATCACTACCCGAGAGTAAGTTTTATAAAGTTTAAAATGGTGCGGAACGATCACAAGATCGGGACAAAGCTGGACGGCACGAGCCATTGGCATGGCGGATCGGATTCCGAATTGTCGGGCTGGGTAAGATGCAGCCGCCACTACACCCCGTTTATCCGGAGAACCTCCGACTACAATCGGAAGGCCTACAAGGTCCGGATTTTTCAGGCATTCAACGGAGCAAAAAAACGCATCCAGGTCCAGATGAATAATGGCCCGGGACATGTAGGACGAAACTACGGCTCCCGGACGATGACCCGAGATTGGACTACCCACGCCGTTCTATACCCCAGCGATCGCAGGGTTTTGCGGGCTTTGTCCGCCTCCTTCCGGGTGAGATAATTTCCAACGCGGACCTTATAGTTGGGGGATTCAAACGATATATACACCGGCAATGATGTTTTTTC
>CAZHTM010000011.1:15877-35027 GCA_964535735.1 uncultured bacterium
GTTTCTGAGTTTACACCACTTAGAGCATTAATATCGATCGTGTCCTGACCCATCCTTTTTTTCCGTCCAAAAGAATGATCTCCACCCATCCAGGTTGGGTCTGAGTGATCTCAATTTTAGTACCCTCGTGTAGTTTAAATTGAACCGTTTCCGGCCGTTCCAATGGAGCAGAGTAGGCCAATATCTCTGGTTCCACAACAACCGCTTCCTGGCTATCCGTAAGCTCCCAATATTTATCCAAAGCCACCCCATGAATTCCCAGCGATACGATCCCAACAAAAATGGACACGGATAACAACCAACTCGATTTCCGGGGGAACCGTACTCGAAGGAGGAAAAACACGGCTGAAAGAACCAAAAGTCCACTCCCCAGGGTTAACAAATCACCCAAGGTAAACTGATGTTTAAACACGCGATACCACTGGAGAATAAATAACGTTTCCGGTAGTTCGATCCGATCGGGAATCCGGGCGTTCACCAATTCCAGATTATAGTTAATGTCAGGATCCCGAGGCGCAAACTGCCGACCTTTTTCATAGGCCCAAACCGCTTTGCCGATCAGACCCAACCGATAATACGCGTTCCCCAAATTGTAATAAAGATCGGGATGTTCAAATCCCTGGGAGAGCAATGATTCGTACTGTTGCACGGCCTCTTCATAATGTTCAGACTGCATGGCCTGATTCCCCTTCCGAAAACGATCGGTGGGGTTATCCGGCTGCGCCTGGGCCAACACCAACAGGAAAAGGGGTGCCAGAAGTTTAACGATCCAATGCATCGATGTCCTTGAGTAAAGTTTTAATGTCATCCACAATTGAGGTTTCCACGTTCACTGCTTCTGGGGAATATCGTCCTGCATCGCAGAGTTTCAATAACTCCACCAGGCGATTCGTGATTCGGGACGGGGTAAATGGTTCCAAAATATGTTGTACGGTTAAGGGGTCCAGCTTATCCGTATGATGACCAAACCGTTCCATGATAAATCGATACACAATGGGAGGAATGGATTCAAACGGTGACCCTGAAATTCGATTTAAACTTCGCAGGGCCGTTTTCAGGGCTTTTCGCGCCAACCGCGATTGATAAGTTGCCTCCAAATTCTCCCTGGACCGTTTCAAGATTCCGGGCGAAATCCACAGCGTCAGAGCCAAAAAATAAAGTATCAAAGCACGGCCTGGTAAAGCGGTTTTTCCGGAAGTAATCCATCTAGGTGTTTGGGTATGGATGTACCGGATATCCTTTCCCAGCAAGGTAATTTCCCGCTTGGTAAAATCACCGGACACGGTGGTGACGTCTTTTCCGGGGAACACGGTTAAGGTAATGGGATTAGCTGATGCTTTCTTCCACAATTTGGATCGGAGATCAAAATAAGGAATCTCTACCCGTGGAAGCTGTAGTTTTCCCGCTTCCCGGGGAATCAAAATGTATTCCCATTTGATGGACCCGGAAATCCGGTCCCGAAACGGGTCTTTTTTCACCTCCGTCGTGGGAGGATATACCTCCAGATTGGGTGGAAAGGTCAGCTCCGGGCTGGAGATTAAAGGCAGATTGCCTGATCCGGAAAGAATTATTCTGAACGTCACTCCTTCATTCACCGCAACCTGGGCTGTATCCACTGAGGTTTGCACACTGAACGATCCCACGGCACCCGTAAATCCATTGGGCTGACCACTGGGATAGGGCTTCACCTCCAGTGTGATGGGATCAGTCCGTAATACCTTGGTCGTCCGCTGCTGGCCAAATGGATCAAAAGAGTCGAAAAAGGGGTCATCCCAGAGACCGGTGCGACGGCGTTTTGTCTTCAGGGGAACTGAACAGCGCACTGTCATGGGCAGCAGGGAAATGGACCCGGTTTTCGTAGGGAATAAAGCCACCGTATAGAGCGTTGCCACTTTGTAAGCCACCCCCTGAATCGCTGCATCCCGAAAATCAGCGGTTTTGGGCACAAATAAATCTTCCGTCCAGAAACCCACGAAGTCAGGAAATTTTAACTGCTCAATTTGAATATTGACCCGGGTATACAACTTGTACGTTACCGTGACTTGCTCTCCCACCACAACCTGGCGCTTATCGATAACGGCTTGCAAAAATACATCTTTACCCGCCGCGCCTTTCTGCAATCCGGCGGACACGGTTATGGTAATGGGGCTTGTTGAATAGGTTTTCTTTCCCAGGCGTACCGACAAGGCCGGGACAGTTAGGTGTCCGGTGCGGTTGGGAGCCAAAGTCCAGGATACGCTTTTGGTGCTGGACATTTTTCCGTTGATCCAGGAGATATTGGTTGACGAGGCGGGACCGGAAACAACCGTAAAATCTTTGTACAGCGGGTCAATGTCCACGCGCGGTTCGAAATCAGTGTTCTCCGCCTGAACGGTCAGGGTAAACACTTCGCCCTTGGCCACATGGCTGGTATTTACCGTGGCCCGCACGGATTGCGCTCCCAGAAACGATACCGTTCCCAGGATGAGCAGAATCAGGTAAATCCGCTTAACCATGGCGTCCATCAATTTACCAATCTTTCTCCAATTTTCGGGAACGGGCCCGAATTTCCTTTCGGCGGCGATTAATTTTTTCTTCCTGCTTTAACGCGTCCAGGATAGCCGCAGCGCTCACTTTGTCCTGGTTAAATTCCGTGGAATCAGACATTGCCTGTGATGGTTGTGGCGGTTGCTCTGCATTTTCCCCTTGTTGAGCGTTCGTTTGTTCGTCCTCATTCTGTGGCGATTGGGATTGTTCCGGTTTCTGTTGCTGGTCCTGGTCGCCCTGCTGTTCGGATTTATCCTGGGAATTTTGTTGCTGATTCTGAGAGGATTTCTCCTGTTCAGAAGAGGACTCTTTATCGTCCGAATTCTGGGAGGAATCACCGTTCTGATTCTGTTGCGATTGGGGAGACATCTGGTACTTTAACAGCTCATAATTCATTTTAGCGTCCAAATCATGCGGATTGAGCTCCAGCGCCTTTCGATAAAAGGCCAGGCTTTCATCCATACGCTGTTGTTGGTACAAAGCATTTCCCATATTGTAATAAGCCCGGGCTTTCAGGTCAGGATCGTCTGTATTCAGAGCTTGGTCAAAGGCATCCATGGCAGTTTCATAATCGCCTTGCTGGTAAACCGTGGCTCCATAACCAAACAGCGCTTCCGGGTTCGCTTCTTTTTTCAATACCGACTCGTAATATTTCCGTGCTTCCTCGAAATTCCCTGACTGATAGGCCGTTAACCCTTTATCGGTTCCCGCCGCCAATCCCACGGTAAATACGACCATCCAGGGTAACAGTTTAATCACGGTTACGCCTCCATTGAATCGCTTGTGAGGTGGGAAACAAGAAGGCCAGGAACAGAAATCCCAGAGCCATGAAGGCGAAGGGTCGGTACCGATTTTCGTACTCCGAAAAGACATGGGTGCTGATGGTCTTTTTATCCATGGAATCAATGGCGTCCAGTAATTTACGATAATTAGCTAATGTGTTATCGAACCGGACATAGATTCCATGTCCAGCCTGAGCAATCTCCCGTAAAATCGCTTCATTGAGTTTACTGGTCACCAGTTTTCCCTGGGAATCCCGTTTATATTCGCCGGTGGGTCCCTGGTCATTCACCACCGGAATGAGGGAGCCTTTCTCAGATCCAATGCCTACGGCATGGATGATCATGCCCGATTCCGCCGCTTTTTTCGCCACCTCAATGGCGCGCCCCTCGTGGTCTTCTCCATCGGAAATCAGGATTAACACCGGATTTTTTTCGCTGTCGTCTACAAAGGCGTTAATTCCCGTGGTCAGGGCGGTGCTCAATGCTGTTCCCTGAGTGCGTATCATCCGCGTATCAATGGCATCCAAAAACAGTTTGGCTGCTTCATAGTCACTGGTTAAGGGTAAATAGAGATGACTGGCCCCGGCGAACACAATAATGCCCACTCGATCCCCTTTTAAATGGTTAATGAGCTGGGCAATTTCGGCTTTGGCTTTGCTGAGGCGGCTGGGTTTGACATCTGGGGCGTTCATACTTTCCGAAACATCCAGGGCAAATACCAAATCCACACCCTTTCGTTCCACCGGTTTGACGCGTATGCCGATTTGGGGGCCAGCGGCTGCCACTGTGAGGAGAACCAACGCTATATAGGTCAATACAGACCGCCATCGGACTTTTCGAAAATCAACTTTCGCCCACAGTTCTTTCTTTTTCATCAGCGGGTGCGTGCGATTGCGACGAAATACCAGCGCATCCCAAATCCAGATCGCCAGCACCAGAAGCAATCCCCACAACACCCATGGATGCAGCCAAGCCATCAAATCACCTTTTTAAACGTTGCATATCGTATGATTTCCGTTCCCAGCCCTAAGACCAGCGCCGGAATTAAGAACCAGGGAAACAATTCCTCATAATGAGTGAACTGTTTGATTTCCACTTCGGTTCGTTCCAACTGATCGATTTCCTCGTAGATTTTTTTCAGGGCGTCCACATCCACCGCCCGATAATATTTTCCGCCAGTGCGATCCGCAATGGCTTTCAGTGTTTTTTCATCAATTTCATTCCGGATGTATCCCCGATTGGGAATAAAGGTCACCGATTGGTTGGTGCCGGCACCGATGGTATAAATTTTAATTCCAAACTGCGCTGCCAGATCGGCCGCAGTAAGAGGATCCAGCTCGCCCGCATTGTTGCTTCCGTCCGATAAGAGGATCATCACCTTGCTCTTGGCCGCGCTATCCCGAAGACGATTGATGCCATTGGCAATCGCCATTCCAATGGCGGTTCCGTCATATTCTCGTTCCGCCACGGTTATTTCCGAAATCAAATTGTCCAGCACGTCAATATCCACGGTAAGTGGACATTGAATAAACGATTCAGCGGCAAAAACCACGACACCGATGCGGTCCCCTTCCCGGTGTTTGATAAATTCTTTTGCCGTGGATTTCACCGCCTCCAACCGATTGGGAGGGAAATCATCCGCCAGCATACTGCTGGAGATATCCATCACCAAGAGAATATCCACAACCTCCACCTTCTCTTTTTCCAAGGAATCGATTTTTCGCGGTTGTGCCAATCCCAGGATGATCAGGCTAAGGGTCAGGATGTTCAATATCCGTAATAAACGAACTTTATTCCGGCCACGGGCGCGCTGGGACGGGGTTATCAGTCGGGATGAAGAAATACGAAGACTTCCTTCCCGATTTTGAATGAATCGGTGCACTCCCAACGCCAGAACCGGGAGAATGACAAACAGACTTAATGCCCAGGGATGCAGAAGGTCCATTAGGCGTTAAATGTTTTTTCTTTGTTAAGACTGACTAAAAATTTCATAGACAGACCATGGTCCTCAATACAATTGTTGGAACTACGATTTAAAGGGTATTTTGTTTCGAATCGATTCGATAGCAAAAGAGATCCTGCAAAACAGAATCTCTTTCAAATCGAAAAAATCTGGTATGGATTATTCCGCTTTTTCCGAATCGTTTTCCGTGGTTTTCGGAGGTTCAACCGGTGTTTTTGCCGCTTTATCAATTTCCTGTTTGGCGCCTTCAACTGCGCCCTTGAATTCACGGATACCCTGTCCCAAACCACGAGCCAGTTCCGGTAACCGTTTAGCCCCGAATAGCAACAATATCACTAGCATAATCAATACAATTTCACCGGGACCTAAATTAAAAATAGCATAAAGAACCTGATAATCACTCATCATGACCTCCTAAGTAATACTGGGTTAGGAATACCACGTCAATCATCGGAAATACCGTAAAAAATAGTAGGCGGTTGCCATCCCCAATAAACTGACGAAATTCAAAGCGATGGTCAATCCGAACTTCACGGAAACCACCACTAAATTAAGTGTAATAACCCCCGATTGATCTCCCAGGAGTCCCGCAAGATCAAAATGGACACCCGTGAGAAAAAAAGATTTGACCACTCCTTCGGGTAAAAGCCAGGCGAATAGTTCGCCAACCACCGACCCCAGAATGGCCCCAAAAAAGAGAATTGTAAAGACTTGCAACCACGTTCGTCGCAGCATCACCGTTCCTCAGATTGATATCCAGGCATCGCTACCAGTTCATCAAAACGGTTGGGATGGAGCAGCCAATCCAACACGCTCCAACTCGTGTAAATAAATAGCAGTGGAAAAATGACCAACCCTTGACCAATTAGTATAATCAACGGTAGGGTTGAAAACAGTAACAACCGTCGGGTGTTTTTTTGCCCGCTCCTGAACGACAGGATAGGCAACTTGCTGAACCGGACGGGCGAATTCATCATGAATCCCAACAGGATCACCAACACCAGAGCCAGACGAGGATCACCGGGATGTCCCATGAGCCGTTCATTGAACATCATGAAGCCAAACAAGAGAATGGCATTCATGGGCGTAGTGAGACCCACATAAAAGGGTTGTGGTCCTTCAATCAGATTGAATTTGGCCAATCGGATGGTGCCCATCATGAGGGGTATAAAGCTTATCGTCAACGCGGCAATCGGAGGCAATCCGGTAACATAAAGTTTATAGACCAGGATGGATGGCGCGACACAGAAGGATACGGTATCCGCCAAGGAGTCAAATTCAGTCCCGAATTTGGATGATATGCCAATCAGCCGGGCTACTTTTCCATCAATAGCGTCCATAAATCCTGCCAATAAAATCAACCAACCGGCGGCAATGAATCTGTCATTGAGCATGAGGCCGATGGCCACAAATCCCCAGAACATGTTGAGGATCGTTATGAGATTTGGAATAAACCGTTTATTGATCCGGTGATCCCGGACTTGGCGTTTACGACGTCTTCTCATATCCACTCACCCAAAATTGTTTCCCCTCCTTTGGTAATATCACCAACCTCTATTTGCAACGAAACAGAGGTTGGTAATATAATATCCGTCCGGGAACCAAACATGATAAATCCGAGGCGATCACCCCGCTTGAGCTCAAGACCCGGTTTGCCGTAACACAAGATTCGGCGGGCAATCAAACCTGCGATTTGTTTCACCTTCATGAGGCCTTTGTCGGTACGAATGGTAATCTCCGTTTGTTCATTCTCATCAGAAGCAGCATGGTCAAACGCCGCCCGGAATTTCCCCGGTTGGTAATTCACCGATTCAATGGTGCCATCCAGAGGCATTCGATTAGCATGAACATTAAACACATTCAGAAATATGGAAACGACCGTCGCCTCATTTCCCACATCCGGATCGGAGATAGACTGGATACGCACCACTTTTCCATCGGCCGGCGCTACCAATACCCGAGGATTGTCTGGAAGAACACGGGAAGGGTCCCGAAAAAAATTGAGACAAAATAATACGAGGACCGCCAGTATCCCCATGACCCAATTCAGTGCCTCCCATTCATACCGCCATCGGGTCAACCCCACTAGAATGAGCAGAGACACCAAGGTAACGATGATACGTCGGCCTTCCGGCGCGATCCAGTGGCCCTGGATTTTATTCATTTACTTTTCCCAATATCATGTTGATCTTCTTATACCGGCCGTCCCGATAAATCCGCAATTGCACCCGATCTCCGGGACGCAAATCTTCTTCTTCAATAACATCAAATATATCTTGAGCAGTCGCTACCTTTTTCCCATTGACTTCGGTGATCACATCTGCCGGTTCCAACCCCGCTCGTTCGGCGGGACTATGGGTGGCGATATCGACAATAATCACACCCACTGAAAAAGGTATGTTGAGATAATTTGAGATGCGACGGTTCAGGGGTTGGACTTGAAGCCCGGTGGAAAAACTACGGTCAATTCGTCCGGAATTTTTCAGTTCCTCCGCAATTTCCCGGGCACGATTAATGGGAATGGCGAAGCCAATCCCGACGGATCCTCGTTCCATGGATGAACCTGTAAAAATGAAGGTGTTGATTCCAATGACCTGCCCCAAACTGTTCACCAAAGGACCGCCGCTATTCCCTGGATTGATAGACGCATCGGTTTGGATCATATCCTGATACACTTGACCCGATTCCTGGCGGCCAAAATCCAGATTGACTGCTGAAATTATCCCAGCCGTGGCGGTGGGCTGTTTATTTACATCAAATAAACCGTAAGGATTTCCTAGAGCCACCACCCATTCCCCAATCATCAAATCATCGGAATTGCCCAATTCCGCATAGGGATAATCGGAACCATCAAGTTTTAGCAATGCCACATCGGTGACTCGATCGGCCCCCACAACGGAGGCCTCATGCTGCTCACCTCCCGGTAGAGTGACCAGAATTTTCAGGGCGTCTTCCACCACATGATGATTGGTCAGAACATATCCATCGGGGCTGATTACCACACCCGTTCCTGAACTCTTGACGCGTTCCCGATGCAACTGATACGGGAAAAAATACTGAAAAAAGGGATCGTTAAAGGGCGAACGGGTGGCATATTCCTTTAATTGAATTACATTGATACTGGCCACCGCCGGACTGACTTTTTCAATGGCTCGAGTAATGGCCGTTTCCCGGGAACGGGACAGGTCCGACTGCCCCCAGAGAACACTGATGAGTACAGTTACCCCAATAAATACGACTGCGATTTTTTTATTCATAGGCGACAGACTCCAGAATTAATCCCTGGGAAGGCGCTTTAAATAAGTGAACCTGGCTCCGGGGCTCGTTCAATAGCGTTTGAAAGGCGTTCATAGTCATTTTTCCCTGACCAACCGCCACCATGGTTCCTACCAAATATCGCACCATGTGATGTAGAAAACGGTTGGCCGTGATGGTGAAATTTACGAATTCCCCTTCCTCCCTCCAGCATGAATTAAGGATAGTGCATTGATAATGATCTTTGGGCGTGGATTGCCGGGAAAAGGAGGTAAAATCGTGAACGCCCTGGATGATCTCCGTGCAGGATCGGAGCGTGGATAAAGTCATTCCGGAGCAGAACCAGGCCTGATTCCGGTACCATAAACGATCACCCGTATAGCATTGATAACGATACGTGCGGGATGTGGCGGAAAACCGGGCATGAAACTCATCGGGTACCCTCGTCAATTCACGGATCGCCAGATCAGGCGGACAGTTTCCGTTTAACGCATTGAGCAAGTCCTGATCAGAAAGACGGGTGTCCAAATCAAAATGAGCGGTCTGTCCCCAGGCGTGTACACCTGTATCGGTGCGGCCGGCGCCCACGACAATCACGCGGTCACCCTGATTTAACTTTCGTAGAATCGATTCCAATTCACCTTGAACGGTCCGTTCCTTTTTTTGGAGCTGCCAGCCAAAAAACCGGGAGCCATCGTATTGGAGAATAATCTTATACCGCACCGTTCATCCAAACGATTAACAGCACAAGCGGTATACCTACAGCCACCAGACTGTCACGAAGAGTCCATGGAACGGGTTGGAGCACCGCCCGGGGATGACGACGGCCATATCCCCGCTGAATCATGGTTAACGCGGTAGCATCCGCCTGGGAATACACACGGAGAAATAAACCGGGTAAATCATTCAGTGAACGACGGATCACCATTCGCCGGCTTCCGGAATCTACCAGGCCGATAGATTGACGGGCTCGTTTCACCGATCGCCATTCCCGTGCAAATTGGGGGAAAAAGCGAAGCACCAGTTCGATAAATAAAAAAGCATCATCCACCCAGGGCCAGGATCGGCCTGACCGGGCCCAAAGACTGCGGGCGGCCCGAATGATATCTCCGCTACCGGAACGGGATAAATACCAAGACATAAGGAGCAATAAACACACAAAACGCAAAGTGATTAACATGGAATTGGTCAAAAGATCACGCCAGGTAAATTCACTGAAAACCATGGAGAAAAGAACATAAATCACCATCCATAGGGGCAGGAAAAACAGGAACGGTTTAATCCGGCGGATCCGATCCGGATGAGCTCGTCGGGTACCATACAAATACCCACCCATCACCAATGCCAATCCGATTACCACGTTTAAGGATTGAATATGCAGCAGGATGAACACGCCCCAGAGGACACTCCACAACAAGACCAGAGGATTCAGCGCCATGTTAAAACCAGACGGAGACTTGGTAATTCCAGGGCTGTGTCGGCGTTGGAGGTTGGGCGGAAAACGATAATCGAGTGCTATACTTATTTCTCAGGTAAAACACATCAATGGCGGATACCAGATGATTCAATACCAATCCTCCCACCAGAAATTTTCCGGTTAAAAGCCACCGATCTGCTGTGATCCGGCTGCGGTCGTACTTCTTCCGATTGGACTCCGTATCCCAGGTCCAGTTCCAGGATCCGTCTCGCGGATAGATTCGATCGGTTTCCCGCCAGCGTAGATGTTCATCATTAAACTCATCCAGCGAGGCGTAATTCCCAATATCCACCCAGTATTGATAATCCTTAAAGGCAGGATCCACACCGGCGTGCTCACTGGCCAGGGATTGATAATAATCCACGCCTTTGGCATGAACGGCATAACTGCCGATGGTTAAAGTCCACAGCACAAATTCACTGGTGAAGAATCCCCGGGACCGTGCTGGGAAATTCATATCCAGTTCCCCCCAGCCGGGTAGAATCAAAGATTTCAACACCGGTGATCGCTGCCGGGCTTCTTCAGGCTCCAGACCCGGAGCCGACAGCATCCACGACGTCATCAGAAAAATGATTACGATTGATCGAGCCATTTTATTCCCAGTCCAAATAAGACCATTAAGGTACTCCATAACGCAAATAAATCACCCACATTCGCGTAGGGTGATATCCGGTCGCCATAAGAAATCCGGGCCTTAAATATGCCCTGCTCTCCTAATGGAATAACATTATGCGTTCGACCGATTTTATCGAACCACCCGGAAATCCCGGTGTTCGCGCATCGGACCACCGGCACACGATTTTCAATCGCCCGTAGTTTCGCCCATTCAAAATGCTGATAGGGACCTGACGAGCGTCCTAACCAGCCATCATTCGACTGAATGATCATCCCCCGGGCGCCCCGACGGATAAATTCGGAAAACACGTGCGGTATGGTGGATTCATAACAGATAACGGTAGAGAAATGGAATCCGTTCCAGGAAAATACGGTGTAATCTTTTCCCGGAGTAAAATTTCCCTGACCAAAATTCAATTTCTTCAGTGCCGGATATTTTCCTGACAGAGGAATATACTCCGCAAACGGCACCAGGTTGATTTTATAATACATGACGGGAGGTTGATTCGGCGTAAAAAAGATGGATGCATTGTAATACTCCCGCTCACCCCCGGCGCGGATCAGTCGATCCACAGTACCTGATAATAGAGGAATTCCCGTGGCCCGAACCCGAGCTTCCAACGGTTTCCGCACCCTGTAGCTGAGGCGTAAATATTCCGGCAAGGCGGTTTCCGGCCAGAGCACCACATCCGGTTCCAGAGTTAAAGCTTCCTGGTAGAGGGAATCCATTAGCGACCAATTCGCCTGGCGCAATTTTGGGTCCCATTTTGCGTTGGGATCCATATTGGGTTGGACACCGGCAAAGGTAAATAGGGTATCTCCAGACGATCGTTCATGAGAACGTATCGCTAACGTGCCATCCAATCCCAGACCCAGCAGAAGACCGATGGCCGCCACACCCCATCCATAGCTTCGTTGGGTCCATCCTTTCCAAATCAGGACATTCAACAGGACCAGAACAAAGGACAATCCATAGGTCCCAGTGCGATCAAGAATTTGCAGGAAAGGTAAATAGTCGGCCTGGGTCAGAGCCAGATTCGCCCAGGGAAACCCTAATGGTCCTAAGCTGCGAATCCATTCCATGGTTACCCATAAAAACGGCCAGAGCCAGACAGTGGACCGGTCTTTCCTAAACCAAAATGAACTTACGCCACCTACCACGGCCCAATACAACCCAAGGTAGAGTACAGCTCCAATCAAGGAGAGTAGGACGACGCCAGTGGATGCGCCGCTATTGAGTCCGATCCAATATAGGCTGATCAGGTGACTCCAGGTTCCCGCCAGATAAGAATTGATGGCCGCCTGCCAGGGAGTATCCAGTTCCCACACAAGGTACAAAGGAATGAATCCGATCCATGCGAGCCATCCCAAATGCGTAGGCGGATAGGCCAGGCCCATGAGGGTACCTGATATGAGAGCCAGAATCCAAGTGGGAATTGTTTTCCCGAACATCACCGATTCTCCATATCCAGAAATTGTTGCAGGAAAATAGCCGCAGCAGTGGCATCAACAGCGGCTTTTTGATGTCCGGTTTTAATATCCTGATTGATCAGGGCCCGCTGGGCCGACACCGAAGAAAGGCGTTCATCAATGGTTTGTACCGGCAGTCCAAAGGTTTCCAGAAGGGCAATAAATTTTTCCACTTTTTCCGTTTGGGCCGTCTTTTTTCCGGACATATTTAACGGCAGGCCCACGACCAAACGGGTCACGTCCCATTCACGGATGATGGATTCCAGTTCGGCTTTAAACTGAGCCAGGTTCTTCCATACCAGTGTTTTGAACGGTTTAGCGATCAGACCCATAGGATCCGAAAGCGCCAGCCCAATCCGGGTGTCTCCATGATCCAATCCCAAGGTCCGGCCCATCATAAACACTAAAATTTCAGGGGATTATTGTCCCAGGCGTTCCACGTAATCCACGCCGGGAATTTTAATTAATTTGCGCTGAAGGCGACTCAACTGCCGGGTGTTATTGACCTCAATAATGAAATAGGTGGTGGAGATATTTTCCTTCACCTTCAAATCCACGCTGGTGATGTTGACATTTTCGTTGGAAATGCTTTCACTCATTTCCCGCAGAATTCCTTTCCGGTCTTCTGATACCACCTTGATCCGGACATTGAATACTTCGTTCCGACCCACGTCCCATTCTACAGGAACCAGGCGGTCAGATTCCTCGGTCAGTAGAGGCAATGTTTTACAATCGGTACGGTGTACTGTTACCCCCCGGCCGCGGGTGACATAACCAATCATTTCATCACCGGGAATGGGGTTGCAACACTTGCCAAATGTGACCATTAGATTTCGGATTCCGTCCAATTTAATTCCCCGGGCGGAGCGCCGTGCCAAGGAGATAAATCGATCCGTGGATTCCTGTTCCGTTTCTTCCAGCCGATCTTCCACTTGGGGTTGAATCTTCCGTAGAATTTCCCGGACGGTCAGGGAGCCATTCCCCAGAGCTTCCAGCAATGCCTCTTCTGACTTCAATCCCAGTTTTTCATACGAACTGCGGGCTTCTTTAATCAAATTGGAGAGTTTGAGTCGACGCAGAGTTTTTTCCAACAGCTCTCCGCCGATTTTAACACTTTCTTCATGGCGGATTTTCCGGAGATAGCGATTGATGTGGTTCCGGGCTTTGGAAGTGGACACCAGCTTCAGCCACCCCAAACTGGGGGTCTGGGTTTTACTGGTAATAATTTCCACCATATCCCCGTTTTTCAACTTCGTGTTTAGAGGGACCACTCTATGATTTACTTTCGCACCGATACAGTGAAGTCCTACTTCCGTGTGAATTTCGAAGGCAAAGTCCAGGGGCGACGCATCCAGGGGCAGTTGAATCAAATCGCCGTTAGGGGTAAATACAAAAATTTCGTCGTTGAATAAATCGATTTTCAATAGATGCATGAATTCGCTGGGATCGGCCGATTCATTCTCCAGAATGTCCACCAACTCACGCAGCCATTTCACATTAGAATCCAAATCGGCTGAAATGGATTTCCCTTCCTTATAGCGCCAATGGGCAGCGATACCGATTTCCGCGGTCTGATCCATTTCCTGAGTTCGGATTTGAATTTCCACCATTCGACCCTGGGGACCGATAATGGTAGTGTGGATGGATTGGTATCCATTGGTTTTAGGACTGGCGATAAAGTCTTTAAATCGCTCCTGGACCGGCGTATACAGTTGATGAATAATTCCCAGCGCCAGGTAACATTCTTCCACCTTTTTCACTACGATGCGCACCGCATACAAATCATAGATTTCTTCAAACGTTTTTTCCCGCCGGATGATTTTACCATAGATAGACGCATGACTCTTCACTCGGCCATAAATCTGGGCGTCCAAATCATATTTTTTTAATTCCGTCTTCACCGGTTCGATCACGCTATTGATGATACGATTTCGTTGGCGGTGGGTGGATTTCAGGTTGGCGTCGATTTCCGCATAATCTTTTGGGTGCAAGGTGCTGAATACCAAATCTTCCAGAATCCATTTGACCCGTGCCATTCCTAAACGATGCGCCAGTGGCACATAGACATCCCGCGTTTCCACCGCAATGCGATGCTGTTTCATTTGGGGCATGTATTGGATGGTACGCATGTTATGAATGCGGTCGGCGAATTTGATAATAATGACCCGCATATCCTTGGCCACTGACAAAAGTAATTTCATGAAATTCCCAGCCTGTTTTTCCTTCCGGCTGGAGAATTCAATACCGCCCAATTTGGTCACGCCATCCACCAAACTGGCTAAATCCTCTCCGAATTCCTCTTCCAGTTCTTCCAGGGTAACAGAAGTATCTTCCACCGTATCATGGAGCAAGCCGCCCATGATGGTAATGTGGTCCATGTTCCAATCGGCCAACGTTTTGGCCACTTCCAGACAATGCTCGAAATAAGGACGTCCGGACTTGCGCTTTTGTCCTTCATGGGCGCGGCTGGCAAAAGCATAGGCTTTCCAGAGCAATTTTTTAATAGCTTCCGGATCCCCGTTTTTAGGTAAGGTCATCCGGTTATAAAGATCCAGGAACGTTTTAGGATATTCGCCCACTAAATGGGGCACCAATTTGGCCAGGGGATTGGTCATTAGAACGGTGTTCCTAAATCGTCAAAATCCTCTGGAGCCGGATTTTCGAAACGGGTATACCGACCGATAAAGTTGGCGGACACTACTCCGGTGGGACCGTTTCGCTGCTTAGCCAGGATAATTTCCGCTCGCCCTTCATCCTCTGGGTCTTTGGTATAAAATTCCGGCCGGTACAGGAAAATCACCACATCCGCATCTTGTTCAATGGCGCCGCTTTCCCGCAGATCCGCCAGAACGGGGTGTTTATCCGTGCGGTTTTCCACCGCCCGGGAGAGCTGGGATAAAGCGATCACCGGGATGTCCAATTCCTTGGCCAGGGCTTTCAAAGATCGGGAGATAATGGAAATTTCCTGCTGGCGGCTTTCCGCCCCTTTGGGTCCTTGCATTAGCTGTAGATAGTCCACGATCACCAATTTCACGTCATGTTCATGTTTCAAACGGCGAGCTTTGGCCCGAAGTTCCAGAACGGTGATCGCCGGGGTATCGTCCAGGTAGATTTGAGCGTCAGTAAGTTTGCTCACATGCCGGCTTAGTTCCTGCCATTTGGTCTTGGGGAGGGACCCGGTCCGGACCAGGTGACTGTCCACCCGCGCTTCGGAGCACAGAAGTCGCATGGCCAACTGTTTGTTGGACATTTCCAGACTGAAAATGCCCACCGCAAGTTTGGCATCCACCGCCGCATTACGCGCCAGGGTAAGGGCCAGGGCGGTTTTTCCCATACCAGGGCGACCGGCAATGATAATCAAATCCCCATCCTGGAAACCGGCGGTCTTTTTATCCAATTCTGTAATTCCCGACGGGACCCCCACGACTGAACCTTTATGGGCGCTGATTTTATCCAGCATTTCAAAGGTTTCGATCATGACGTTTTTAATAGGTTCAAACCCACCCCGGAGCCGGTTTTCCGAGAGCTGAAAGATTTCCTGCTCGGCGGTATCCAGAATATCATCCAGATCTAACTGGTCGTCGAAGGCTTTCTGAGAAATATCGTGGGAGACGGTAATCAATCGCCTGAGAAGCGCCTTTTCCAGCACAATCCGGGCATAGGTTTCCACATTGGACACGCTGGGAACGGCTTCCACCAATCCTGTGATATAATAAGCGCCACCAACCGCCTCCAAATCCTTGGTTTTCTTGAGCTGGTCGATCACGGTTAAGGTATCAATAGGTTGCCCTGCATTATCCAGAGTCAACATAGCCGCATAAATTTTTCGGTGAGCCTCTTTATAAAAATGATCGGTAGTCAACCATTGTTGGACTTTACTGGCGGCTTCTTTGCTGGATAGCATGGAACCCAGCACAGATATTTCCGCATCCAGATTCTGTGGTTGTACATGCAGGCTGGTGAAGGTGTTCGGTTGCGCCATTTATTGAACTCCCTCTAAAATAGACCGGATCCACTTAAAATCATCCCAGGTGGCCGGTTTCAGATTTGGATTTCGAAGAAGAGCCGCCGGGTGATACGTCACAATCAGTGGTGTCCCGTGATAATCATGAATCTTTCCCCGAAGATTCTTCAACGTCTCATTTTCTTTTTTCAACAAGGTGGTGCCGGCCACTCGCCCCAAAGCTACAATTAATCCTGGGCGAATCAAATTAATTTGACGCATCAGGTAGGGTTCGCATTGGGCCACTTCCGACGCTAGAGGATCACGATTGTTCGGCGGGCGACATTTCATAACATTGCAGATATAAACATCTTTTTCCCGGGAACGGCCAATGGCTTTCAGGATTTTGTCCAGGAGTTTGCCGGCGCGGCCCACAAACGGTTCCCCGAGGCGGTCTTCTTCGGCGCCCGGCGCTTCGCCCACTAACATGAGACTGGCATTGGGATCGCCGACGCCAAAAACAAATTTATTCCGTGTATGTCCCAGGGAACACTGGGTGCAATCTTTGATATCGTTATAAAACGATTTCAACGCGGGACCCGGATCGTCCGGGATTACCACCTCCGGATCCACATATAATTCATCACCAAATAATTCACCGGTTTGCTTTAAATAGCGGTGAATCTCATGCGAATCAGACAATCAGCAGGGTCCTATTCTTCCTCGTTCCCTGTGGTGCGGGTCCAATGCACTTTTCCTTCTAAAAATTCTTTAACGGCGATGGATGTGGTTTTTTCCTGCTCCACAAATTCCTCCGGATTGGCTTCCAAGACGGGATCGTAAACGCCCATTTCGGCGGATTGCTGAACTTCCAAATCGCGCTGAACAATCCGGTTATTCAAGATCATCCGGGCTCGTTTTGACATGACTACCACGGCTTCGTAGATATCCTGGGTCTGCGATTCCAATTGGCGCAATGATACGGGTTCAAGAGACATAGTTCACTCCTTCTGTTTCCTGCTGAATAATGGTTAACAATTCTTCCACGGCTCGATCGATATCGTCATTAATGACATGGTATTCAAATTGATCTTTGTATCCCATTTCCATTTCGAACCGCTGTAACCGGGTTTTTATCCGCTCCGGGGAATCGGTTCCCCGGTTGATAAGTCGTTTTTTTAAATCTTCAATCCCGGGGGGTAAAATAAAAATTCCCACACAAGATTCCGGGTATAATTTTTTTATCGACAAGGCGCCTCGCACATCCACTTCCAGGAGTAAGACGGACTGGTGAGTAATGGCATCTTCCAACGACGATTTCAAGGTACCGTAATATTCGCCGTGGACGGTTTCATATTCGGCGAATTCACCGGCCTCGATTTTCTTTTCAAAATCATCCCGCCCGATGAAGTAATAATCGAATCCATCCACTTCATAGTCCCGTTTCGGCCGGGTCGTGCAAGATACAGAAAACTTTAGCTCAGGATTCTTTTTTTGCAAGGCGCGACACAAGGTGGTTTTCCCGGTTCCCGATGGGGCTGAAAGGGTAATCAGGTTTCTCATAGAATATTCTGAATCTGCTCCCGAATTTTTTCGATATCGCTCTTCATATCGATTACCGAATTAATGATACTTTCGCTTCCGGATTTAGACCCGATAGTATTGATTTCCCGACCCATTTCCTGGAGCAGGAAATTTAATTGTTTTCCCACCGGTTCATCCTGTTCCAAAAGTGAGCGAAATTGATCTATATGGCTGGAACACCGCACCACTTCTTCACGGATGTCCATTTTATCAGCCAGAAGGGCCAATTCCTGCTCAATGCGGCCATCGTCCACTGTATGGTCCTCAATCAAGGTCTTAATACGGGACCGATGTCGCTCCACGATTTCCTTGTTGATGGTGTCCATGTTGGTTTCGATGGCGGCCAATCGATCTTTCAGAGCCGTGAGGATGGCTCGAATATCCCGATCCAGCGATTGACCTTCCGCCAACCGCATACGAACCACTTCCTCTAACGCCAAGTTCAGCGCTTTTTGGACGTCCGCATCTGAAAATTCATCGATACTGGACGAGGCCAGTAAATCGTTCATGGACAGAAGCTGACCCATATCCAAATGCCGGCCATAATCCCGTTGAATCTGCAGAAGAATGGCCTCGATAGCTTCGTACCGTTCACGATTGAATTTCAACGATTGACGGGTGCCATTATTCTGAACATCCACCGTCACCATCACGGTTCCACGACGGAGCATTTCCGTAATCCGTTCTCTGATTTTCAATTCCAGTTCAGGCGGGAAATCCACGCCCTTAATTTTCAGGTCCAGATACCGGGAATTTACAGATCGCACCGTTACGGTTAATTGCCCTTGGGGACGGGTAATGGATCCCCGTCCAAATCCTGTCATGCTTACAATCATTTACGCTCTTAAAAAAGTCTAGAAAATTACATGAATTCGTTCATGCATAACAATCTAAAGAAAAGAAAGCTTTGGTATTTATCCTGCCCGTAATTCCATTGGCAATTCACCCAGTCCAAAATCAGGGATTACAAAGTGGATTAACTAGTGTTACAATGCTCTGCCTTGTAACATTTCCGAATGCAATCTCCTTCTAAAAATGTTCAACCATTACCAATCAAAGCCTATATTAACCCGACTGTCATGCTGAGCCCGTCGAAGCATGACTTTTCATCGATTAGTCACCCTTCGACGAAGCTCAGGGTGACATGTACGGGCTTAGGGTGACGGATTCAGATTACGGTGACGGCGGGCAAATGACTCTCTTAAAAAGGATATTCGCAAATTTTGTGAATTCTACACTATTTTACGGAAATATGTTACTGCCTTGCTGAAACCATAAAAGAAAATACTCACCAAGAAAGACCAACTGTCATGCCCACTGTCAAGCTGAGCCCGTCGAAGCATGACTACTCTTGAAGCAATATTCCGTATAGTACCCTTCGACGAAGCTCAGGGTGACGTGTATGGGCTCGGAGTGACGGGTTCAGGTTTGGAGAAAGGACGCTTCCGTCGATTTTCAATATCTCGTTACAGAACTTTACCTTATGGCGTCTATAACGTTGATTTCAGGGTCGTCATCAGCCACCGTGTTTCCAC
>CAZHTM010000011.1:35127-52252 GCA_964535735.1 uncultured bacterium
CTTATGGCGTCTATAACGTTGATTTCAGGGTCGTCATCAGCCACCGTGTTTCCACATCGAACGACACTAAATGGGTCTGTCCCAGGTCGGAGCCGGGAGGTGCCAGTTGCAGGGCGTAATTCAATACCACATGGGTCCAGTTAAGTCCCACTCCTGCCGTTAGAGATTGGACCTGATTGCGCCCTAAACGAAGAAAGAGACGCTGTTTCACCGCCACTTCCACTCCCCCCATCAGATTCCCGCCGGAGGACCCAATTTGGAAATCGTCGCTTTGACTGGCAATGGTGGGCCGGATTTCACTGTTCAGGGAGATGAAAACCGTCAGGGATTGCCAGGGTAAGGGAAGGGTTCCTGCCAGACCCATACCCACCGTGGGTAAGGTGACTTCGGTACGACCCGAATCCCAAATCTGAACGGACGTCAACGCATTGGAAAGAACAGCACCAAGAGACCAGCGGTTTCCCAAGGAATGCACCCAACCCACATCCACGCCAAATCCAAGGCCCGCATAATCGCCCATGGATTGGACAAGCGCTTTCACGGCATAGCCCAAGTGGGCCGATCCCCATGTCACCTGTCGGGGAAAATACACACCCCACCGGGATTGGGAGAAAAAGTTCACCTTGTCGGGATCCAGGCGTTCACCGGAGTCCAACTGACCATTCCCCTCCCCCACATCGCCGGTACCGGGTTGGCCGTCTTCTCCCCAATCCAATAACATAGACCGGGTATCCGGAATTTGGTTCACCCCTTCCCGAAGCAATGAGACGGTCTGACCACCAAAGGCCGGAATATGAAAGGAAAGGGCATCTTCCTGAATCAGACCCGCAAACCGAGACTGATGGTAAAACGACAAGCGTCCCTGATGATGGTCCTGGGCTGGATTGGCCAGATTAATGCCGGTGGATGACGGGATCCCAATGACGGCCCCACCCAGGGCCATCCAACGAGCGTCAGAGGCTCCCTGGAACAGGTCCCAGCCCGTGGAGACAATCACCGGTGTTGAGGCCTGGACAACCACACTCAGAAAACATAGGACAGCCAGCGGGGATTTATAAATCATGTTCCCGTTTCAATTCATTCAGCAGATTCAGAGCCTGGATCGGTGTGAGTTGGTTAATATCCACTTCCTTTAATGATTTTTTCAAATTGGCTTCCACCGGATCTTGAAAAAGTGTTATTTGATTCGACGAAGCCAACGCGGCTTGGGTTCCCGTATTTTTTATCCCACCTTCAGAATGAAATTTCAAGATTTCCCGGGCCCGTTGGATGACCGGTCCCGGAACGCCGGCCATTTGGGCCACGTGAATGCCGTAGCTTTTATCTCCCGGCCCCGGTACCACCTTCCGGAGAAAAACAATTTTGTCCCCGTATTCCCGAACCGCCACATGGCGATTTTTCAGTCGGGGCAGTTCTTCTTCTAAAGTGGTTAATTCATGGTAATGGGTGGCAAACAAGGTTCGGGCTGCCACCTCTGGTGTGTTATGAAGATACTCCGTGATAGCCCACGCCAGGGAAAGCCCGTCGTACGTGGCCGTTCCCCGGCCGATTTCATCCAGGAGAATCAAACTTTGTCCGGTGGCATTGTTTAAAATATTGGCCGCTTCATTCATTTCTACCAAAAAGGTACTCTCCCCGCCGGCAAGATTATCGCTGGCGCCCACGCGGGTAAACAATTTGTCCACAATACCGATGGTTGCATCGCGAGCTGGGACAAACGATCCAATATGTGCCATCAATACCGTGAGTCCGATCTGGCGCAGGTAGGTGGATTTCCCCGCCATATTGGGACCGGTAATAAGGAGAATTTGATCGGACCGGGCATCCATGTCCAAATCATTAGGAATAAAGCGGTCCGTCGCCGGGAGTAAGGTTTCTACCACCGGATGGCGGTTCTCGCTCAGGATAAGCACTGGTTCATCCACCATGGTAGGTCGTGTATAGTTGTGGATCTGAGCCAAATTCGCAAAGGTGGTTAGGACATCCAGGCGATTCAGGAGCCGGCCATTGGTCTGAATACGGACGCCCGCTTCAAGAATGGTCTGACACAAGCGACCGAACAACTCCGTTTCCAGAGTCAGTATTTTTTCCTCCGCGCTTAAGACTTTCTCCTCGTACTCCTTTAGTTCCGGCGTAATGTACCGTTCCGAATTGACCAGGGTCTGTTTCCGGATATAGGTATCGGGAATCCGATCCTGATGGGTTTTGGTCACTTCCAGGTAATACCCGAAGACCTTGTTAAACCCGATTTTTAAACTGGGAATTCCCAGGCGTTCCCGCTCCGTGGCCTGTAAGTTGCGAATCCAATCTTTTCCGCCGGAAACCAGGGTTCGCAGTTCATCCAATTCGGTATTAACGCCAGGGGCGATTGTGGATCCTTTTCCGATCAGGGTCGGGGGATCTTCAGTTACAGTCTCTACAATGGTTCGCCCAATATCGGTAGTATCCAGAAATTGTCCTGCGAAATCCTGAACGACCTGAACGTCTATGTCGATGAGCGTTTTTACTAACTCCGGCAGGGACATGAGCGATTCACCCAAAGCGCGTACGTCTTTAGGATGGGCTTTACCCATGCTGATTTTGGACAGAACCCGTTCCACATCTACAAGATGTTTCAGTTGGTCCCGCAAACGATTCAAAATATTCCGTCGTTCCACTAGGGCTGCCACCAGTTCATGGCGCTTGTGTATGCGTTCCCGATCGGTAAGCGGCCGGGTCAGCCAGCGACGCAAAAGGCGCCCGCCACCTGGCGTGGCGGTTTCATCCAGAACATCCAGCAAGGTACCGTGGGTCCCTTGGGACGCCAGGGATTGAAACACCTCTAGATTCCGGACCGTGAAGCCATCCAGAGCCATGGTTCCTTCATTTCCCACCGGTTGCAGTCGGGATACATGCTCCATGGAGGCATTCAAATTGGTTTGATTATGATAAAATAACACACCTGCCGCCACGATGGCCAGATTCAAGTCCGCAACCCCGAATCCTTTCAATGTGGCCACTTTGAAGTGTGCTTTCAGTCGCTGTTCACAATCTTTAAAATCAAAAGCCCAGGCGTCCACTTTGGTGACAAAGGGCCGCAGGTCCCGGTACCAGGGTTCTGTGGAAAAGGTCACAGTATCCGCCACCAGAACTTCACGAGGTGAAAATTTTCGCAGGGCTTCCGGTAAATCGGGTACCGGACATTCCCCCATAAAAAATTCGCCCGTGGCGGGATCGTAGCACGCGTACCCCACCTGATCCTTTCGCGTATATATAGACGCGATATATTGATTGGTTTTCCCGCTGCGATCCAGGGTCAAGGTTCCGGGTGTCACCACTTCCACCACTTCCCGCTTCACGATTCCCTTGGCCAGTTTAGGATCTTCAACCTGTTCGCAAATAGCGACCCGGTGTCCCGCCCGAACCAGTTTGGGTAAATAATTATCCAGAGCATGGTGGGGAAATCCCGCTAGAGGTGTATCCGCTGCGGCGCCGTTGGATCGCTTGGTGAGGACGATTCCTAAAATCCGGGCCGTAATTTTGGCGTCCTCGTTAAACGTCTCAAAGAAATCTCCCATACGAAACAGCAGGATGGCATCAGGATATTGCCGTTTAATGGCCTCATACTGACGCATGAGAGGTGTTTGGGTGGTCTCTGGAGTCTTCATGCGGTCAACTTCTCCCCGGTATAGCGTAGATTCCCTTCACGTCTGGTCCAACCACGACGATCGAAATATTCCAGGAGCGGGATACCAGTTTTGCGGGTAATCCCAAACAAGGATTTCAACTCCGCCACCGATAGCGTTTCCGATTTTTGAAAGTGCGTAATCAAGGTTTGGCGCATCCGCTCTAGCGTGTCTGTGAGCACCCAGAGCCCCGGCGGAAATTCCACAACTGTTTCCTGAGCTTTCAATACGTGGAGAAATTCAAGAGTTATGGCTCCATCCAGTTGAGAAGAGGATGAAAGGAAGTCTACGTTCAGTGGTTCCATACCCGCCAACCGTAATCGGCGAATTAATTGATCAACTCGAGCCTGATCCTCGGTGGATAACGTTACCTCATGGTTAGATAACGCCACACCCCGGTCGTCTATCACAATGGCTCCGGTCGTCATTAAGGCATCTATCACCAGATCGAACCAGATTTCGTTGGAACCGAATTCCGATTTCAAATTTTCCTTGTTCATCCGGGACCGATACGGATACCGGGTATGATACTGGCTTAACAAGTCCAGAATTTTTTCCCTATCCCTGGTTAATGGATCCCTTGAAATCACCAGGCCACCCGGTCCTTCATTACAGTGGATTTCCTCCAGTAACGTTCTTACAACATCTGGCGTTTGCGATAAAAACCGACTCCAATCCTCAACCGTTTGTGGTTCTCTTCCCCGTTCTTGAACAAACCATTCCAATCGAAGCGCCAGCGGACCGGGCAAGGTCTGAGCAGATGTCTTAAGCGTTTTCCACGGTCCCTGGGGTTTAGGATGGAGGATACGCCCGCCTCCGATGGTCATCATGGGCGAATAAGTTCGCAGAATATATCGGTCATTTACGGCGGCAAACACCGGTTTCTCTGGTTCAAGAATAGCCCGCCAAGTTGTGTCCTGTTGGGGATCGGGTCCCACTATCGTCATACGCGCCAACGTTTCACTGGTCCCTAAATGAATCCGTACCCGTTGCTTCGGTTTGGGACGTTTGGTGTCCGGCAAGGGCATATAATCCACAATCAGGCGTTCACTGGCTTCCAGCCAATTCGGCGTCACCACTTGAGCGCCGCGGGGGGCGTCATCCTGAGCTAAACCGCTAATATTTAACGCCGCCCGATCGCCGGTTTGTACCCCCTCCACATCCTGTTGATGGCTTTGGATTTTCCGGACTTTTCCGATTCGTCCTGCTGGCACGATCTGAAGTTCATCGCCTACGTGACATTCACCGGAGATTACCGTTCCCGTAACAATGGTTCCAAATCCAGTTTTCAGGAACGAACGATCCACCGGGAGCCGGAAATAGGGTCCCGGATCGGGGAGGGAAATGTCATCGGCCAGGGCTAGCAACTCCCGTCGTAACACGTCGATTCCCTCTCCCGTGGCAGTGGATGTACGAATAATCCGAGGAACCTTTAAACGGGTGGTTCCTATGAGTTCCCGCACATCTTCCTCGACCAAATCCAACCATTCCTTATCGTCTACCAGATCACATTTTGTGAGCGCAACCAGACAGGAATGGAGTCCCAGTAAATCCAGAATATGGATGTGTTCTCGGGTTTGGGGCATGATACCGTCGTCCGCCGCCACTACCAGCAATCCGATATGAATCGTAGCTACTCCGGCTACCATATTGCGAATAAATTTTTCATGACCAGGAACATCAATAAGGGTAATGCGGTCGTTAAGGAAAGCGAATCCCAGGTCGATGGTCATTCCCCGTCGTTGCTCTTCCTCCAGCCGATCCGTATTGACGCCCGTAAGCGCCTCCACTAGAGCGGTTTTTCCATGGTCAATATGACCGGCAGTTCCGACGACGACCTGACTCATAATTCCAAGGCATTTAGAGCCTGAACCAAGAACGGATCCTGATTCGGAAGGATCGCTTTCATATCCAGAAATAATGCACGACGGTGGATGAATCCCACTACGGGAGGCATACTGAGACGGAGCTGCTGGGCCAGATCAGCAGTGGACGCTTCGGACGAAGTAAACACCAGGGCAACGCTGGGTAAATTCTCCGTAGGCAAGGATCCACTCCCGGCCTCTACCTCCGTTTCACGGATATGAATTGACCAACGCTCTTTCAATCGGGGATTCACTTGTTCCAGGATGACCTGAGCTCGACGCCTGAGCATTTCCCGCGGAGTGCTGAGTAAGGTCTGAGCCAAATTGGTGTCGGGTTGGGAATACACCAGGGTGTCCCATAGAAGCGCCAAAGTTAGTTTATCACAGCGCACCGCACGATAAATGGGATCGCGAATAATTTTACGAATCCAGCGTCGCTTCCCCACAATGAGCCCAGCCTGAGGTCCACCCAACAATTTATCTCCGGAAAAAGTCACCACATCGGCGCCACTCCGAACAACGGAGGCCACTGTTGGTTCCGATGGCAACCCCAGAGTTTCCAGTTCGATTAGAGCGCCGCTTCCCAGGTCGGCCACGACCGGGATGCGTTTCTTTCGTCCTAGCTGGGACAATTCTTTTAACGCCACCGAATGGGTAAACCCCTGAACACGATAATTGGATGTATGCACCCATAACAGACACCCCGTTGACGATTGAATGGCTTCTTCGTAGTCGCGGAGGTGGGTTCGGTTGGTGGTCCCCACTTCCACCATGCGGGCACCGGATTTCCGAATAATGTCAGGAATGCGGAACGATCCGCCAATTTCCACTTCCTGGCCCCTGGAGACTACCACATCCTTGCCTTCAGCTAAGGCATTGAGGGTGAGCAAAACGGCAGCTGCATTGTTGTTGACCACCGCAACTGCCTCGGCTCCGGTGAGAGCTTTTAACGCCGTAGAAATATGGTCCAGGCGGTTCCCGCGCTTCCCGGAGGGTAAATCAAACTCCAGATTGCTGTACCCCACGACTCGTTTTGACACCCGAAGCAGACGTTCTTCATCCAGGGGTGCCCGACCGAATCCGGTATGCAGGACAATCCCGGTTGCGTTGATTATGTGTTGAGGGCTCCCCACCAGTCGGGCGCGCACGCGTCGACTAATTTCAGCGATCAAGGCGTCCCTTGACAAAGAATCGCCTCCCTGAACCAATTCCTCCCGGACGTGGGCCACCTCTTCCCTGACCAGAGCAGTGAGTACCGTTCGGTTCACGTTCTGCAGATCGGATAGGTGCTCCAGAATGGCGGATACCGATGGTAGTGTCTTCAGATGTTCCGCGGATGTTGTCATTAAGGAAAATTACTGGTAGATCAAGGGAATCCCAAGCATCAACCACATCTTGATTAAAGAGAGTGACGTAGTCTGCCCGCCAGCAATAAACCAGGAAGCAGAATAATAGCCATGGCTGGAAACACCCAATGAACACCGAACGATTCCGCAATGGATCCGCTCAATCCCGATGCCAGTGCTCCTACTCCAAAATTCAGAAAAAAGCTGACACCATACCCCAACCCTCGATGAGAATCCTGAGTAAGATCGGCAATCAATGAATTTCCCACCGGTTGAAAATTAAAATGCACCACTCCCAGGACGAGTCCTGCGATGACCAGTAAGACGCCGGTGGTAAATCCCAAAGCCATTAGAAGAGGAATGTTCAGAGCCACAATCCAAAAAACCAATCCCGGTCGTGGAAAACGGTTTCCTAAATAACCGCCCATTAATTGTCCCAAAATACCGGCGGTCAACACTAAGGTCGTGAGCGCGCCACCACGAAGCGTATCGGAAAAGCCATGCATCCAGCCTTGGGTCTGTTGGGCAAAATGGGTAGGCAAAAACGTGGTAAAACCGGCGTAGGAAAGTCCCATAAGCACCGCGATAGCATAATAAAGAATCAGAGCTCGGCGATTGGTGCTGGTTTCATGCGAGGCGGCGCGAGTCTGATGTGTCCGAATATCTCCACTAATCAGTTTTAACGTCGCCAAAGCTAAAAGTCCATTAAATCCCGCCATGAGGAGATATGCCCACCGCCATCCCAAAATATCGGTCGTAAAAGCAGCGATCAGCGGTCCAGCCGCCAATCCCACGGAGCCGGCAATCCCGTGTAGCGCCATTCCGCCAGAGAGATTGTTGACACTCTTAGAAATGAGGGTTAACCCGGCGGGATGATAGATACTGCACGAAAGCCCCAACAGCATGAGACCGCTCGTAAAGCCAACCAGGGTAGAACTAATAGTAATAACGATAGAAGCCAGGATGCTTCCACCAAAATAAAGCAATAGTAGATTGCGGCTACCGATTCGGGTCTCAAACCAACCCGTGGGAATGGCCCCCAATCCAAACATAAACGATCCCAGCATGGCTACCACCCCTAGCGCGCCCAGGCCGGTGTCAAACTCCTGCTTCAATACCAACATGATATTGGGCAAGATGATCATGAAGGCATGGACAGAAAAGTGGGAACTGCCGGTAACCCACAATACCAATTTCTCGTTACGGGACATGCGACTTAAAATAAAAAACCCTCTTCAATCAATGGTGATGAAGAGGGTTAATGATCATGGATCGGTTTAGCGTTTTTCTGTAATCCGAGCCGCTTTACCCCGGAGTGATTTCAGGTAGTTCAGCTTCGCCCGGCGTACTTTTCCACGACGTAAAACCTCGATTTTGGCGATCATAGGTGAATGGAGGGGAAATATCCGTTCCACGCCGATGCCGCTGGAAATCTTCCGAACGGTAAAGGTTTCCTCGATACCGCCACCTTTACGACCGATTACCACGCCCTGGAAGCGCTGAATCCGTTCCTTGCCGCCTTCCACAACTCGAACATCCACTGCCAGAGTGTCTCCCGGAGCAAAATCCGGAATTTCCGGCTTCAAATATTCTTTTGTCGCTTCATGTAGTTTATTCATGATGGTCTCCAATCAATGAGGTCCTCCAGAACTACGGTCACCGGATTTCCCATTGCTGTTCTTTCGTAATTGATATTTTTCCCAAAGATCGGGGCGACGCTCGCGGGTGCGTTTTTCCCGCTGACGTTGCCGCCACTGTTCAATTTTTTCATGATGACCGGATAATAATACGTCCGGTACATCCATTCCCCGCACCGATCGTGGGCGGGTATACCAGGGAGCATCTAAAAGATCCCAGGCATGTGAATCGGTTCGCGCCGAATCCAAATCATTCAACACTCCAGGAATGAACCGCACCATACTGTCGATCATGACCATGGCGGGTAATTCGCCTCCGGAGACCACAAAATCTCCCAGCGAATATTCCACCGGTTGAATTCGCTCCAACACTCGTTCATCCACACCCTTGTAATGGCCACAGAGAAACACAAAACTGTCGTGGGACATTTCGCTCATGACGGCATCATGGTCCCAGGTTCGTCCCTGTGGCGACGGATATACATACCGGGTGTTTTCCGGCTCAGGCAACAATGCCGCCGCTGCATCCAGAGCCGCGAAAAGCGGTTCCGCCATCAAAACCATTCCGGGACCGCCACCAAACGGTTCATCATCGATTTGGCGGTAATTTCCCTGTCCGTAATCCCGCAGGTTTACGGTTAAGAATTCCGCCAGTCCCTTCTCGACAGCCTGCCGTAGGATGCTGTTGGTTACGATACTGTCAATGATCTCAGGAACCGGTGTGATAACGACAAATCGTTTCACTCCATCAATCCATCCATAGGATGAATCACCACAAGTCCTTCTTCCAGATTAACCGACTTAACAATTTCCGGAATGACGGGAATTAGTACTTCCTTAGTCCCCTGCCGGATAACATAGACATCGTTGGCCGGCAGCCAAAGAATTTCAGTCAATTCACCGATGTAGTCGCCCACATCGGTAATCACGGTGGACCCGATAATGTCCTCTGATACCTGGACTATATTATCGTGTTCGGTCACCCGGGCAAATAGGGTCTGTCCAATTAAGGATTCGGCTTCCGCGCGGGTTTCAATCCCGTCAAATAAAAACCGAATGCGTTTCCCCAAGCCCACTTTTTTCACAATTCGGGTTTCCCGGCTGTATTCCTCGGACACGCCCAGGAATAAGGGCTTTTCTTCGATGTATTCCTCAAAATACCGGGATAAGGGTCGAAGTCGAACTTCACCCTTCAAACCAGCAGCCTGCGTAATGCGTGCAATTGGAAATAACCGGGAATCTGACATGAAACCTTTACTGATCAATGACGTCCAGGCGAGCGCGTTTACCGCCCTCTTTGGCGTTGATGGCAAAAACGAGAGATCTCAAGGCGCTAATATTTTTTCCGCCTTTCCCAATGACTTTCCCGTAATCGCCTTCGCCAACGGTCAATTCATAAATGATCCGTTTTTCGGTTTCCACAGCGTTGATTTTGACTTCGTCCGGTTTATCAACCAGTTGCTTAACGACGGTTAAGATGAACTCCTCCATAATCCTGTTCTCCTCCATTCACAGCTGTTGATCGTCTTATTTATCCTCAGCCTCCTGATTATCCCCTTCTTCATTCGGGGTATCATCAGTTTGTTTTTCAGAATCAGAGGTTTCGCCTGCGGCTGTCTCTGGTTCAGGTTCTGAGGATTCTGAAGTGTTGTCACCGTCGGTTTCGGATGGCTCCGTTTCCTCCGGTTTATCAGCGGATGGTTCCGTCGGAGCCTCTTCCTGGTCCGGCAAATCTTCTTCTTGGGTTACGTCTTGGGATGTGGATTCTTCTTCGGCCGGTGTTTCAGCCGCCGGTTCTTCTACCTCTGCAGTTTCAGCTTTTTTCGGCTCGTCAGCTGGGGCTGCTTTGGGAGCGGCGGCTTTCTTTTTCCGGTTTTCCCGATTCAGCGCCCATTTTTCCATTTCTTTCCGAATCGAATCTTCGTCCATTCCCTGTTTGATCAAATGCCATTTAAGGGCCAATCCGGAACGCCGCATGAGTGAATGAACTACATCAGTAGGTTGTGCACCTATACCCAGCCAATGCAGCATCCGGTCCTCTTTGAAAGTGAAATTTGAATCTTTATCCCGGGCGATGGGGTTGTACCAACCCAATTCTTCAATCGCTGCTCCATCTCGGCGCTTCCGTGAATCCATAACTACGACCCGGTAAAAAGGACGATTCCTACGTCCAATACGTTTCAATCTGATTTTAATCGCCAATCGTCATTCTCCTTACTTCAATGTCCCAAAAATTGTCCCATCCCGGGCATGGTACCGGGTAGACCGGGGAGTTTCATTTTCCCCATATTTTTCATCATTTTCTGCATCATTGCAAAATTCTTTAGTAACTGGTTCAATTCCTGAACTGTCCGACCCGATCCCCGGGCAATTCTTTTTCGCCGACTCCCGTTGATCAGAGTTGGATTTTTTCGTTCTTCAGGAGTCATGGAGTTGATAAGGGCCTCTGTCCAGACTAATTGCCGGTCATCCATGCTTAACCCTTTCAACGCTTTGCGTGGTACTCCTGGTATCATGCCAAGTATCTGACTCATAGAGCCCATTTTTTGGAGTTGCCGTATTTGATCCCGAAAATCTTCCAGATCAAATGAATGTTTTTCTAGTTTTTTCCGGAGCTTTTCTGCTGCCTGAACATCCAGGGTTTCCTGGGCTTTTTCTACCAGGGTAACCACATCGCCCATTCCTAAGATACGATCGGCAACTCGATGAGCATCAAAGCGTTCCAAACCATCCAACTTCTCCGAAACACCCAGGAATTTTATCGGTTTTCCCGTAACCTCCCGAATGGAGACCGCAGCGCCACCCCGGGCATCACCGTCCATTTTTGTGAGAATGATACCCGTTAACTCCAACGCATCGTTAAACGCTTTGGCAGAATTGACGGCATCTTGCCCTGTCATTCCGTCTACCACAAAAAGAATTTCCGCCGGTTGAGCTTTTTCAGCGATTTTCTGGATTTCCCGCATCATTTCGGTATTCACATGGGATCGCCCGGCAGAATCAATAATGACAACCTCCACCCCGTTATCTTTGGCCTGTTGAAGGCCTTTTTCAACAACATCCAGAGGGTTTGATTTCAAATCAGCGACAACATCTACTCCGACTTGTTCACCCAGAATTTCAAGTTGTCTAACTGCCGCAGGACGGACCATATCCGCTGCGACTAATAATACATGTTTTCCAGTGCGTTTCAAAAGGTTGGCTAATTTAGCTGCAGTCGTGGTTTTACCCGCGCCCTGCAATCCCGCCAACAAAACAACCGCCGGTTTGCGGTGCCCAAACTCCAGATCCTGGGATTCCGAACCCAAAACGGCCACCATTTCCTGGTGAATGATTTTTATAAATTGTTCGCCAGGACGAATGGATTTGATAACTTTAGTACCTTGGGCTCGTTCACTGACTCGATTGACAAAATCCCGGGCCACCCGGAAATTCACGTCGGCATCTAAAAGGACACGACGGATTTCACGGGCGGTTGTCCGAATATTTGCATCCGTAATTTTTCCTAATCCACGAAGATTACGAAAAATGATGTCAAAGCGGTCGGTTATTTGTTCAAACACGGTATTTATGCAATTTCATTTCAAGTACAGCAGATAAAATTAGAGGAAAATCTATTTCAATCCAAAATAATTGGTTCGTTACAAAAAAAGAAAATAAATCCGATTATTGACTCCTTAAGTGAAAATGCCGGTTTCCAGGATGCTACCTGGAAACCGGCGCAGAAATTTATTACTGTTTTTGCATCTCCTTAATTTTAAGCACTAGAGCCACCACCAAGAAGGAAACAACAAGGGTAATGACAATCAGACTTACGCGTCGATTATCATATTCCTCCAGAGTTTCTTGCGCTCCTTCCAACGCACTGGCCACGGCTTTGAATCCCGGTTCGGCTGTTTTTTGTACAGCCTCAATATCAAAAGCATGTATACTGGTGCGCGTCTGAACCAAGGCTTGATGGGATTCTTCAAGGAAGGAGTACAAGTCACTAACTTCCATGCCTTTTTGCTCTGCTTGGTTAATTAACGCATCCGCTTTATCGTATCCCTTTACCAAACTGTCAATGACTGTATACATCTGAGAGGCTAAAGTAACGGCTTTCTCACCGTGATGATCATGGCAGGATTTGCAAACAAAAGTCATTGTACCGGCTTTGAGTGATTCATCCGTTAAATGCTCAATATCGTGATTGCCATGGCATTCGATGCACTGTTTGGCACCTATCTGAAGCATATTATAGTTTAAATGGCTGGCGACGAAAAGTTTTCGATTGTTAACGTGGCATGTTCCACAGATATCTGCGATCGTCACCACATCCGGCGGCGTAGCACCGTGATTCCCGTGACAGTCATTACATGCAGGAGAACCAGTATCATTATTTTCCAGCAAGGCTTTCCCATGAACCGAGCGCTTGTAGTTTTCAAACTGATCGGTGGGAATTCCAAATTCGGCCATATAGTCCGCATCCCCGTGACAGGTGTTGCAAGTTTCGGGAACGTGGGTTGGATACACGGGAGATCGTGGATCATCCTTCGCATAGATACCATGGACGCCGTGGCAACTAGTGCAGACGGCAACTTTATCATTGCCCTGTTGCAGTAGCAGTCCGTGTTTGCTGGTCCAGTATTGTTGAACCTCATCGGTTCTTACTGAGGCACGGTACTGGCGCATGTATTTGGGATCAGTGTGACATTTTCCACAAATTTTAGGCTGATCCGTCCGTTCCACAGCACCAATAAACGTGTCATTTTCCCACATGGCCGCATCTTCATCATCGAATGCTGTGGGATCACCTCCATGACAATCGGCACAGCTTAAACCAACTTTTAAATGAACATCTTCGTCAATGTGCGTCATGATTTTTGCATCGTCGTCCCGGTCTTCATCCACCTCCATATGGCAGGTATAACATGCGTCTTTCGAAATGTTTTCTCCATACATCAGTGATCCTGAAAGCAACAATAGAATCAGTATTGAATTTTTCATACCATGTACCCCCAGACGGTCATAACAATGATGAAAATAACAACAAATACTCCAACCCAAGTCCATATACGTGTACTTGAGCCGGGCAGGTGAGCGTTCTTATCTAAAAATGGAACCAATAGCCAGATTAAACCACCAACCATAAACACCAAGATTCCGAATAACTCACCCTCCATGAAAAGAAAGTGAGCCGGAATTAACTTTAGTGTTTGAAACATAAACATAAAATACCATTCCGGCCGAATGCCCGCAGGTGCTGGTGCCAAAGGATCGGCTTTATTCCCCAATTCCCAAGGAAAGAATAACGCCAATAGAGCAATTAAGTTTAAGACCACCAACCAAACGGTCATGTCCCGCATGACAAAGTTCGGGAAAAAGGGTATTGATCCCCGCTGTTTTTCGGGTGTCTTTTCCAATTTAGGTGGGACACTCATCCCTTGAAACTGGATAAGCATTAAATGCATTCCCAGTATAAAGATTGCAATCAAAGGAAGAACCGCCACATGGATGCCATAAAAACGGGTCAATGTAGCCCCACTGACTTCATCACCAGCTCTTAGAACTTTTAGAATAAATTCCCCTACCACCGGCAAGGAGCCTGCAATCTCAGTACCGACTTTGGTTGCAAAATAGGATAATTCATTCCATGGTAATAAATACCCGGAAAACCCAAAGCCAAGAGCCACAAAAAGTAGAAGCATACCGCTCAACCAAGTCATCTCTCTTGGTTTGCGGTAGGCTTTGGAAAAAAACACGGTGAACATGTGAAGAAAAATAAAAAAGATGAACAAATTTGCGGACCAGCTATGAGTTTCCCGGACCAACCAACCGAAACTCACTTTGCTTACGATGAACTTTAGACTCTCATAAGCCGTGTTAACACCCGGTTGATAATAAAACGTCAAAAGAATACCCGTCAGGATCTGGACCATAAAGAGAAAAAGCGCCACACCACCGAGATAATACCAAACCGTTCCATAAAATATGGGAACTTCCTTCTTTTTTGCAAATTTTATGGCCGCATCAAGACTAATTCGTTCATTGATCCAATCGAAAATCTTCATTAGGCAGCCTCCTCTCTCATGATAATGACCTTATCATTTTGGACCTTGGCTATCATCCGTGTAAGCGGTCTAGGCGGAGGGCCCGAAATATTGTTACCATTAATATCATAAACTCCATTATGACACGCACACCAGATTATGGTTGATTCCGGTACATATTGTACGGTACAGTCCAAATGTGTACAGGTAGCCGTGAGAGCAGTGAATTCACCGTTTTTCTTCCGAATAACGATTACCGGTTTGCGACCAAACCGTACAATTTTTGCGGAATTATTGGGGAACTCTGAAACCATACCAGCTTCCACTTGGTTGACAGAGATATTGGCAGCTTTCGGTGGGGTCAAATATTTTATCAATGGATAGAAAATAGTTCCTAACCAGGCAATTAAACCTACACCCAAAAGTTTATCAATAAATTTCCTTCTGGACGTAGATTGGATTGATTTTTCAGAATCCATTGTCATGGGTACTCCCTCTTGCTCAGTTCATGGTTCAAATTTAACGATTCATCAAGCGATTCCAGCGAATTCCCGGAATCAACATGCCGTTGAAATGATTCCGAAATTTCCACAATCTATATGGTTCTGGACTCATTGCAAAATAATCTTTTTTGAATAAACTTGGTTTTGTTGATTCATCATGATTAACTCTCAATATACGTTATGATGTCGACTGTGAAGATTTTAAGATTTGTTTATCGCGCATCATATTTTCATGTTTAATTTGAACTTTGGCAGCTAGATCCGCCAAGTCCTCCGAATTCAGCATATAAGAAATTTCAGAGCGTATTCGAGTCCAACGGTTGTGAAACGGACAAGGTTGTGTACTTGAACAGGGGTCCAATCCTATCACACAAATTTCTTCATCAGGTTCAGGGCCGTCGATTGCCTCGATTATATGTTGTATGTGTATGTCATGAGGATCTTTCGCCAGCATAATTCCCCCATGGCGACCTCGAATCGCTTTCATTAAATTAAATTTTACCAATGTTTGTACGATTTTAGCTAAAAATGGTTGGGGAATATTGTAGGCTTCAGCGATTTCACTGATTAGTACAGGTTCATCCGATTTCCTAACCGCCAAATAAATCATGGCTTGGATTCCATACTCTGCAGATTTTGAATACAACATTTTACCCCTCTCCGAATGTGTTATTCCTGTCCATACCTACATCGATAGGAAAGAGAATGAAATGACTGTTTGTATGGCTGAGTCCAGATCATTGCATCAAATTGGCACCTTACCCTAGAAAGTGTTTCTTCCCCCCCTTACCATTCTGTATCTCTACTGAAGCTCCATCCAATTAATAAGCAGAAATATTGAGCTTATGTATCGCGTTTTACTTTTGTGAGTGCATTTCCTGGGAAAAATATCCCGGGATAGCCTTGCCATCCCAGGATATTGATTTTCCAGTATTAGAATTTGATAGTAAAGGGTGCGGACCCACTATGAGAGCCACCAGAATCATCTGTAATGGCTACGACAGCCTCTATGTTTCCAGAACCGAACACGACATCGTCGTCGTTGCCCGTATCAAGAGCTCGCATGAATTCGACAGTCCATACACCATTATCGTAGCTGGAGTACGCGGTAACATCAGCACGGGAACCATCGGCATTTTCATCTAACCAATAACCCGGAATTGGGGTGCTGGTATCGACGGTATTGGCGTCAAAAGGAGTGAAGTAAGTATCAGCACTTTCACCAGCGGGTAGAATTAAATAATGCCCATCAGTGATGGGGCCGGAATAAAGCGGAAGGCCATTTCCATCAATATTATCATTGTATAAACCCGTGGTATCTGCGTCACCATGTTGTCCCGCATCTTCTGCTACATTCCCTTCTGAATCGGTGTAGTTATTATCAATATATTTATCATCCGCGTGATGGATCGGAGCGGTACGATGGGCTTTCCAGTGCCATTGGTCTACAATCCCATTATCGGTCCACATACCTTCTCCGACATGGCACATCTGAGAACAATCAGCGCCTTGGTCGCCATTCTGTCCCATATCAAAGAAGAAAAACAGGCGGTCTTCATTTCCATCCTGTGTCCAAAGTCCATCATCATAGGTCCATTGTTTCTTGTCAACACTCATTGTATTGGAAGGATCTTCCCAAACCGCTTTGATGTAAATATTCTGATCATCTTTAACAGCTGTCAGATGAACATCCACCTGACCAAATGCGTTGGCGTAAGCCGCGTCAGTACCCACGGTAACGATGAGTTCATCGGCATTATTCCAAGCCGCATCATTACCATTTCCATCCAGCGTTGGTGGAGTGGAAACCGTAGCTACCACAAGATCGGTGACGTCGGTACTGGTATCGTTATCGCACCCCACAAAGAAAATCGTTAAACCCAGAACGAGGATAGTGATTAGTCGAATGTACTTAATCATTTTTCTCCTACCTTTTTTATTTGGTTACCCCCCGCCTACAAAAGCAGAGTGAAGACATTGCTCCACACACGGAATATTAAAATATTTTAATAAACTAAAACAAGATATTGATATCCTTTTTTATTTTATTAAGTAACCCAAAATAATTACCCCGAGCCCC
>CAZHTM010000011.1:52352-69235 GCA_964535735.1 uncultured bacterium
TATTGATATCCTTTTTTATTTTATTAAGTAACCCAAAATAATTACCCCGAGCCCCTCAAAAGGGGCCCGGGGTAATGAGACGTTTCAAAGATAGGATTTATTTCAACAATACCATCTTTATTTGCTGAATTTCCGCTCCATGACTCAATCGTGCAAAATAAATCCCAGCAGGAGCAGATTGTCCTGAATCTGTACGGCCATTCCAGGAAATTTGGTGATGACCTGGTGAGAAGGTATCATCAACCAAACCTCGAACCCGATTTCCAAGCAAGTCATAAACTTCGATTCTTACCTGAGAAGCTTCAGGTATATCGAATACGATTGTTGTCGTCGGGTTAAACGGGTTGGGATAATTTTGCCGTAAAGCAAAGGCCGTTGGTAGTTCGGACTCCTCACCGGTTGCCATCGTATTATGCATAGTGGCTGCTTCCTCTGCCGCTTCTGCCAGAGTCATATCCGGAATTGCGTCGGCCGGATCGTCATTATGACAACTGAGACAGGAATAGGCCGGGGATAAACTAGCTGGACGGGTATCATCATCCCGAACCGCAGAGCCATCATCCGTAAACATGGACAACGTGTCCGCTGCAATGCGGAAGATATGGGATCGCACATCCCCTTTGTATCCGCTCTGCCCTTGAGTCGTTCCCGATTTGGCCGCATAGGGCATGTGGCATTCCACGCAATCGTGGGTTCCCTCGTGGGTCAGGTTGTTTGCCTGAGTCGGATGGCAGGTCGAACATTCCATAGTGATGCCATCGCCATCCCAAATAACCCGTTTATGGGGATCGTGACAGGTAGTACAATTCAATACACCATCATGGGGACTGGCAGAGAATTCATCCCATTGTTCATGGTGACGAATAAATCCACCGGAAGCATTGATGGGATCCGTGTAACTACGATTATGGCAGGTTCCGCAGAGGAAGTTCACATCATCTCCGTTTGGATCAGGAGTGATTACTGTTCCATCTTTTTCCAATCCGCCAATAGTATTATCCAGATGGACGAACTCGTACACCCGGTCAATATAGGCTGGATCTCCGGTTTGAGCATGGTTGCTTCCTGGACCGTGACAGGCTTCACAACCAATTCCGCCTTCAACAAACGTTCCCAAACCGTCTACGCCCGTGAGCCAGGTCCCCGTGGTATCTCCTCCAGTGGTATGACACTTGAAACAACTGTAATTGTAGATCTTAGTGTCGGTTGTATGATAATCCACCCAACCGTAATCTACGCCACCATAAAAATTAAACTGATTATGCCCGGCTCCCGGGTCAATTTGCGCAGTAGCCGAACCTACAATCTGACCATCCGGCCCTACAAAACGTGCCTTCCAGCCAAACCCACCGATCACGCCGGCAATTTCAGACCAACTGTGGTTCCCGTTTCCAAGTTCGGTTAACCAGTTGTCTTCGAAATTCACCACAAAGTCGGGATATGTGGGCGCCTGATCATTCTCGATCACATTGAACTTATACGGGTGACCGGAATTGGACCATTCTTCCACAATATTGTATCCCAAATCTGCATTCACTTCATCATGACATGCGGCACAGGTTTCTGAACCAACGAAAGTAGGATCGCTGGTTGGGGTGGTATGCATATTAGCGGCTGTATTTACCACTTGTTCCAATGTCATGTCCGGAATATCATCATCGGGGTCGTCATTATGACAACTGAGACAAGAATATGCCGGGGATAAGGAGGCCTGTCGGGTATCATCATCCCGAACCGCAGAGCCATCATCCGTGAACATGGATTCCGTATCGACGGTAATCTTCCACAGGTGAGAACGTACATCACCTTTATACCCACTCTGACCTTGAGTCGTCCCCGATTTTGCCGCATAGGGCATGTGGCATTCCACGCAACTCTGGGTGCCTTCATGGTTTATAGTGGCCATTTCGTTCGGATGGCAGGTAGCACATTCCATGGTAATCCCATCGCCGTCCCATACGACTCGTTTGTGTGGATTATGACACGAAACACATGTAAGGCCAGCGGCATAATGATCCGATGCAACAAATTCATCCCACTGTTCATGATGTCGGATGAAGCCCCCGCTCGCATTGATAGGATCAGTATAACTACGATTGTGGCAGGTTCCGCAGAGGAAATTCACATCATTTCCATTGGGGTCTGGAGTAATGACGGTACCATCCACCTCCAATCCACCGAGACTATTATCCTGATGGACGAATTCATATACACGATCAATATTGCTGGTTGAAGGTGCCGCAACATGGTCACTTCCAGGGCCATGGCAGGCTTCACAGCCAATTCCGCCTTCAGTAAACGTTCCCAAACCATCAACACCCGTGAGCCAAGTCCCAGTGGTATCTCCGCCAGTGGTATGACATTTGAAACAACTGTAGTTGTAGATCTTCACATCAGTTGTGTGGTAATCCACCCAACCGTGATCCACACCGCCATAAAAATTGAACTGATTATGGCCAGCGCCCGGATCAATCTGGGCATCGGCGGTTCCCACAATATGGCCGTCAGGTCCGACGAAACGGGCTTTCCAGCCAAATCCGCCGATCACTCCGGCAATCTCCGACCAACTGTGGTTCCCGTTTCCAAGTTCGGTTAACCAGTTGTCTTCGAAATTCACCACAAAGTCGGGATATGTGGGCGCCTGATCATTCTCGATCACATTAAACTTATACGGGTGACCGGAATTGTACCAGGATTCATAGATATTATATCCTGCTTGGGTGACATCCGTTGCTCCATGGCAGGCCTGACAGGCTGCAGAACCGACATAAGTCTGCCCCAAACCCATGCTCAGTAATAGCGCACCTGATGCAACCGTCGCAGAGATTTTATTTAACCAATTATCCATTCCTTCCTCCTAAGAGATTTATGAAATCATTAAAACGGACCTTTTTATCCGAATAATGCGTGTGATTTTATGAAGAGCATATTAAAATCAGCTTAGAATCCCATTAAAATATTCTAATTTTGCAAGTCTCAGAAAACCAAATAGGAGAGATTCATCAATGAGAATCCTGGTCGTTGAGGACGAACCAGCAATCGGTAGTTATATACGGGATTGCTTCGAAGAACGAGGGTACAGTGTCGACTGGGTCACGACCTGTGAACACGCCCTTGAAACTGCTATAGTTGAAGAATATGATTGCATTATCTTAGACCGCCGATTACCGGATAATGATGGTTTAATTGTCTGTAGTGAATTACGGGGGCAAGATATCACCGTCCCTATATTAATACTAACAGCACTTTCAGGGATCGATCAGCGTGTAGAAGGTTTAAATGTGGGGGCTGATGATTATCTTCTTAAACCCTTTGCTATGGATGAATTGGTCGCTCGTGTCCAGGCTTTGATCCGTAGATCGTCTTATCGAAATCAACCCACCTTGACCATTCGGAACATTTCGCTGAATTCTTTGACTCGAACCGTCCTGGTCGATCAAAAACAAATACCACTTTCCAATCGGGAATTTTTACTCCTCGAATACTTGATGCGCCATGCTGATCAGGCATTGACACGTTCTCAGATTTTAGAGCATGTATGGGAATCTCAATGGGATTCGGATACAAACATTGTTGATGTTTACATTAATTATCTTCGAAAAAAAATTGATTCTCCTGAATCTCCATCAAATATAGAAACAGTTCGAGGATACGGATATCGATTCCGATATGAAAACTGAGCTCAGTCTTCAAAAACGGATTACGCTTTGGTCTACGCTTGTAGTCACGTTAATCATCATAGCTTTTATTTTATTAGTGACAATGGTGCTGAAAAACCGTCTGGACTGGGAAATGGATCGACGGTTAGTTGAAGAATCTAAGGCTGTGGCTTTGTCAATAAATTACAAAAACGACAGTATTTTTGTTAATGAAGCAATCGAATGGCTCGAACCTCACCATCAGGATATTAACGATAAAGCCATGTTTCTTACAGTGTTAGACGAGAAACGGAATCTGGTTCATCATTCAAAAAATTTTCCATATACTCCAAAATTAATCCAAAACCTTACTTTTAACGAGGATGGAGAAGCGTTTAGTACGCGAATATTCATGGATGAAAAATACCGGTTTTTAGTAATGCCATTTCAACTGGCGCCTCATATCAATTTGTGGATAATTATTGGGAAATCGTATCAAGATATCTATCACATGTTGAGGGTCGTCTTTACTGTATTTCTATTCATTTTTCCTCTAGCTCTCCTCATGGTATATGGTGGGAGTACATTTCTGGCACGAAAATCCCTGCAACCTGTACGGGCAATTTCTGAAAAAGCGCGGCACATTACATCTTCCAAGCTTTCCCAACGGCTCCCCGTCCCCCCTACCGACGATGATATCGCCCATTTAGCCACGACTCTGAATGATCTCTTGGACCGATTGGAAACAACGATGGTAAGTCTCCGAAATATCGCCGCCAATGCATCGCATGAAATCAAAACACCTGTTACTATTCTTCATACATATTTAGATCGCTGGGCTCAATCCCACCCCAAGCTCAATAACAATGAAATCCTTTCCTTCCGTCGGGAACTAAACCGAATTACCAAAATTATCGATAATTTATCTCAAATTGCCAAAACGGACTCAGGCGTAGCAAAGCTTCAATTTGATACTGTGTGGATGAACGACTTGCTGTATGAAGAAATTGAACGGTTTCGACCGCAGGCACTTATCAAGAATATTGTTTTACGCGTAACCCCGCTTCCCTCCGTTGCGATTGAAGGGGATGTTTCCTGGCTACATTTGGCCATTGGCAATTTGATTGAAAATGCCTTGAAATATTCACCGGATCATGCTCAAATCACGTTGGATATGGATCATACCGAAGACCAAAAGATCTCCATTTCGATTACCGATGAAGGGCCAGGTGTCCCGGAAAAGGATTTACCTCAGTTAACATCAAGATACTTCCGAAGCAAACAGTCTCGGTCCCGCCCCGGAACAGGCCTGGGACTATCCATTGCTCACTGGGTCATCCAACAGCATACTGGAGAATTACACTTTCAAAATAATCCTTCTGGAGGACTAACAGTTCAAATCATTCTTCCTCAGAAGCAAAATTCCAACGCTTAACAAAAATTTAGTTAACTGATTATTTTACAACGAATCGCACACATCAATACCTATAACTGGACAATTTTGTCTTGTTTTATGTAAATTCTTTTAGACATTAATGAGGTTACCATTGAAATTATCCACGATGTTTTCCCATTTCCTGATGGTCGCCTTTGTTTCTACCTATTCTGAATTTCAACCTCCCACCCAATGATGAACGTGAAAAAAGCCAATCTCCACCTTTCAAACCTTATAGCGTTTATAGGCCATCTTCAGCATCAAGGGGATGTTTTCGCTCCCCATCATCACGGCGAGGTTTCATATCGGTTTGATCACGTTATAAAGCCTGAAAACGTAGTACTTGATTATTCCCGAACCCTGCAATCAATCAAAAAATACTTTTTACCGCCGAGAGAAACATTACTTACATTCTCCCTATTAGACGGCTCCTATGATAAAATCGAGACTGAAACGAGTCACCGTATTTTTCTGGGAGTACACAGTTATGATATGCAGGCTCTTTTGCGTCTCGATTATAATTTCACCCAGGGGCACCCCGAATCAAACTACCTAAAGAGACGGGAGAACTGCTCATTTATCGGGGTTTCTTTTGAACCGGATGAACTCCATTTCAGCAGATCCGTTGGCATTACTGTTGAAGAATTTGACGGATTTGACCTATTTCTGGATCGGCATCCAGACGGATACACGGTGTTTATTTTAACTGAACAGGGACAAACATTATTGGAAGGGTTTGAATTCCTTGAGGATGCCCTCGATATACCACCGACTAATCGCGAGTTCCACAACAAAATAAAATACAATTACAATCGTCTTCCGGAAGTATTCGACCAGGCCTGGGACTCACCGGTATGGGAGGAGGTGGCAAAAAAATGCGTTGGGTGTGGGACCTGCAATCTTGTGTGCCCCACCTGTTATTGTTTTAATGTGGAAGATGATGTGGAATTGACCCTGACCAACGGTGTCAGAGAACGCACGTGGGACGGATGTATGTTGAACCAGTTTGCCGAAGTTGCTGACGGAGAAAATTTTCGCGCTGAATTGAGCGCGCGTCAGCGACACCGGGTTTATCGTAAGTTTAAATATATTACAGATAGAACCGGTATGCCCTGGTGCGTGGGGTGTGGACGTTGTACTGCTTATTGCACTGCCAACATCAGCATCGTTGAAATTGTGAATCAACTTTGCGAGGACTATGAACAACGTGTCCTCCATAAAACTGTCTTGGTTTGAAGGAGATCCGCATGACCGCGCTCACTCACATTGAAACGCTAGACACGGACCAGAAGGTCGATCTCTATTATCCCCAAATTGCGAAAATTACTCAGGTGCGATCGTTTACTAAACTGGAAAAATGGTTTGAAATCGTCCTCCCTGGGAATCGTAATCTAAACCATCAACCGGGGCAATTCGTCCAGGTCTCTCTGTTTGGATTTGGGGAAGCGCCCATCTCAATCACATCGGCACCCAACAACCGTGGGACATTTGAATTATGTATCCGCAAAGTGGGTCGCTTGACAGAAGCATTGCACAGGTTGGAACCGGGTGACTCCGTGGGAATCAGAGGACCTTTTGGACAGGGATTCGACCTATCGAAGTTTAAAAACAAAGATATTCTCGTCATCGGTGGCGGAATTGGAATCGTCCCCCTACGATCGTTGATCAACTCAATCATTGATGATCGCAAGTCCTATGGTCGGCTAATCATTTTATACGGGGCTAAAAATCCCGGAGAATTACTTTATCAAGATGAATTGGCAACCTGGGTACAAGATCCAACAATCGAGTATTTTGTGACTGTTGACCAGGCAACGCCGGATTGGTCGGGAAAGGTCGGCGTCATCACCACTCTGATTCCGCCATTGGAGCTCGACCTTGATAATACGGTCGTTGCTGTTGTGGGCCCACCCGTGATGTACAAGTTCGTCCTCATGGCCTTGAAGACAAAGCGCATTCCCGATGAACAGATTTACCTCTCACTGGAACGGCGGATGAAATGCGGAGTGGGCAAATGCGGCCACTGCCAAATAAACCATTCTTACGTTTGTCAGGACGGACCTGTCTACCCCTATTCTGATTTAAAACAACTCCCGGAAGCCATCCGATGAATGTTCAAAAAAAACCGAAAGTCGCCTTTTTTGATTTTACGAGTTGTGAAGGATGTCAGTTAAATAAACTGAACCTGGAGAACCAACTGATCGACATCCTGAATCACGTAGATCTTGTGGAATTCCGGGAAGCCATGGACGACACAGCCGATGAATATGACATTGCCTTTATTGAAGGGTCCCTTTCCACACCTTCTTGTATCGAACGAATCCACGATATTCGTCGACGAACCAAGATATTGGTCGCTTTAGGTGCTTGCGCTACAATCGGCGGTATTAATGCCCTAAAAAATTTACACCCCATCGACAGTGTTCGGGAGATCGTTTACGGTGACGAAAAATATCGTTTTCCCACGATCCCAGCGATTCCTATATCTGACGTGGTACATGTGGATTATGAGATTCATGGCTGTCCCATGAGCATCCCAGAATTTCTCCGTGTATTGAAATCCTTGCTCATGAATAAAAAACCAGAAAAGCCTGAGGCCGCGGTCTGCGTGGAATGCAAATTACGAGAAAATGAATGTCTGTACGACCGGGGTATGGTCTGTCTGGGCCCCATAACCTTGGGGGGCTGTGAGGCCATTTGTCCCAGCTTTGGACAATTTTGCACCGGGTGTCGTGGATTGATCCCGAATCCTAATAAAAACGCCATGCTAGATATTTTACATCAACATGGCCTTTCCTTTGAAGACGCAAAAAAACGTCTATTACTCTTCAATAGCCACAGCGTACGCGATGCTTCGGCTTTTTGAAAAAAAATGATTAAGATTTCATATGAGTAGAACACTAGCCTTAAACATTCATCATTTAACGCGAGTTGAGGGACATGGTAATATTGTCGTCAACGTGGAAAACGGCCAACTGGAGCGGTGTGAGTTAGAAATTGTGGAGGCCCCCCGGTTTTTCGAGGCCATGCTAAAGGGACGACATTTCCATGAAGCCGCCATCATTACATCGCGTATTTGCGGAATCTGTTCTTTGGGTCACCAATTGACGTCCCTAAAGGCTACAGAAGCGGCTCTGGGACTGGATATTTCTGAACAAACGTATTTACTGCGGAAATTGTTGGTAAACGGCGCCACTATCCAGTCGCACATCCTGCATGCGTATTTTTTAGCAGCGCCCGATTTTTTCGGAAAACCCGACGCCTTCAAATTACTGACGACCAACAAAGAGGTTGTCCTACGCGCCTTACGATTAAAACGCCTCGCCAATGACATCGGTGACATTGTTTCAGGACGTGCGGTTCATCCCATCACACCTGTCCCCGGCGGTTTTACGTACTTACCTCCGGAAGATAAATTACGGGAACTTCAGCAGAAACTGATCCGGGAAGGTCTCCCGGATATGGAAGCGACCATAGACACATTTACATCTGTTCTTCATGAAATTCCAGATTTCTCGAGGGAAACAGAATATATCTCCCTCAAACATTCCGACGAATATGCCTTTTATGATGGTCAGATTTATTCTTCGGATACGGGAAGCACCGATGTTGAAAAATATCATGAAATGACAAATGAATTCGTCGTGCCACACTCTACCAGCAAACATTGTCGTCATGCCCGTGAGAGTTTTATGGTAGGTGCCCTGGCACGATGGAATAACAATCATCAGAACATTTCATCGGCAGCCCGGAAAGCCGCACACACCTTGGGATTGACACCCGACTGTTATAATCCCTATATGAATACCGTAGCCCAGGTTGTGGAAAGTTACCACTGTATGGAAGACTCCATTGCCATTATCGATGAGTTACTTACGCGAGGAATCCAGCAAGAAAAACCGAATCAACAGCCCACCCGTTTCGGCCGGGGGGTCGGCTCGACGGAAGTTCCCCGGGGAATTCTTTACCATGAGTATGAATATGACCGAAAAGGAAATATCGTTTCCGCAAACTGCGTGATACCAACGGGACAAAACCTCGCCAATATTGATGCCGATTTACGAAAACGAGTACCGGAGATTATAGACCTGCCAAAGGAATCCATTCAGCGACAATTGGAGATGCTGGTTCGGGCCTATGATCCCTGCATCTCCTGTTCCGTCCATGCAATTAAAGTGTCTTTTACTGGCGGATAAAACAAAGATATGGCGCCACATCTGAAAATTATTGCACTGGGAAACCGCCAAATGGGCGATGATGGTATTGGTCCCGTAGTTCTTGAGCGTCTGGAAACGCACCCCGATTTTCGAAATACAGATTTGATTCATTGTGGTTCGGACATGTTCGATCTCATTGATCATTTTCGAGAAGCTAGCGCTGTATACTTGATCGACGCAGTCGAAATGGGGTACACACCCGGATCCGTGAACGTTTTTGATCCATCAGATGTTGATTTTCCGTCGCATGTGAGTTTATTATCGCTACACGGGTTTAATCTGGGCTTGGTGTACGACCTGGCCAAGACGATTGGTTTACTGCCGCCCATTTTAAAGGTGGTGGGAATTGAACCGGAGCTCATTCATCCTGAGGAGAATTTGAGTACACCAGTGCAACGGGCGGTGCCAGTCGTTGTGGACATTTTACAAAACTTGGTCTGTACCCAGACCGTACCTTCATAGGGGGATTAGATGGCAAAAAAAATCATGATTATCGATGATGATATCGACTTAGTCGAAGCAATGCGCATCACCCTGGAATCCGCCGATTTCGATGTTATTGATGCCCAGGAGGGACAAAAAGGACTGGAACGCATTCTGAAGGAAACGCCGGATCTACTCATTCTGGATGTGATGATGGGATCGCAGGATGAGGGGTTTCATCTGGCTTATCAGCTTCGGTCGATGAAGGAGACCGCAGATTTGCCTATCCTCATGGTAACAGCTGTTGGATCTCAAACAGGGTTTGCTTTCGACCCGGAAAAGGATCAGGATTTCCTACCGGTGAATGAATTCATTGAAAAACCGGTCAATCCCCTCAAATTAATTGAGGCGGTCAAACGAAATCTGCCTGTCATCTAACCCCTGATGAATACTTCCGACAACAATATAAACGATTCATTTTATACACCTAAATCTTTAAGGCGGAAAAATCACTGGTTGGTGACTTTGCGATGGATGGCAACGGGTGTTACCCTTTTATTGATTATCCTGGCTCAACGGTTGATTCCCGGCAACCTGCCCCTGGTTCCCCTACTCCTGACGGTGGCGGGTCTAGTAGTAATTAACTTGGTTTATACGTGGTATGGGAAACGTAATCCACCCACCACCTTGAATCGTGAAATGGTATTTGTCCGGATGCAAATCATTTTGGATTTAGTTCTTTTGACGGGATTGATCCATTTCTCCGGAGGAATTGAGAATCCGTTTTATCTTTTTTACATTTTTCACATTATCATTGCGAGTACCATTTTTGAACATAGACGGGAGCCATTTATTGTAACAGCCACGGCGGTAATATTATTCTCAAGTCTTGTTTTCGCTGAATATTTCGGCTGGGTAGAACACTACAGTATTTTCGGCACATCCTACAGCACCGTTTCGGTTTTTGCTTCCCTTGGAGCGTTTTACGTCATGACCGTTGCTAGTGCCTACCTTGGGGTTACCCTAGTGGCACGGCATCTAAAAGTGAAGAACCTCATCACGGAAAAGAACCACCAGTTGGAAGCATCTTCAAAAAGCAAAATGACCTTTTTTCGATATGTCTCACATGAACTCAAATCCCCCATCGTGGCGGTTCAAAGTTATATCAGTGTTGTACTGGATTTGCCCCATAACCCATTGAATGAACAATCACGGGATCTCCTATCCCGCGCCCGGAACCGAACGGAGCAAATGCTAGATATTATTAAAGACCTCCTGGAATTGTCCTACGACCGGAACGTCGACCAGGAAATGACAACCGATATGGTACCGCCTGGGAATTATCTTCAGGAAATCATTGAAAGTGAACGTCCTAAGGCTCAATTGAAACACATAGACATTGAGGTAAATATCCGCGCAGAGAAGAATAATTTCAAGCTGGATCGCTTTTTACTGGAAAAGATTGTTTCAAATCTATTATCTAATGCCATTCGGTATACCAGGTCGGGGGGGCGCATTGAGATTAGCACAAATCAGAATGACAAATATTGGCAATTCCGGATTGCTGATAATGGAATTGGCATTTCACCGGAGGATCAGGAGCACATATTTAAGGAATTTTACCGAGGAAAAAACGCCCGAGATACAGAAGCTATCGGTACCGGTCTGGGTTTAAGTATTGTTAAGAAATTTATGGATCAATTGAATGGTCAAATTGAGTTGACCAGTCAAATCGATAAGGGAACCGAGATAACCGTTACCATTCCCCGGATAGCTGATGAAAATTAAAATTGGTGGTATTCTAGAAGTCCGCCATCTAACCATGTTAAAGATGTTAGGGATTCCCAATAATCCCGGTTACGCTGGTAAACTGTTGACCTTATTGGGACGTGAAAATATCAATCTGCATTTTGTAGCAGAAAGCGATGATGTTAACAATAATGGCAATATCACCATCTGTATCTCCTCAGAGGACGCGGATAAAGCTACAATCTTAATTGAAAATCATCATCAGCAATACTCGTCCGTTGTAGTCACATCAATCCCAAACATCACTTCACTCTCGATTTATGGGCCCCATTTCCGAGAAAGACCCAATATATGCGGACGTATGTGTGCTGCCCTGGGGGAGAAAAACATTAATATCCTGGGTATATCTACATCCATTTCCTCTATTTGCTGTCTCATCTATGATAAAGATTACCGAAAAGCTTTGACAGCTCTCTTAGAAACTTTTGAACTCCCGTAAGCATATATACTCTCTTTTGTCAATCATCTAAAAAATTTTTGCAGATAACAGCATCTGCTTTTATATTATAGCACCTTAATAATTAAGGAGCTTAATTATTTGACTGATAACGGACCTCATCAAATTGCTGATAATTTGCAATTGTTGGCTCAAATTCTGGTGGAATGCACCGAAACCAATCTTATCGCTGAGGTCTTCTCCCCTTCTATCTCCAAAACACAATTATATCTATTAAAAACTCTCTACCTTAGTGGTCCCAAGACCATCCGAGACCTGGCCAGTCATTTTGGAATCAGCAATGCCGCCATCAGTCAGTCCGTGGAAAAGCTGGTTTCTCTTTCACTTGTGGCCCGTAAGCCTATCGCAACCGATCGCCGTTCGGTTCGAGTATCTATCCTTAGAAAAGGCGTTGATTTGCTCGATCGTTATGAATCCCGTCGTGTCCAGATTCATAACCAGGTGCTGGCTTCCTTTTCCGTTGAAGAACAGCGCCAATTGAATACATTACTGGAAAAATATATTCATCAGTTGGTCGATCAATCGCCATCATTGGAACTCATGTGTCTCCAATGCAGCGATATGACTGCCGATGAGTGTTTTATCCGTGAGCACAATCGATATTGTTTTCAGACAAAATCTGATACATTGTCTTAAACGCTATTACGTCATCATCAACTTAAGGAAAGGGAGGGTATGAAAGAGAAACAAACCTACGCAGAAGTCATGGAATCACGCGGCATAGACCGGCGGGAATTCATGAAATACTGTAGTCTCCTCTCCGTCTATCTAGGATTGGGGGCTTCGGGATTACCAAGACTACTTAAAGCCATGGAAACTAAACCGCGGATCCCCGTGATTTGGTTACACGGACTGGAGTGTACCTGCTGTAGCGAGTCGTTTATCCGTTCTTCGCATCCCATTGCAGCAGATATCATTCTGAACATGATCTCTCTGGACTACGATGATACCCTCAGTGCTGCTGCGGGCCATCAATTGGAAGCTGTCCGGAAACAAATCATGAAGGATTATAAAGGCAAATATATCCTGGCAGTGGAAGGAAATGCGCCCACGAAAGATAACGGCGTTTACTGCATGGTTGGCGGAGATTCATTTCTTAACGTTCTGAAAGAAACCGCTGCCGACGCTATGGCGATTATTTCATGGGGATCTTGCGCATCCTTCGGTTGTGTTCAAAATGCAAAACCCAATCCCACTGGTGCTCAGCCCGTACATAAGCTCATCAGCGGGAAACCGATTATCAACGTGCCTGGATGTCCTCCGATTGCGGAAGTCATGACCGGAACCATTGCCCATTTGCTCACCTTCGGCAAACTACCGGAGTTGGACCGCCTGGGTCGTCCGAAAGCCTTTTACGGCACCCGAATTCATGATAAATGCTACCGCCGTCCTTATTTTGATGCCGGTATGTTCGTGGAGAGCTTCGATGATGAAGGCGCTCAAAAGGGATGGTGTCTGTACAAAATGGGTTGTAAAGGACCGACCACCTATAATTCCTGTAGCTCTATTAAATGGAATGAAGGTGTAAGTTTCCCGATTCAAGCCGGGCATCCCTGCATTGGTTGTTCCGAACCCAATTTCTGGGATAACGGCCCCTTCTACACCCGTTTGGCTAATGTATCCTTTGTCGGTACTGATAGCAATGCGGATCGGATCGGGATGGTGGCGGTTGGAGCCGCTGCTGCTGGAATGGCGGCCCACGCGATTGGGTCGGCCATTAAGAAAAAATCCGACGATCATGGAACCGAAGAGTAGGAGGGTATAAATCATGGCAAAAAGAATCGTTGTCGATCCCATTCCCCGCATTGAAGGACATTTGCGGATTGAGACTGTTCTCGACGAAAACAATACGATTGCAGAGGCGTACAGCAGCGGAACCATGTGGCGTGGACTGGAGCTGATCCTGAAAGGACGAGATCCGCGAGACGCTTGGGCTTTTACCCAACGAATTTGTGGCGTTTGTACCACAGTTCACGCGATTGCGTCGGTGCGGTGTGTCGAGGATGCGCTGGGAATTAAAATTCCTGATAACGCCCGAATTATCCGGAACCTCATGAATGCAACCCAGCAAACGCAGGATCACCTGATCCATTTCTATCATCTCCACGCGTTGGATTGGGTGGATGTGGTGAGCGCCCTCAGCGCTGATCCCAAAGAAACCTCGGAGATTGCACAAAGCATTTCTCCCTGGCCTAAATCGTCACCCGGGTATTTCAAAGACCTCAAAACGCGGTTGACGACCTTCGTTGAAAGTGGACAACTGGGTATTTTCACTAACGGCTATTGGGGGCATCCTGCTTACAAGCTACCACCAGCAGTTAATCTGTTGGCTGTGGCGCACTATTTGGAAGCCCTGGAGTTCCAAAAGGAAATCGTCAAAATCCATACGATATTTGGTGGCAAGAACCCCCATCCAAACTACGCCGTAGGTGGCGTGGCCACGGCCATTAATCCCGACGGTGATAATATGATCAATATCGAAGAGCTGAGTATGATCAAAAAGATTGTCGACGATACTCAGACCTTCATTGAACAGGTATACATTCCTGATCTCCTTGCGATAGCCAGTTTCTATAAAGACTGGGGCGCAATCGGCGGCGGATTGGGGAATTACCTGGCCTATGGGGATTTCCCGGAAACTGATATCAATGATCCCGGTTCCTTCCTCTGGCCACGGGGCGCTATTTTGAATAAAGACCTGAGCCATGTGGACGAAGATGTGGATCCCAAAAGCCTCTCGCAGATCACGGAGGAAATCGCCCATTCCTGGTACACATACGACGGGAATAAAGACAGTCTCCATCCCTTCGAAGGCCAGACCAATCCGAAATACACCGGACCAGATCTACCCTACAAATACCTGGACACGGATCAAAAGTACAGTTGGTTAAAGACTCCACGTTGGAAAAACAATCCGATGGAAGTTGGACCTTTGGCCAGGGTATTAGTTGCCTATGTCAAAGGCGTGGATGAAATTGTGGATACCGTGAATTTCGTTCTGAAAAAGCTGGATGTGCCGGCAGCTGCGCTATTCTCCACACTGGGTCGGACCGCTGCTCGAGGTATCGAGTGTAAACAAACGGCTGGATTTATGCGGCACTATTATGATCAGCTAATCGCCAATGTGAAAGCCGGCGATACAAAAGTGTACGACAGTAGCCTATGGAATCCGGAACGATGGCCGAAAGACTGCAAAGGATTCGGTTTTACGGAAGCACCCCGTGGCGCTCTGGGTCACTGGATTCACATTAAGGATAAGAAAATAGCCGATTATCAGATCGTTGTTCCTTCGACCTGGAATGCATCACCTCGGGATGGACAAGGTCGTTCCGGCGCGTACGAAGCGGCCCTGAAAGGAACACCAATGGCAGACCCAGAACTACCACTGGAAATCCTGAGAACGGTTCATTCATTCGATCCATGTTTGGCTTGCGCATCCCATGTTATGGATATGAACGGGAATGAAATCACGACCGTCAAAATCGTATAAGGAGGAATTATGGCAACCTTATACCAAGAACAATATGTTTGGCGTTTGCCGGTTCGTTGGTATCACTGGATCAATGCCCTCTCCGTTACCGTGTTGTTCCTGACTGGCATTTATATTGCCACTCCGCTGTTTGCTCCAGCGGTGGGAGAAGCAACGTGGTACCATCAAATGGCCTGGATTCGGTATATCCACTTTGGCACCGCCTTCATCTTCATCGCCAATTTCCTCTTTCGCCTGTACTGGGGATTGTTCGGAAAAGATCCCTACGCTCGGTTTACAGGATTTAAACCCTGGAAACCGATTTGGTGGGGAAAACCCTTCCGCGATCAATTGGCCAGTTACTTCTTTCTCAGGAAAGATGAACCCAATTACTGCGGACATAATCCGGTAGCGGCCCTGACCTACTTTCTTTTCGTCTTTTGTGGGTCATTATTCATGATCTTCACCGGATTGGCCATGTACAGCGAAAGCAATCCTGATGGTTTTCTGAACTCCGTGTTCGGTTGGGTCATTCCGTTATTCGGCGGAAGCATGCGAGTCCACACTGTCCACCATTTGGTGGCCTGGGCATTTGTGGTCTTTCTCATTCTTCACCTCTATGCGATCGTACGTCATGATATCATGGATAAATCCAGCGTGACCTCCTCCATGATTACTGGATACAAGACTCGCGTGGAAGAATGTCCGGAATACGCTGACTAAATACTCAATAACGATGTGGAACCCTAAATCGAGGCAGGATAATTTCCTGCCTCGATTTGTATTGGAGACGTGATGAATATTACTGTTTTGGGACTGGGAAATTTACTTTATGGTGATGAAGGATTTGGCTGCTCAGTAGTAAAACGACTGCAGCAGAATCATTCCTGGCCTGAATCCGTCACCATTGTTGATGGAGGTACACAGGGATTATACCTGTTGGACTACATCGAATCAGCGGATAAGCTCATTTTGGTTGATGCGGTCATTCCTCTAGAGAGTGGTCTTCGGGTTCATATTTACCACAACGAAATCCCAGCCATCATTCAGAAAAAAATGTCATCCCACCAAACCGGTTTGTCCGAGCTTCTGGCGATGGCCAAACTTCACAATCAAATGCCTGACGAACTCGTCCTAATTGGCATTCCACCCGTGAACCTGGACATGGGTATTGGCCTCAGTCCCCCGATTGAGGCGTTGGTTCCTGATGTCTTGTCTACAGTCCAGTCCTTAATAAACAATTGGCTAACCTCATGAGCACCCTGGGAATTATCGTACTGATCATTATTTCAGTCCTTCTAGGATTTTTTATTAATGCAGTGATTTATCACGCCAAGCGGAATATCAAAGTCGGAGCGCCGGCTCCCGGATTCCAGCTGGAATTGTTGGATGGAACTAAAATCGGCCATGCCGACTGGGATCGGCCGCCCCATCC